>MGZZ01000134.1:44226-80466 GCA_001802795.1 Ignavibacteria bacterium GWC2_36_12 | reverse complement strand
TCATTTCCAAGTATATCATAAATTTTAATTATTACATACTCAATACTCCCTACTCTATACTCAATACTTGTTAATGGGTTAAACGGATTTGGATAATTCTGGTAAAGATGAAATTCGAGATGAGAACTATTTTTTTCTTCTACTGACGTTGAATTAACAAAAGTTACAACAGCTTTCCAAAAAATTGAAACAGTGTCGGGACCTGAAATAACTCCTGCGGAAATTGTATCATTGTCAATTGCAGGTGATGCTATCGTTGCTTCATAAATTCCATTTCCTAAATCATTAACTGCACTTAAACTGCCTGCGCCTGTGTTAAACAATCGTATTTCTTTCCCACTTGCGAGCAATGTGTCTGAGTTGTTCTTAGGAATAATTCTAATAACAGATTTAGAAGAGCCATCAGCAGGTAAAGTATCCGGTGTAGCAGTAATCCGAGAAAGGAATGGATCAACGACAGTAAAAAGTGAACTTTTCCAATCCTCAAACATCCCTTGTAAAAGATCAATCGGATCTGTGTCTGCCATTAGTTCCAGCAAATATATTTACACCACTTATAGCAAGGTCACACACATTTAAGTTCGTTAACCCTGAATTTACAGTTTTCCAGCTTGTACCATTGTTGGTGGAAAGAAAGAGCCCACCTTCATAAGTCCCAGCAAATAGATTTTCCTCATTAACAATAAGACACTCGACAAAACCAAAGTTTGTTAGCCCGGAATTTACAGAATTCCAGCTTATACCTTTATCGGTAGAAAGAAAGACACCTCCTCCATAAGTGCCTGCAAATAGGTATGTACCTTTAACAATAAGAGAAGTGATGGATTCTTTGGGCAAACCGGAATTGGTCGCAATCCAGCTTGTACCTGTGTCGGTAGAATGAAAGATACCTCCGCTAGTACCCAAAAAAAGTTTCGTCCCCACGACAGCAAGACACTGTGCTATCCAGTTAGTTACCCCTGAGCTAACTGCAGTCCAGCTTGTGCCATTGTTTGTAGATTTAAATACACCATCACCATTAGTGCCTACAAAGAGATTAGTTCCAACTGCAGCAATAGACAATATGACAAAATTTGATATACCCGAATTTACCGCTGTCCAACTTTCGCCATTGTTTGTCGAAAGAAAGACACCTCCTCCATAAGTGCCAGCAAATAGGTTTACTCCGCTTGTAACCAAAGACCACACAATCATATTTGATAAACCTGAATTAACTGCACTCCAGGTAGTGCCGTTGTTGGTAGAACGAAAGACACCTCCCCCATAAGTACCTGCAAATAGATCAGTTCCACTTATTACTAAAGATAAAATATAAGTAGTAGTTAGATATGTGTTAACTGCAGTCCAGCTTGCGCCATTATTAGTAGAAAGGAAGACACCATCGCTGCCGGTACCAGCAAATAAATTATTTCCAATGACAGCAAGAGACCACACATCTGTAGTTGTTAATCCTGAATTTACTTTAGTCCAGTTTGTACCATTGTTGGTGGAACGATAGACGCCATCATGAGTGCCAGCAAAGAGGTAGTCTCCACTTACTGCAAGAGACTGAACATCTCCATATACCCCTGACACTGTTGGATTCCAGCTAGTACCATTGTCAGTAGAAATATAGACTGACCCTCCAAGAGAAAGGTTTGAATAAAGACCGGCAAATATATAGGTTCCTGAAACAGCAAAAGATTTAATATCAGCTTTACAAGGTCCATTTGTTTGCACCCATTGAGGATATATTTCTGCTGGTAAAAAGAGAATAAGAACTAAATAGAATAATTTTTCTCCCACATAGCGGGATTTCTTATAACTCAACATTTTATTTACCTCCTTTTGGCTTAATTAATTTTAGTTAAAAGTATGCCAGTTAATATTTATAAATATTATTGGTCACTAATCCATTGTTAATTAAGCACTTATAAAATAATTTGAATTAAGTATCTGTCATCAACTTATCATCATTTTTCGCCAATATTGACGAATTATTTAATATATAGCTTTCCACCTTTCTAGAAATTGAAATCAATTTGTCAAGGCAGTTACCAAATTGTTTATCCACTATTTTAGCAGCATATCTCTTTCAACGAAATATTATTTTTAAAAATATTTTAATCTTTAATACAACGAACACTTAATCCAATCCCTCTTATAGCATCATTGAAACCGATAGTACTATTATTGTTATACAATATAATGCTTCTTGCGTAATCTGAACCCCTCTCAGTTGAAGTCCAAAATCCTCCAGAACTTCCAATAAATCCAAAGCTACCATTTAATTCCCTTTCGCCTGCCAACAATGCAGAAAAACCACTGGTATTTGTTCCGGCTCCATTGCCACTACCTTGCCCAATTGCCTTTAGTGAGTTCCCATCATTATTTAGCGTTGTGGCTAATATTTCCCATTCTGTTACTGTTGGAATATGCCATCCCTGAGGACAAATACCTCTTGCTCTTTCTGTTGATGAATACTGCATAGCTTCATCCCATTGATATAGACCGCCATAAACACTATCTCCAGAATTATTATCGTAATAATATTTCTCTATTATTCCATTATTTGTTTGATTTTGGTTTCCATGGACTATCGTTCCTACATCTAGATTTTCTTTTAACCATACTTGATTACCTATTGTTATTGTATGATAGGTTTTACCCTCATATATAACAATTCCTGAATCAGTAGATTCGATAGGATTTTCATCCTTATCACAAACTACAATAAGAGAAATGGTTATTAGAATTAATAAATAAAATTTTTTCATATATCCTCCTTTTTTATGTTTTATATAGTTATTTTTTTAATGTTTTTGAAGATGTTTTTTAGTGTAAACCTACAAATGTTCTTGCCAAAATTGGCGAATCACTTATTGTCAACTCGCAGAGCTATAACTACCGAAGCTGATTTAAAATCATTTAATGATAGTGAGCTTTTTTCTTGAAATAAAATTCCCGGCTTTAAGTTGATAGAAATAATCTCCTTTTGGTAAATTTTTTATATTCCAGTTTACTTCATAAGTACCAGCTTCCTTTTCTTCATCTAAAAGAGTTTTTATCATTTTACCTTCAGAGTTAAAAACTTCCAATTTTACTTTAGTCTTATAAGCCACACAAAATTTTATAATTGTCTTTTCATTAAATGGGTTTGGATAATTTTGACATAAGTAAAACTCTGTTGGGACCAAATGATTCGTATCAGTATTTTTAGTTAGATTCATTTAAAACCTCTTTCAATAGAATTGTATTACTTTAATAGAATAAGCTTTTTTACCGAGACAAACCCGGTTCCGGTTTCAATCATGTAAAGATAAAAGCCGCTTGCTAATCCTGAAGCATTCCATACTATTTCATATCTCCCCGCCTGCTGAATAGAATTAACTAATGTTTCCACTTCCTGACCTAAAATATTATATACTTTTAATATAACAGGGACCTCTTTTGGTAACTCATATTTTATTGTTGTAGCAGGGTTGAAGGGATTAGGATAGTTTTGATAAAGTGCAAATTCTTTTGGCAATTCTACCTCTTCATCAACATCCGTAATTATTATTACCGAATTCCAGAAGCCCGGTTTTATTACGGTTGAAGCTGATTGCATCTCTTGGGTAAACGGCACTCCTAATGTTCCTTTTAGTCTGAAGTTTGAATTTATGCTATTAGTGCCGGCACTGCTTAAAATATATTTTTCTATTTTGTATTGGGATACAACCAGAGGAGCGCAGATTAATATAACAAGATTAAAAAATATAAAATTTTTTATATACATAATTATTCATTCCCCCTTACCTTTATAATGTTCATAATGTTCTTATAATTAGTAACTGTCTTTTTTCTCTAGTATTTCAATTCTCTTTGTTAATTCAATCACTTTTACCCAAAGGGCATCTATACTATAATTATAATACCCATCGAGCTGAATCATTATATAGTTGCCTTGTTCAGATTCAGATATGAGAATACGACCAGGACCGGGGTCAATACTTATAATACTAACATCATCTTTAATCCCATTAATACTTTTAACAACCTTATTATTACTGATAAATGGATTTGGATAGAATCCTGATAAATCACCACCTGCTATTTTTGCCTCTGGAGAAAGTTTGTTTAGAGTAATTGAACTATCCTGAATCTTTTGTGAAGTAATTTTGTTATCTGCGATAATAGGGTTAGGAAACGTACCTGATAAATCACCTCCGGCATTACCACCCGGAGGCAATGTTACATCCGATGATATTTTTGATTGCGTTACGGCACCATCTACAATTTTATTTGTTGTAATGGAATTATCCACGATGTTTCCTGCATTAAAGCTGTAAGCAACAGAACTTAATGCAGCTCTAGGAGAAAGCTCCGGATCTGTACCCACTGTAATACCAAGCCAGTATGGTTGATTGAATGGCAAAGTAATTGGCACTACTTCACCAAGAATAACTTCAAACAAACCTTGTTCTACAGGAATAATTCTTGATTCTTCCCAAAGAAGAGTACCGCCAGTGATGGCATCATATAATCTGAATGTAAGAGTATAATTATCATTGGGAACTACTATACCGGCATTATCAGTAAGAACTCCCTGGTAGCTGATGGTTTGCGGAATTTGAGCTTGTGTCAGTGAGGCAAAAATCAAAAAGAAAAGTGTGGATGAAGTAATTATGTGTTTCATATATATATCCTGACTTTAATAAAACTGTGATAGAATTAAATGGTTTATTGGTTACTCTTCATTTCATATAAAAACCTTCTTTTAGGTTTTTAAGAGTTCAACTAAATACTACCAGTATGGTAAGATTTAAAGAATGGTTTTTCTACCAATTTTGAGTAAAAAACTATCAATTTTGAGTAAAGTTATTTTTTTATTTATTAAGTGCGGCTATATTTGCGGTGATATTGTAAAAAAACTAAAGCGAAATTCCTTTTTAGGTCAATTCCGATAATTATTTTCCCCGGATATATTATTACAGATTAAAAGAGAGAAGCTCAGTACCCTTAGGAATTGAAGGATTTTTAATCTCGTGAACAATTCCTTTTTGGAGAGCAAAAGTAGGATTTTTAGCTTCCCCTTGCAAAAAAAGCTCTCTAATCTCTTCAAGTGGTAATTTAGTTCTTTCAGCAATTATACTTGCGATTTTATTTTCGGAAATATTGATGCCGCTGATAAGTTCTTGTAATTGGCTTTTTGTAAGGTTTGTGTTTGCATTGACAGGTTGAATAATGCAATGAAACAAGAAAGATGAATGGTCTGAAGTAAACCGTGTGTTTGCCGAAAGAAATACAATATTTGCTATAGAATCAATACTACCAGTATTATGCATTATTATTTCTACCGGCAGTGAACGAATAAAATTATATAAAACAACTCCGGCTTCTACAGAACCACCACAAGATGAAAAAAGAAAATAAATTTTATCTGGTTTTTCTTTACTGATGATTTCTGAAAGAGAAGCCATTATATGTTTTACATGATCAGGAGTAATAGAATCATAGAAATTGATATAAATGGTTTTAGGCTCTGACATTTATGGTTGACCCTTAAATTTATTCGGACCTGTATATGTTTAAACGATATTGTTCAGTTGTCCAAATTTTATCATCCCAGAATTCAACAAAATTTAATTCATCAGAGCTATCTTTTTTATTAATAGCCCAGTGGTAATATTTATTTAAACTATTATCCTTACCTATACACACACACCTACCTATTAGTCTGTTTTCTTCATATGCATTATAGAAATATTCTGAATTGTTCTTATTTGCGTATAATATTTTATAGGGAATAAATTTATTAAACTCATAAATGAACATATTTATTAGATTTTCAATATTGCTGCTTACACTCCAGATATATTGATATTTGGGTGTTTCCGGACTTGCTCTTTCAACGCTTAAAAATAATACAGCAGATTCTCTTAATGCCGTTATAACAACTGGGTCCTTTGTTAATATACCTATTCCTGTCAGTGAAAAATTATTACTATCTTTTATGTTTTCATAAGCTTCATTTATAATTGAAACAGCTTTCCACCAAGCAGGACTAAATTTCTTCAAAGATGTCGAAATCGGATCAACTGCATGAGGAAATATTGAATTTTCGAAATTAGATTCACCATATATAGGTGAGCCAAATACTTCTAATAACTTCTGATATTCTTTCATATCTGAAATTTCAGATCTTCTAACAATATTAACATTTTGAAGGCTTTTAATCAATTTAAAATAATATGTTAACTCAGGAGTTTCTGAGTAATAGCCCTCAATGGGAACATCTTCAATAGGAATCGATAATTTTTTAACTAAAGTATCAGCACACGGTAATAATGTTTTTCTTTCATGCATCTTCATCGAATTACGATACAAATAATCAAGACCAAGAATAACTTCCCTATCTCCTATTATTCTTTCTTTAATCATAGTGGTTTGTTGAATTTGCGCGTGTGTTAGTGAAATGGTAATCAAACATAAAATTGAGAATAAAGTTATTAAGTGTTTCATATATAACTCCTGACTCAATAAAATTCCGATAGAACCAAAGCTTCATTTATAATTGAAACAGCTTTCTATGAAAAACAATTAAATTTGTTTAAAGATGTTTGAATTTGGATCAACAATTCTAGGAATCAAGACCACGAATGACTTCTTTATCTCCTATTATTCTTTCTATAATCATAGTTAAAGAATACTCTTCAAATTATATTAGAATCTATGGACAAAGTTTATTGTTCCACGATGTTCTTTAAAATCATGTACATTTTCTAATTTTCCGAAATACATTGATGTCCTCAAAGTAAACTGAACAACATCGTATTTGGAAATATTATAACTTGATTGAAGAGTAAACATCACAGAATTTATATCACTTGAGTTCATATAACTAAGCGTAAATGAATTAGATAATTTAGACTCTAACATTCTAATCATAGCCATCATGCTATATGTTTGTGTCGCCTGATAAGTCCTATTAGGCACTTCAAAAATATTAATTGAAACCATAGGCGATAACGTCCAGTTATTATTAAATAATGTAGTAATTCCCATATTAATGTTTTTCGAAATTGAGGAATAATCTTTCCGAAGAATATTTAAATCTTCCGACTTTTGGTGAGAATAACTTACGGAAAGTGAATGTTTCATATTTAATACATCTAATTGCCATAAAGTATTTATTGAATAAAGTGAAACCAGGTTTTCTATTTTATTAGTCTCTAATTCTGTATCATTCTTCATTATATTTCTGGACATATTAATAGATAAGGAAACAGTATTGATTGGTTGATATGTGGTTGATATTCCAAATGAAGTTCTTACTAATGTAAATAGTTTTTGATTAAGCAAATTATTATTCTGAATTTGATAGTTACCTCTTAACGTTAATTTTTTTTCCAACAAGCTAATGCCGGCTTCTGCTTTAATAGTTCTCTCGTCATTGATATTACTAGTTATTCCAAGTGATTGATACCCAGGGTTAATAACAGAATAGAATACCCCGACATTTACAATATCATAATTAAATTTAAAACCTGCTTGATATGCAAAATCAACATTTGTTGAGGTTCTAATTTTGAATAGATTATTAACAAACTTTGGGATATCATCACTTTCGATTACTGAGCTATTTAAATTGTTACTTAATACACTACCAGCTATTTCACCACTAAAATTGAAGAGTTTTAAAAAGTTAAAATTTGTATTCATGCTGAGTACTAAATTTTCCTTCGGTGTTATTCTGTACTGTAATTCAGTTGAATCACTATCTACCCCAGCAGTCGTAATTTTAGGAAGAGATGAAATATCATCTTTAGCTTTTACAATATTTATATTAGTAGAAGAACCTTCTCCGGTAATTAATCCTAATTTAACTCCGTATAAATGCCTTGTATATGTCGAATTATAAATACCATTATTAACTTTTCTCCTCGTTCTCCCACCAACAATTTCTAATCTGAATATTCCCGGGAACAATTCTAATCCACCACCTGTTATAGTTTCTCCGCTTAGCGTCAGTGGTGTAAATTGATGATTGAAAGTGCCAAGATGTGCTTTTCCCCAGCTCCATCCGGGGTGTAGCGAAAGTGTACTAAGCTGCTGCCTGGCCTGACTTCCTTCTGTAGAAATAAAGATGTCAAAGTAAATACTAAAGTTATTAAAGAGGGTTATTGTTGGTTGAAAAAATATTCGGCCAGTTGCTGGTGGTCTACGATTATCTTTACCATGAATGGTGTAAAGTTCCCCATATAAACCTAACTGTCCACTAATCTGAAATGCTCTGGAAAGAATTTCATCCGTACCACTGCTTGTGTCGGTCTTCTCTTGAGCAATAGCCGAAAATAGATTTGCCAAAATAAATAGAAAGGATATACCAACTACCCGTTTCATTTGGGTAAAATATTAATTTATTCCCTGTTTTTTTCGTTTGAGACAATTTGTTCGAGCTTTTTTTCTACCCTCTTCAACTCATCAGTTTTATTTTCAATCCTTAAGATTTTTGCAAAATTCGAAAGTAAAATGTTATTTTCTGGTTCACGTTTTTCTAAAAGACTCCAACTATTAATTAGTTCGTTAGTCGTTTCGGTAGCACGACTTAAATAAATTAAATTCTCATAAATTATTTCATCCTGACTATCAATTGTAAGAGCCCGCTTATAGGCAAGTATAGCACTTCTGAGATCCCCTTTTAAAGTCAAAATCCTTCCCATTCCTATATGCCCTTCTTTTTCTTGCGGATGAAATTTGATGAGTTCCTTGTACACAGATAATGCATTATCAATTTTGTTTTCTTCTTCATAAATTTTCCCAAGGTACTCAAGCAATAATGGATTTTGGGAATAGTCTTTTCTCCATTGAATTATTTCATTTTCAAGGTAGGTTGGTTTGTTTACTTGTAATAAATTTTCTAAACCTTGCTTAAGTAAATTTTGAGTAAATTCTAATATTATTTCAGAATCAGTTTTCATTTTCTCAATTTTAGTATAATCCAATTTGCCAATACCTTTGCTAAACTTTCCAAGATAATCAGATTTTAATTGTGCTATTATTTTTAGAGACTTTGAAATTGATAATACCTCATTTTTTTGGAAACTGGCAGTGTCTAATTTTTCTTTTTGTATTTCAGCTAAAATATGATACGGGAGAGGTAACTCTGTTCCTAAATCAATTGCTTTTTGACAATTTTCAGAAGCAAGTTTAGTCGAATCAATATTATTATATATAACACCAAGCCGTATATAAGGAAATGGATCATCTGGGCGTAGTTTTAGCATAAATTCATAATTTTGTATCGCATTGTATGAAGAAGAATCTTCCAAAACCTTTCCGAGTTCTCGGTACAAATCCCAATTATTTGGAGAACTTTTTAATCCTACTTGAAGTATTTGAATAGCTTCCCATTTATTTTTTTCGGTGATATAAGTAAGTGCAATTTTATGATATACCCTGGCACTATCTCTTGAACTAACTAGAGCGTTACGGTATGCCTTTCTTGCATCTTCATACCTTTTTGCTTCAATATAAATCTCTGCAACTTTTTCATATATCAAAGTTTTATCATTAAGATGATTAAGAGATTTCATATAAATACTAACGGCTTCATCGAATTTACCTTTGTACTTATAAAGCTCTGAATAATCATCATAAATTCTCTGTTCATCCGGAAATTGCTTCAGTAATTCTTCGTATATATCAAATGCTCTATCACCTTGGTTGTTAAAACGATACAGGTAAGCTAATTGAAGCGCACCATCTACATCCCGGGGATAAGATTTATAATATTTTTCGGCTGGTTCCAAAGCTTCCTGCAATTTATTTGCATCAACATAAATCTGAATTAAAATTTTTAATAAAATCTTATCCTTGGTTTCAATTTTTAATCCTCTTTTTATAAATCTTTCGGCTTCTTCTTTATTACCAAGTTCATAAGTTGTCACAGCTAGGTTTTTAAATGCCTGTATATTTTGCTCATTAGATTCTATAGCTTGCCTGAATTTTTCTATAGCTTTATTTTTTTTATTATCCTGATAGGCCATTACTCCTAGATTTAAATAACTCAAGGAGATTAATTCCAGCGCAGCCTTACTTTTGGGATCTAATTTCAGAACTATTTTACATTGAACAACTGCACTATCGAAATTTTGCATATTAAAATATGCAACTCCCAAAGCATAGTGTACTTCAGGATTATCTTTTATTATTTCTAATGACTTGAGTAATATGTTTTTAGCACTTTTAGGCTGGTTAGTTTCAAGATATATTTGTCCAAGAATCAATGTTGCGTCAAGAAAATTAGGATCTATGCTAATGGCTTGTTGTAGTAGCCTTATTGCTTCTTCTGAGTTACCGGCTTGATATATTTCAATTGCAATAGCAGTTATCTTAGAGGGCTGTTGTGCCAAAATATTATTAGTGTATAAAAATATTAGACAAGCCGGAACTATATACTTTAACATTTTTTCCATATTTATTCTTGATCTATTTTGTAGCTTCTTCTGCCTGGGATTTATTTTCGTGCAATGAAGTATCGAGTGAAGAAACAATATAGTATGTACCTTCAACTCCAGTGGGATCGAAAAATTCTGTTGTATGTAGCGGCTCATTATTCAGCTTTTTTGTAATACCATTCGGAAGATATGAACTATAAACATTGTAGCCGAACAGGTCATCAACACTAACTGCTCTCCATGTTATTCTTACGCCATTTGTACTACTTGTTGCTTTAATTTCTACTGGTGAGGGCGGTGCAATTATATCTGCAGGTACAACAGTAGTCTTTTCAGTCTTCAGGCTTTCATTGCCAAAACTATCAACAGCAGCAACTTGATAACCATAAGTAATCCCCCGTGCAGCTGAAGAATCAATGGATTTGTAAATGCTATCAGGTGTTTCAATTAATATTTTAGCCGTTTCGTTTCCTTCAGAGCGATATATTCTATATTTAGCTGCATCAAGGGACATACTGGGCTGCCACGTTACTTCTACTATTCCGTCATCATTTGAGCGTGCATAGCTGCTTACCGGTGTTTTGGGAGGGTCATTGTCCGGAATTAATACTTTTACAATTTTCATTTCACTTTCATTATAAAAATTATCAACCGCCGTTACTCCATAATAATAAGTTCGTCCTTGCCATAGTCCTTCATTCTTATAACCTGTATCATAAAATCCCAGGGTATCAATTGGCAGGTTTACAACTCTTAAAAATTCCAAATCACTTCTTCTTTTATAAACATAAAATCCTTTTAGATCTTTATCAGGAAGGGCATCCCATTTTAGACGAACATATTGTCCCACCACTACTGCTGTAACATTATTTGGAAGTGAGGGTGCTGTGCTATCGGCAGGTTTACCTGATATTGAATTTGAGAACTCGCTAATATTACCGGACGAATCTATTGCCTGCACTTTATAATAATAAGACGGACCAGCAAATACATCTTTATCAAAATAATACGGCTGATCAGCTGCGATTGGTCCTTTATTTATTTTTTCATAAGTCTCAAGAACTTCCAAGCTTCTGTAAACATCATAGTAGGAAACGTCCAATTCAAGATTCATTTTCCAGGTAAGAGTTATTTGTCCTTCTTCTGCAAAAGTGTTTAGCCCCTCCGGATATTTTGGCGGAGTTATATCAACCGGAGTAGCAGTTACCTGGTTTGAGGAGATACTCTCACGCCCAATACAATCAACAGATTTAACAAAATAGTTGTAAGGCTTATTATTAATTACGTTGATATCTGTGCGATACTTTATATCCTCCTGCCGGAGAATAAGAACATCGTTTATCTTTTCAAACTTTCTTTCACCGTTGTCCCTGTAAATATTAAATCCGACAACAATATCATTTGGGTCTCCTTTATAAGCCGGGTAATCCCAACTTATTTTTATCAGGTTATCCCCGGCATCGCTCTTCACAACAGTTGGGGCAGGAGGTTGTTTATAAATAATTTTTATATCTCTTTCAACTTCACCCAGTATTTTCCCTTCATAATTAATAAACTCAACTTTGTAAGTGTATGTTTTGTTTTGTTCAACACTATCGTCTACAAACAATCTACCGGCAGCTTTAGCAACATTTAAACTGGAAAGTGAAAGAACGGCAGATGTTCCCGGATCAGACTGCAACCTTCTTACAATTTCAAAATCATCGGCAGCCCGGAGTGCTTTATTGACCCATTCATAATCATCTTTTAAGACAGCTTTGATTATTCCGGGATCAACAATTGCAGTGACAGGTTTTTGAGTTAATCGGTTAAAATTATTTTCCCCCGGTGCTTTTCTATAAACATTAAAACCTTCCATTTCTTGTGGAGCGTTTACAATGATTATATATGCTTTGCTATTTGTAGCTGCTGTGTAAATTGGCAAAGCTTTGTTTTGTGCCAAAATAGGGAAATAAATTCCGACCATTATAATTAATAATATGATATTTATTTTTTTCATAGTACTCGCTCCTATTTTACCATTACTGTTTTATTTGCAGCTTCACCAACGATACCAATTCCATTCATTGCTTTTACAGAAAAATAATAAGAGACATGATTTTGTAATTCATTTTTCAACAGCTGCTGAAGTTGAAGCTTATTTATTTTAAGATTTGTAGTTTCCGTAGCAGTCCAGCTTATAATGTCCGATGCACCTTCTGAAGTCCCTAAACAGAATAGGTAACCAATAACACCTGATTCTGGATCTAAAGCTGTATCCCAACTTACTGCTAAGGTATCGCTAAGTAAAACATCTTTTATTGGGGGTATACTGGGTAGAGTAGAATCTGCGAGTTGAATACCATCAGAAATTCCGACTTCACTCCAAAGATCTATTCCGTTCCGTGCTTTAACTTCAACATAATACATTTTACCTGGTAAAAGATCTTTATCCAGTCGTATATTTAATTCCGTTTGTCCACCGGCGGAAATCCATTGCGTAACTTCTGTAAAGTTTTTAGGGCTGTTTTCATATAAAACCCTGTATTGATATTCTTGAATCCCTGACTCATAATCTACTGCAGACCATTCAGCAATCAACAAATTTTTTGCATTAGTAGTATTACCATGATCGTTAACCGACGGGGTAGTTGGCAGTGTGTTATCTGAAGAGCTAAGAGATGATTCCTTTGTTGAATACTCAAATTCCTGACCTCCCTTAGGAGAGCTGTAATAATCTATATATATACTGCTTAATCGCTCAAGTGTATAGCCGCCGGACCCACGGGCACGTATCCAAACATTATAATTTCCAAAATCATGTACATCCCTGTAAAAAGGAATTACTATTGTTTGATCGTTCCCAACTGTTCGCCAGGCTTGCTGGGTATAACCCTGGATAAGAAGATCCGTGTTAAATGTAGCAGATGTATTGAGTAATCCACCAACTGGAACAACTCCCGTATTATTTGATAAGTTGTTTATACCTGGCAGCAAGGTTAGTACGCCCGGTGAATATTCAGAAATCATCATTTGATCAATTGATAGGATTGGTTGATCGCCTGAATCAACCAAAGAAACATTATTTGTTGGTTCTACTGCTACTGGATCGGAATATCCTTCGATAGAAAAACTATATTCAGCAATTCCAACGGGATGTTCACCTTTCCAATTTAAAGTAAGCTTAGCATAATCAGGTGTATTTTTATCACTTATTGCTCTGCCTGAGAGTTGAACAATCTTCGGGACTTGCAATATTTGCTGTATGTTCTTACGTTCTTTTTCAAAATCCCAATCCTTTGCCCACTCTCTTATTCTTGTTTTATTAATTACAACAGATTGATCTTGTTTAATATTATTACCGGTAGCAGAATTAACTGTGCCCGATTGAACTATTTGTTGAAATGAAGCTTGATTGCCCTGCAATAAGTTTGAACCAACATATTGAGCTGTATTCGAAGATGAAGGCAGGCTGACATTTCCCATTTGATTGACAAATGCTATCTGGTTTCCCTGGTTAGTAAGATTATTACCGGGGGTTAAAACAAGATTTTCCATTGATACCTTTTCTAATCCACGTGTACCCGCTTCAAGGGATAATTGGTCAAACAAATCATATAATATTGTATATAGTTTAGCCTGGCGCGAATAAATTATATCGCATTTAATTGTAAAGTTGTTCCATTGAGCCTGGTAAATATCATTACTTCCTTTGATGTTATTTCTAAACGCCTTTAGAACTCCGGCTGCATTTGCTGAGGTCGCATCAAAACCGGCTAAAGGAATATGATAATAGAGTTCCTTCCCCATATCTATGTAATTTGTTAAAGTAATTAATGCGTCAGATGGAATGGCATATGTATCCGATGTTTTAGCACCTATTTGTACCAGTTTATTTATAAGCTCTCTTCTTTGATCGCCAAGGTATTCAAATCTGCCCGTAGGACCCCCGGGATTAAGAGTGAATGATTGTTCAATACAAGCTTCGAAGATATTCGACTCAAGATTGAATAACTGATTCCCTTTTTTAGCATACCTGTAATTAAGCGTACCTAAATAATCCAAAGAATGTGTTGTATAATTTACTATTTTATCATAAGTCTCTGTATATTTTTTACAAATAGCTGAAACTGAATTGTTTCCACCGGTTAAAATTTCTTTTATCTCTTTTAATTTTTTGGTATAGTCGGCAACCATTGAGATAAGTTTATTATGATATTCATCCGATTCGTTTTTTTCTTTTAAGACACTTTTTTCAAGTGTTTTAGCATCTGTAGAGTCAAGCTCATAGCTAAATACCTGTATTGATTTATTATTAATGCTTGTTGTAGTTATGGTTGGTTTATTTACCGGGCGTTTCAATCCAGTTAAATCTGAAATTTTCGGTAAATCTCCATTAAACAAATCACTTTGTTTCGTTAACAGAGCATTCAGGCCTACTTCCATGGCATCAATTTCAACTATTGCCTTCGCTATTTTTGAAGAATCCTCCAAAAGTTGGTTCATAGTATTTTGTAGTTCCCCTGCATCCGATTCCCAAATCATATCGAAGACTTGCTTAAGTTCCGGCAGTGCTACATCTGAAGTAGAAATAGTTTCAAAACTTGAGTGACCTGATACTTCTGAGTAATTTGAGTAATCATAATATTTACAGTAAAGATCATGTTTATACCAATCTTTAAAGATCCCACCAACATAGGCAGCAAACTTACAAGGATTGTTAGCATCAGAGGCCCAAGCAGCTAATTGCATTAATGCCATGCCTGCGTCTTTTCTCTGCTCTTCACTTAAAATAAAAAGAGCATTTCTTGCATTCTCTAAATCTTCGGCAAGCTTCTCCATATCTTGTTTCATCTGTTTACCAATATTGCGCGCATCAGAAATTAGCTGATCAATTCGGCTATTTCTTCCTGTACCACCATCTAAACCATTCTCTCCAATAGTTATCCACAGAGTTCCATTAAAAACTGTTATCCAGCAAATTTCAACTTCTAAATGACCGCATACATATACAAGACAAGGATCACATATTAATGCCCCTTCAACTCCTACTTCAGCACCTATTAATCCCCAAAGAACTTCTCCCCAGGCTTTTCCACTTACATATATTCCCCAACTTACATTTTCCTTCCACCATACCATTGCCTCTAATCTCATTCCTCCTGAAACGACATAAATATCAAAGCTTGCTTCAAGAACCGTGTCAAACAAAAATCCCTGGTTGCCGACATAAAAATCTGATGTTGCATGAATAATGTAAAAGCACTTTATATCGGCTTTACCTATTATTCCCCAGGGACCACCATCATAAGCATAGAACTGGAAGAAGTTATTGTTTTCATCAGCCGAGATTACAGCGAAATCTAAGCCGAATTGAAATTTTCCTTCGACATAGTTTTGAACCCAATTAAATTCTAAAAAAGCTTTACCCTTAAGCTTGTCACCTATTGCATTTACTTCTGCATCAAGCCTAAAATAGCTGTTAGTAACAACCAATAATGCCTGCCCATTTATTAAATTGTTTTCACCAATATATAGACCAGCATTTAGAAATATTGCCCAAGCTTGCTCTCCGCTTCCTTGTGGTTTGGCATAAGAATTATAACCCGTAACGCTAATTCGTTTTAATCCTGTTAAGTCAGTAATAGTTTTTATATCTGCCTCTGTTGGGCGATAAAAGAAACCGCCACCGACCTTATCTAATGTTACAATTCCCATCTGAATTTTAAGACCCTTCAGGCCTAAGTAAAATCCCCAATAAGCATCACCATCTCGCTCTCCAACTTTTCCATAAACTGTAGCTTCATATTTCTTGACTATTGTAGCTGTACCGCCAACACCAAGGAATTGCTTCTCCGGATCATTTACATACTCGATATCTATTTTTAAGTCAATAGTATTTTGTACATTTAATTCACCTTTTTTTAATATGAAATTAGTGTTTTCACCTATTTTATAAACGAGTAATTTTTCTAAACTTCCGCCGGCTGCACCACTATTACCAATTTTTAAATTTGCTCCTTCTAAAAGGAAATAACTATCAACTGATATTTTTTTTGAATTATTCTCTCCATATTCAAGTTCTGATTTTTCATTTTTATATTGAAGCTTTTTTATTTCTAATGTAAGAACTTTAAGAATAGTTAAGTTGCCACCCTTTATAGCATCGCTGATATTTGTAAAATTTCCGTCTTCATCTATTCCCAGACCTTCTATTTTGATTCCCCCCTTAACAACGTCCTTCATATTTACACTCAAATCACCTGTAACCTCAAGCTTAAAAGGATATGGAGTAACTGCTAATTTGGTTAACTCGATAGAAAGTGGTCCTAAATCTAATTTTTTTTCTTCTGTAATAGTAATTGGTTCAGTAGATATATTACCGTTGAAATCAATGGTAATACCAGGTTTATTTGTTTCACCAATATGAATAGGCTTTGTTGTATTATCTTTATCTATATAAAGATCAGCAGAAATACCAATTTTACTATGATCAAAATCGAATACCCAATTGGTATCGGGTTTTGCATCAACTGTGGTTATTTCTTGAATCTGTCCAAAGTAGACTCCAAGATACGTAAGATCAATATCGCCGAAAGTTCCAAGTTCTACTACGGACTTATCATTGTCTTTGCCAGATATAATTTCGTTTATAAGCGTAACACTGCCTGTCGTTTTACCAGATTTTTCAAATTCAATTTGAGCGCTCGGATTGAGACCTAATTTGCTAAAAATCGGAAGGTCAGCCGTTGTAACTGTAACTTCTAAAAACCAGGTATTTTTAGTTTTTTTAAATTCTAATGATTGGAGATTTAGATACTTCTTCTTCGGAATTAATGGTAGAAGCGGTTCTCCATTATTATTAACAGCTTTTAATTCAATTGTCAATTCACCATTACCATCTTTTAATATTATTAATTCACCAGACCAAAACTCTGTAGAGCCAGGCTTATTTAATCTTAATCCCACTCCCATAGATATTTTACCACTACCGGAATCGATATTTTTAACAATAAAAACTAAACCGAATGCAGTGATTTCTTGAGTAGATATCTTAAAAGTTAAACCATTTTCGCCAATTGATAAGTCGTTAAAATTTACTTTTTTCCCTAATACTGGAATTTTAGTATAAGCTGAGTTTATTATTAATTTATCACTCCCGGTTGAATAATTATAAGATATTTTTTCAACTTGAATCTTTAATATTTGGGCATAAGAAAAATTAAAGGTATCCTTCAGCGCTCCCACAAAGTCCATTTTACTCTCAAAACTACCCTCTGATGCAAGATATGTTCCGTTAACTTGTTTTTTAAAAATAAGATTATTAGCAAGGACGGAAATAGTATCCTTAAAATTCGGGTTGGAACAATTTATAATTAATCTCTCGTAACTATCTAACATTACTTCAGAACCACCCTTGAAAACTTCCGGTTCCTCCAATGGTTCAATAAAAGCAACTCCGGGAATTACCACATAAGGTGTAACATCAACAGATACAGTAGACTTGGCATAACAAGTAACTTTCAAATAATCTTGAGTTTTCCCGCTAAATCTGTTCTCATCCTTATCTTCCCCAATATATTCAGTTTGAACATAGTACTCTGCACTATCTTCACCATCAAGCGCATCATTTAATGATATTGGCAGACTAAGAGTATTACTTTGAGTGGTTGTTATTCCTCCATTAAGAGGAAACTCGTTGGTAAGTTTATTTCTTATTGTCTTAAATGATATAAAGCTCCCTAGTGTCTTTTTGTACCAATAATTTGCTACACTATCGAATGTAATTGTTTCATTTATTGAACCTTGCAATGAGATACTTATATTAACGGTGTTCTCTAATTTATCCGGTGTGTATGAGATCTTGTTTTGGACAAAAACCAATTCTAATGAGAGAGCTGAATATTGAAATGTCCATATTCTACTTTTTCCTTCATTTGAAGCTATAGGTTCATCATTTTCATCAAGCGCCTGGACTTGCCATGCATAAGTTTTAAACTTTTCAATAGCAAGAGCATCAGGAGGATACGATAAGACAGTCATTGTGGTTTTATCTTCATAATGAGGGGAATTTGCAGCAATTGCTTCTTCAGGTGTTTGTCCTTGTGCTAATTCAACAATACGAATTGAATATTGTATTGTTTCATTAGAATAAACATTTATTACCGGCGTCCATAGAAAAGTAGGTAATGCTGAACTAATATTTTCCCCGTTCATTGGTGCTAATAAACCTGGGGGATCAGGATATGAAATTGAAAAAGAGGCACAACTTTCAGTTAGCAAATAACCATTAAGATCAACTGCTTTGATGCAAGCAGTATATTTTCCTTCAGGAAATCTGCCGGTTCTGACAACTTGAGATTTAATATTTGCATTCCAAGTTGTATTATTCCAATCTACAAGATCAGTACTACTGATATTTCTTTGTTCAGGTCCCGTTGTAAACTCAATTATATCACTTTTCCCTTTTACAACTTCAAAAAGTGTTTCTGAATTAATATTAAACTCAAGAATTACTTGTGCTTCACTTTGCCCAAGATATTGAAGCGTATACATAATATTATTGGGATTATTCTCCCAATCGCTAAAATAAGGTGAGGGATTAGGCGGAATTATAAGCGTACTGTTCCAGTTTGGGTTTTGAGCATAGATTATATTACTTAAAAGAAATAGAGACAAAAAAAACAAATATTTTATGTATAACATTTTCTTATCCCTTATAAATTAGTTATTAGCACCCTCTACTATTTTTGCTTTTATTTTCAAGGGACACAAAATAGTGCCAGATAATTTTTGTAAGCGTTTTATAGCATTAAATTGTTGTTTATTAAACATTTATAAAATTATTAGACTGTGTGCAATAGTTATTAATTTATCCTAAATAGCTCGTCAATATTGACGAATTAATAAATCTAAATTTTTCATTTCATTTACTTCCTTCGAAGCCATACCTGGTTGACCCTACTATTATCTTAGCAGAAGAAATTATTTTTTGATGATGATATGATAAGATTTTAAGAATAGTTTTTCTACCAGTTTTGCGTAAATAAATATCAATTTTGCATACAAACAGCAAAAAAAAATAATTTACTTATCAAGTGTTGTTAGAATTGAGATAATATTGGGAGGGTTTAATGCCAAATTGCTTTTTAAAGCATTCGGCAAAATATGAGGGATTATTAAAACCTACTTCCAATGCAATTTCAGAAATATTTCCAAATTTGCATTCAATTAGTTTTGCAGCTTTGTTCAATCTTGTCCTTTTGATCAGCTCATTCGGTGGCTCACCTAACAATGCTTCAATCTTCTTTAGAAGCAATGATCTGCTTACAGCCATATTCTCTGCTAGCACTTCTACTCCGAATGAAGCATCCGAAATATGCTCATTGATGATTGCAACGGTCTTCTGCAAAAACTTTTGATCAACGGGGGTGATATTTTTTTCTTCTATTTCAAATAACCCATGTTTTCTGAAATGCTCGTGAATTCTTTTTCTCTGTTCAATAAGGTTTTTTATTCTAGCTTTTAATTCTTCAAGCTCAAATGGTTTCATTATGTAATCATCCGCACCTGTTTCAAATCCTTCTATCTTATCCTGACTTGATGCCTTCGCCGT
This sequence comes from Ignavibacteria bacterium GWC2_36_12, assembly GCA_001802795.1. GTDB lineage: Bacteria > Bacteroidota > Ignavibacteria > Ignavibacteriales > Ignavibacteriaceae > RBG-16-34-14. The sequence continues at coordinate 60,450 of MGZZ01000134.1, read as the reverse complement.
CAGCAGTATGACAGGTATGTGGCTTGTTCTTTCATCTGTCTTTAATTTATCGCAAAGCTTATATCCGTCCATCTTCGGCATCATTACATCACTTACAATTAGATCAGGTATTTCATTAATGGAATTGTCCCAGCCATCTTCTCCATCTACGGCTTCTATAATTCTATAATCCTCATCCAAATTATTTTTTATATAATTTCTAACATCAAAATTATCTTCTACTATCAAAAGAAATGGTTTTTTTGTATCAATGATTAAATCAATATCTGGTTTTCCTATTTTTGCTTCACTAAAATCAATAGTTTCCTCCAAAACGAAAGATGCTTTTTCTTCTTCCTTCTCAGGTTCACGAATCTCCTCTAACTTCAAATGCTCTTTCCCCAGAGGAATACTGATTATAAAAGTTGTTCCTTTTCCTTCTTCACTTTCAACTTCAATTTTTCCTTTATGCAATTCAACCAACTCTTTTGTTAATGATAGCCCAATTCCAGTCCCTTTCTGTTCTCCTGTATGACTTCCATCTACCTGGTAGAAACGATCAAATATTTTTGGAATCTTTTCTTTAGGTATACCTATCCCTGAATCGCTAATGGAAATTTCCACAGAACCCCCTTCTTTTCCCCCTTTGATAAAGGGGGAATTAAAAGGAGGTTTGAGTCTGACTGTAACTTCAATCTGCCCGCCTTCAGGAGTAAATTTGAATGCATTTGAGAGTATGTTAATAATTATCTTCTCAATTTTATCCTTATCTATGTACACAATTATTTCATCTTCTATCGAATTAAACTTCAGAGTAATTCTTTTTCTTTCTGCATAAGAGCAGAATGACTGCAGCAGGACTTTTAATAATGGAATAATATTTTGTAGGATTGCTTGCAGCTTCATATTTCCAGATTCAAGTTTTGATATATCCAGCAATTGGTTTACAAGTCCGAGCAGTCTGTTTGCATTTTTGTGTACAACTCTTAGGTCATCTCTTGTTTTTTCTTCTTTTGTTCTTTCAATTATCTGTCTTACAGGTCCAAGTATTAAGGTAAGCGGTGTTCTAAACTCATGGGAGATATTAGCAAAAAAGCGGTTCTGTGCCTGCTGTGCCTCTTGAAGCAAATTAATTGTTTCAGATAATTGGTCACGTGCTTTATTTAGTTCAGCAGTTCTTTCATCAACTTTTATTTCAAGATTATTTTTATAATCCTCTAATTTTTCATATTCCTTTAATAATTCTTCATTGGAATCAGTTAATTCGCAAAACGCTTTGTTTATATTAAATAACCAGCGGATTCCTCTTTTTAAATTAAAGAAGATGGTTTTTTTTCTCCAGGTCATATCATAAACGGCACCTTGAGGGATAAATTTTAAATCTACTTTACATTCTTTTAATCCTGCTTGATTACCAAGTTCTCGAATGACCCCTTTGTTCCCATACGCAAATTCTGGCAAGTGTTCATATCCCTCATCTACTTGAAGTGTAAACCTAATTTTATTGAAACCAATAAATTCTATTTGCATCTTAAGGCATAACAGATAAGAAGTAATTCTTTTAAGAATTCTCCCGGAAGATAACTTAGAAAATTTCTTTGATGTGAAAAGAAAAAACGCTATTACTTGTTCAATAGCAGTTCCACTTCTAACAAAATTAACGCCTATTTTTTCAAAATCCGATAGAGAGAAATATGGTCTCATATTAGAAAGAACTTTACAATAAACCCACCATTCTACACGTTCCCGTTTATTTAAAAAATATGATTCATAGTATGGAACTTCATTTAAAAAATCCTTAAATGTTAATCCTTTTTCCTTAATTGCATAAATCACCGGAATAAAAACTTTATTGGAAACTTCTTTCTTAATTTTACTATTTCTTTTTACTTCAAACTTTATTTTACCATCATTTACCATCTCAATTTCCCCACAAATATAATTTTTATTAAATCTGGTTGTAAGTTTTTGTGAATGGAAAAAATATGTCTGCAATTGTGGTTGGTAGAATAGAACAATTGGCCTCTTCCGACTTCACTGCTACAGTTAAAAGGAATTTTGCAGTATGAAATTTTCTTCCCTGTCATACTTTTCCCCTGATAAAAAAGCAATCTTCGTAAGTAGCTTGAATGAGGACAACTATAACTGAAGAGGTTTCAGTCTACTTTTGCTCTTGGAAACGTATAAATAAAAAAGGAAATATTCAATAAGCCTGTTTTGTTAACATAAATTTAATAAAAAAGCCCCGCTTAATATCGGGGCATTTAAGAAAAAGTTACTCAAATTATTCTACTTCATTAGAACTAGTTTTTTAGTTTGAATAAAATTTCCAGCTTTAAGCTGATAGAAATACACTCCACTTGAAAGACCATTTGCATTCCATGTTACCTCATAAGTGCCTGCTGGTTTTTCTTCATCTACTAAAGTTGCAACTTCATTTCCAAGTATATCATAAATTTTAATTATTACATACTCAATACTCCCTACTCTATACTCAATACTTGTTAATGGGTTAAATGGATTAGGATAGTTCTGTTCAAGACTGTATTCTGAGGGAATCGTCTCTTCTTCATTATCTGCATCTACCGGACTATCTAAAAACAGATTATCAGCTGTAAATTTTCCTTCATTAAAACCATCATTTGCAACTATTGTTAGTGTAGCTGAAGGAGAATATGGATAAATGTTGCTTTCCCATAAGTATGAAGTATCTTCTAAATTAACGGCGAGAATATTCTGTTCTTTGCCGTCTAAAGAATAGATAAGATCATACGTTAGTTTGTCTCCATCTATATCGCTTGCAGTCCATTGGATTGTTTTAGTCCCGTTTATTGTCTCGCCGCTTTGTGGAGAAATAAGCTGTACTACCGGTGCATTAGTTGAAAAAGTCCGGCTGGCAATTTCAGTATCATTTTTTTTCATTATCAGTTTTGATGTTCCTTCCGGAAATGGAAGATAAAAAGAGAATGGAACTTCCGGCTGTTCACCGGCATCCGGGATAGAGAATTCAATATCAAAAGGAAAAGAGCTTAGAACTTGCGCCAAATTGTTTTGGAACTCAAGAGAATAATCACCATCGCCGGGTTCTGAAACTGCCGGAACCTGTGTTAGAGTAAGAGACGGATTTAAAGTTACAATATTGTTTGTATCTATCATTCCTGATACAGCTATAAAATTGTTTTCAGAATTTTGTTTGTTTGATGCCAGAGGGTTCCCGGAATTAATGCTGAATAATTTTTGATATAAATAATTCCACGTGGTTCTGTCAATCCCTAGACCGGAGCCCATAAATTCAAAGCGATTAATCCCCTCTACAACTTTTTCTCTTGTAATAAGATGTATATTTCCGTTTTCAACCGGGTTACCACTATTTGTAGCGTTTGATCTTCTGGGGTTTGGTTCACCATCATCAGTTGCATATTTATCTGTTTTATAAGTATCTCTTAGCCCAAGCATATGACCAATTTCATGAGCTGTTCCATGCGCATCACCAGGGGTAATCAAACCAACCTTACCATTTATAGATTCAGCACACCCTCCCGAATTTGTATTACTGCAGATCTCCTGGCATATATCGAGAGGAGCAAACATCAGCAAAACAACACACTGGTTATCAGGATTTTCTTTATTATATCGGTCCAGCAATCCCCTTAAAGTTCCAAACTTTAGATCTGAAAAAACAAAACCGCCTGAAAAAGTATAAATCCTTCTATTTGGATCTGTAAAAACAGCTCTTGAGTTTTGTACCGGGTAAACATCTCTTAAAAAATCCCATGTAGAAGGATTGATTTCATCTACAGAGACACCAGCTTTTTTACCAATATATGATAATATTCTCAGAAGCCTTGTTTCGACAAATGAGCCGGTATATATTTTATAGTTATTTACTTGCTCTTCAATAACTTCCTCCAGGTTTGAGCTTGTTTTTAAAATGACTTGGAAAGTATAAGAACCTTTATTTTTAACATCCGAATAATCTAAAAATGCAGACAAAGCATCCTGCATATTTTCTTGCTCTGTATTTGTGTATGAACTTTTGAATATAAAATTTCTTGTCCCGAAACCTCCTGACTTAATATTTTCCAAAGTCTTTATAGGCTCACCATCTAAGGATATTGATAAATCCCCAGTGATGCCGCCTAATTCTATCCCAGAAAAAGGAACAAAGGTTGGATTATTTACACCCACAAATATTTGAACTATGGTATTATGTTCTGCAATAAAGGGAAGTGCGGGAAATGTACGGGCAATGCCGGGCATGTATTCCTGGAAAACATCCTTATCTGTATTGAGAACCCCCTGTTGAATCTCGATCCTGTCAATAAAAAAATCGAGTGGGGATTTAACATCTATTGTTTTTGTAACAGCGGGAATATTTGAATTCTCCAGCTTTACTTCGATTACGGCTTTACCGGCAAGAACAGTATTGTCATTAATTGGCTTATCCGCTGCAAAAGGTTCTTTGGGGGTTAAGAAAAATACAGATTGAGCAGCACCATCGGTTATTAGAACAGATTGTGTTTGAGGAAGCCGTGTGATTCCGGCTGTTGACTGAGACTCAAGAAGAGTAATTGTTGCCCCGCCATCAAAATCAACCAGATTATTGGATTGATCCACTACTTTTATTTCTATTGTAGCAAATTGCCCGGCTTTAATCTCTGTGCCCTCAGAAGGCACAATATCAACTCTCAAATTAGTGCTTGGGGCAATTACCGGGAGAGTAGTAGTTGGATGTGGTGCATTAGTTTTAATGGTTAGAGATCCATTTTCCAGAGCTTCTAAAATCTTTGAAAGATTGACGCTATTTCCTTCAGGAGTGGAATAAGTTACAACTAACTCATTCGATTGTTCCGGCTGTAACAATAGGGGAAGGCTGGGTACATTCTCCAAACCATAAGGAGGACTTGGTGAGATAGTTATTTCCTGTACTTCAAGAGTTTTACCTCCGCTGTTAGAAATATCCAGGCCTAACCTTGCAGTTTGTCCCGGGACTACGTCATTAAATTCAACAGTATCTCTTGAAAGCTCTAATCTTGGGCCTCCATTCCATAAAAATATTCCTGAAGATGCTGGAAGTTCATCTGTATAAGAAAAAAATGCTACAGAACCTCCTGAATTTAGTAATAGAGTATAAAATGCAGAGTAGTTTCCACCTATCGGTGCTGCCTCTCCTGTTGTAGCTATTTTTTGAATTCCTTCTGATGTAACTGTAAAGATACCACTTACTGCATTTCCCCCTTCAATGGAAGCCTGAAAGACTATTCGCTTTTCATCATTTATTAATAGGTTTGAAAATCCGTAAAGCGTACCACCGCCCGGAGCCGGAGCGCCGCTTTTTACTACCAGAGATATTGCACCATTTGAGTTTAGAAAAATTCCATCGTAGTCTACTCCAAAATCTTCACCAACAGATGCCACAAAAATTATATCTCCAGCGTTGTTTATTGAAGAATGAAAATGCAGGACAGTAAATTCTTTACCATCGGGAGAAGGATCACCTTGCGCAACAATTTTTGAAATCACACCGTTCGTTACAGTAAAGATTCCCTCACGCGAACTGCCGTTTTCAATATCGCAGTCAAATAGAACAGTTCCGTTATCATTAAAATCAATGAAATTAAGAAATCCAAATTCGAATGTACCGCCAATTGGAGTTACCTCACCTGTGGCAACAGCTTTCGAAATTGTGCTTCCATTACTGGTGAAAATTGCTTGTTTAAAAGGTTGAGGTGTAATGAATCCTTCAAATGCAAAGACACCAACGTTATTCAAAGAGTGAGTATGCAATTTTGGACTTTCGAGAGTACCACCTGTGATTGGATCGCCATGAAAAACAATTGGAGAAATTCCCTGGGCCGTTGCTAAAAACAATCCATTTCTAACCGAACTACCGTTTGTTAACCCGGCATTAAAAGCTATGGTACCTTCATTATTTATTGATGTAAAGCCGAGGCTAAATATTCCATTGAACTTCCCGAGCCCGGCAATTGAATCCCCATCTGCAATAATGCTGGAGATAATATCTCCTGAATTTAAAAAGATAGCACCCTTGAAAGATTCAATCTCACTTTTGAAAACCAAATCTTCTTTATCATTAAAGCTAATTGCACCAATATTGCCGAAGACACCCCCGAGTGGTGAAGGTTCACCCTGTGAAACTAATTTGATAACCTTGGGGCTTTGGGCAAAAGCAATATCACTCCAGATACAAACCGAAATAAATGTTAGTAACCAAACAAAGAAAGATTTGTACGATTCCGGCACTATCCTACCCTCCTTTAAAAATATTCTAACCTGAAATAAGATTTCTAAACTAACCCTGATATGATTTTAGGAGGCAAGAATGAATTTCACTTATGAGTGTGAAATTTTTCTTACCTGATACAGTTCCCCTGAATTGAAAGTAGCTTAAGTAGTCGCTGGAAGATAAAAGATATGCTTTGACTGCTTTGACTACTTTTCTTTTTGAAACGTATAAATAAAAAAGGAGAAATTCAATATGGGAATAAGCATAGTTCTTTGGAATTGTAAAAAAAAGCCGGAATAAAAACTCCGGCTTATAGTTAGAAAAATGCGAATTATTTCAAGAGCAGAAGCTTCTTTGTTGCAGCAAAATCTCCGGCTTTTAGTTGATAGAAGTATACTCCACTTGATAAACCATCAGCATTCCAGGTTACCTCATAAGTGCCTGCAGGTTTTTCTTCATTAACTAAAGTTGCAATTTCATTCCCAAGTACATCGTAAACTTTCAGTGTTACATGACCGATTACCGGTAACTGATAACTGATAACCGTTCTCGGATTAAATGGATTAGGATAATTCTGCGAAAGCAAAAACTCTGTCGGTACTTTATCAGTTTTTTCTTCTTCAATAAAAGTAAAACCGCCGTTTGTTGTATGCATAATTGTCCCATTCCTTCCGACAGCCCAACCGGTATTTGTATCAGTAAAATAAACTGAATTTAAATCATAACCTGTTTTGCTTTCCTGTGAAGTCCAGTTTACTCCTCCATCTGAGGTTGTTATAATTGTTCCATATTGCCCAACAATCCAGCCGTTATTTGAATCAATGAAATGAACAGAGTATAATGATTCCCATCCACTCAGATTGCTTATTTGAGGCTCCCAGCTTATACCACTATTTGTAGTTTTAAGAATTCCACCCCCAACTGCCCAGCCGGTATTTTGATCGGTGAAGAAAACAGAATTTAATGTATAATTATTTGGACCTGCCTGTGGAGTCCAATTTGATCCACCATCAGTAGTTCTTAGAATTGATCCACCGGAGGCACTATAATCAATACCAACCGCAAAGCCTGTATTTGGATTAACAAAATAAACTGATTGCAAACCAGTGTTTGAACTAATTGTTTGTAGTGTCCAGTCACTTCCTCCATTTGTTGTTTTAAGAATTAATCCGGAAAAAGCAACTACATCCTGTCCGACTACCCATCCTGTCTTTGAGTCTGTGAAATAAACAGAATTAAATACGTAGTTAACTTCATTTTTTTGTATAACCCAATTTAATCCTCCATCCGTAGTTTTTAGAATTTTTCCATTACCAAAACTTCCGGAACCTATAGCCCAGCCTGTATCTGAATTGGTGAAAAAAACGGAGTGTAAATAAGTATTTGTTTCTACTATCTGTGTGACCCAGTTTGTTCCTCCATCTGTGGTTTTTAGAACAGCCGCTAAAGTATCAGTTTCATTATAACCAACAGCCCAACCGTTATTTGAATCGGAGAAATAAACAGAATATAAAAGATATTTATTCCCTTTTGATTGTAAAGTCCAGTTTGTTCCTCCATTTATAGTATTGAGAATTACTCCGTCCGAACCGACAATCCAACCGTTATTTAAATCTTCAGAATGAACCGAATATAAAACAGTATTTGCGCTACTTACAGTAGGATTCCAATTTATTCCTCCATTTGTAGTATTTAAAATTATTCCTGAAGAGGTACTCCCATCATAACCAGAAGCCCAGCCGAAATTAGAATCTGAAAAATGAATCGAGTATAATTGGTAGCTTGTCCCTGTAATCTGAGTGTTCCAGCTTGTACCTCCATCAGTCGTTTTAAGAATTATCCCGGCTCCAGCAGCCCAGCCGTTATTTGAGTCGGTAAAATGAATTGATAACAACCAATTCCCGCTCCATTGATTTGTCCAATTTGTTCCTCCATCTGTGGTTTTAATAATTACTCCAAAGTAATTACTGCCGTTGTAATCAATACCGGCTGCACACCCATTATTTTCATCTGTAAAATAAATTGATTCAACACTTTTAGGAAAAACCCCTTGTTGAAATATCCAGTCGGTTCCGCCGTTCGTAGTTTTTAAGATTGTGTTATCTTCACCTGTAATCCAACCCGTACTTGAATTGATAAAAAAAACTGAGTAAAGCGGATCGTATGGTTGTCTCGCTTGTGAAGACCAGCTTGTTCCTCCATTTGTAGTTTTTAGAATAGTTTGACCACGACCAACAATCCATCCTGTATCTGAGTCGACAAAATAAACTGAATTTAAGTCAGAACTAGTTCCGCTTGTCAGCGAGATCCAGCTTATTCCTTTATCAGTCGTTTTAATGATAGTTCCTGCTTCACCAACTGCAATAGCTGTGTTTTCATCAAACACGTGTACATCTTTCAATGTTTGCCCTTGCGGAAGGGGGTTTTGCCAAAACCATTGCGCATGCAAATCTACAATAATAAATAAGCTCAGAAAAAGAAATGAAGTTTTTTTCACTTTTTTACCTGTTGGTTTTAATCGAAATCTATTTTAAAAGAATTAGTTTCTTCGTTCAACAAAAGGACCCGCCTGCAGTTTATGGAAATAAATTCCCGCAGTGATTTTTATTATAGTATTCCTACTTTCTTTCTCAACAAATTATGTTCATTGAAAAGTTTAATCTGAAGCTATTATTGTAAAGAATGAGACCAAGCGAACGCAAACACAGAACTCATCTAAGTACTGCATCCACGCTTAAGGGGAAGTTCGAGAAGAGATTCTCAGTTGAGAAGAAATAACATCCTTAAGGATAGATGACGTTTTATGTGGTGAATGTCAATAATTTATAAATGAAAAGCAAGCGGAATTTATGGAGATTATATCTTTCACAAACCCAACCTAAATAAATAAAGCGAAAGGAAAATCAATGGAAGCCATATATAACCTAAAAATAGATGAATTTGAAACGGCTAAAAAAAATAAAACTGATATTGGAAGCATTACTAAGTCAAGATTCCAATTTTGTAATCGAAGGAAGTATTTTCTTCATATTGAGAGCTGGTAGATATATATCTTGATATTCTGGGTTTGTTCGTGAGAGTACCAATATTCCTCTTAAACAACCTATTACAGCATTTAAGAGAGTTATCATAAAATTATCTGGAATTTCTAATTTCCGTTTTTCATTCTTTGGAAATATATCACCCATATTTTTAACCTCAAACCCATGAATTATTTCTACCCCGAATAAATCAATCCTTTTCTTATTTTTGTTTATAAAGAAAGTAGTATCAACCTTAAAAGTTATTTCATCATTTTTTTCGTCTACACTAATAAATATATTCAATTCTATGTTACCATTTTTAACATCTCTCTCTTTTAACTTCAATTCATCTAAACTATGCTCGAAATGCGAAATTCTTTTAATAAATGATATTCTGAAACGAATATTAGTTTTTTTCTTTTTGTCCATAATTAAGGTATTCGATTATAATGTATTAAAATTCTATTTTCCGTCTGAGGAAATATATTTGTTTCTATGTCTTCTGATGGTATCTCTACACTTGCAATATCTTTAAAATTAATAAAAGAAGGCGCCATTTTCTTTATGATTACTTTTTTCTCAATGCGAGGTTGTTCTATTTGTTCAGAAGTTAGTTTTAATTTTAATCCAATTGGGTTTGATATTTCAGAAATTTTATTCAAAGTAATATTTGGTTGCCTATTAAACAATTGAGATATTGCAGAACGAGAAACACCCACCTTTTCTGCAAGTTCTGATTGAGTAATTTCTTCTTTGGCCATATAAGATAAAAGCAGATGATAGAAATCATTTAACAAAGACCACGATTGTGTTTTAGCAGTTGGTTCTTGCGCAAAGAAATTATTGAAGTCCTTTAATAAATTCTTCAAATTCTTTTTCATATTTCTCCTTTTTGATATTTATATTTTTATATATCCTATCTGGTAAAGTGTTTCTTTTTTTTAGGATATAATCAAAAAAAATATAATTTTTCCCACATTTTTGGAAGAAGAAAAACCTATGTGGTTTAGGTCTAATTTCTCCATAACTATATCCACTTAAGCTATATTTTATTTGAGGGGATTGATAGTTTTCATGTGTCGCCATATTTATAATTAAAGCTTTAATTTTCTCTTTAGTATCTTCGTCAAAAGCATTAAAGGCTTCCATGACTGTTGAACTGTTGCCTTCAGCTACAAAATAAACTTTATATATAGCACGACCATGTGCGGGTTTTATTGGCGTCTCATTAAAAAAAACCCTTTTCTTTCCAGCCATTTATAATTACTTTAACAATGTTAATATATAGCTTAACAATATGCAAGGGAAATCTAAAATATCTTGCAAATTAGAGCACAAGCATTACTGGGTAGACCCATACGATAGCCCATTAAATAGTCCTTCCAAGTTAAGAGTTAATGTAAGCTAAATTTCTTTAAAATTCTAAGTATACAATCTCCGAATTTATTATATCAAAAAGATGTTCCGAGCCCAAGTATAAATTCCGTATTTCCGTATTCGTCAAAAGCCAATTCGAATCTTGCTAAGTTATAAGGAAGTAAAAGTAAAGATAACCCGATACCGTAACCTTTATCAAAATCTTTTATCCTGATCGGCTCACCCCTGAATTGAGTTGTGCCCATATCAGCAAACAACTGTGCATAAAGCGCCATTCTGAATGTGACGAGCTCTCTAGGTAAAAGAGGAACAAAATCAAGACTTATATTAATATCTTTGATTATAGGATGGTTTAGCTCAACAGAACCGATATAATAATTATTCCCTTCTCTTTCAGTGCTGAAGTGTCCTCTTACAGCTTCTTCATAACCGAGATATGAGTAGTCATAAAATGGTATAAGTCTTCCTGTTGTCTGTCTTGTTGTTAATCTTATTTTTCCGCCCAGGTCACCAACCAGTCTCTGGTATTCTCTTAAATCAATTATAAAAATCCTGTAATCTACATTATTTATCCCAAGTCCTTTGAACTGCATATAATAAGAAAACAGTATCCCCTCTCTGGGAAATTGAATCAAATCGCGGGTATCATAATTATAACTTAATCCAAGGCTGAACGATTTATCGATCCTTTTATCTGAAGCATTTATACCTTTAATATATTTGGGAGATTCATAATAATTATATCCGAAATCAATACCGACCCAGTTAAAAGTATTAATCCTGTACCCAAAACCTATTAGATCAGTAACATACGTATAGTCAAAATTGTCTCCATAAAGTTTACCGGCAATTATACTTTTATTTCTTGAAGTTCCGTAAGAGACGAGAGCATTGAAAAATATATCGCTCTTGTAACCGAGTGAAGGATTATAATAAGCGAGGGAAAATGCAGGATCATATCCTAACTTGAGCTTACCTGATAATAATTCATTTCTGCCTCTGAAGTTTTTTATAATAACAATAAATCCGTAAGAAAGTTTATTCCAGTCGCTGTTTTCTAAATCAGCAAAAGGAATGGGATATATATACCAGCTTTCTTCAACATTTATGTGAAGAATATTTTTCCCACTATCATTTAAAGGTTTAAGCTCTACTTTGTTGAAAATTCCGAGACTGAAAATACGCTCCTCATTATAATGAAGTATGATCGATGTAACTGTATCCCCTATTTCAAAAGTCAGTTCACGCAGAATAATAAATTCTTCTGTAATGTCGTTCCCTTCTATTTCTATAGAATCTATTTTATAACGAGGTTGGTTATTTGGTTCGTTATCAAAAATCTGGCTGAATGAAAATGTGGAAAAAGAAAATATAAGTGTAACAAGGATATATAATTTCATAAAGTTAGATTCTTTGTAACCGGGTGAATAGTTATCGGTAATCAGTAATCGGTTATCGATTAATAATTCTCTCTGCAGAATAAACTTGATTTATTGATCATACTATTTATCATTTTCCCTACCGATTCATATTTTTTCAAAAAATTATCTAAATCACTGATAACCGATCACTGGTAACCTGTTACAAAACCACTCGCTGGTTACCAGCAACTTCTCCACTAACAGCTCCTTCTATATAATCTGTAATCAGATTGCAACTACAAACTAAATTCCTATCTCCATACGCACTATTTATCCTGCCAACACTTGCCCAGAATTTATGCTGCTTATTGCCTAAAGGATAAGCTGCTTTCTGTCTTGAATATGGATGGTTCCAGCTATCTTTTGTGACTTCTTCCAAAATATGCGGAGAATTCTTTAACAGATTATCGGTTACATCGGCAGTACCATTTTCAATCTCTCTTATTTCTTCCCTGATTGATAAAAGCGCTTCACAAAACATATCGAGTTCCGTTTTTGATTCGCTCTCGGTCGGCTCAACCATTAATGTTCCTGCAACAGGAAAAGAAACTGTCGGCGCATGATATCCGTAATCCATTAGTCTTTTAGCGATATCTTCGACTTCAATATTTGCAGAAGCTTTAAATTGACGCATATCAAATATTAATTCATGAGCTACTCTGCCGTTTTTTCCTGTATAAAGAACTTTGAACTGCGATTCGAGTTTTGCTTTAATGTAGTTTGCATTTAATATTGAAACTTCAGAAGCTTTTGATAAGCCTCTTTCTCCCATCATTTTTATATATGCATAAGAAATGATAAGAATACTTGGACTTCCCCATGGCGCTGAAGATACAGCAGTTATCCCATTTTCATGTCCTAACTCAACCACTGAATGATTTGGCAAGAAAGGAACAAGGTGTTTTGCAACAGCAATCGGTCCCATTCCAGGTCCACCACCACCATGAGGAATGCAGAATGTTTTATGAAGATTAAGATGGCATACATCCGCACCAATTTTTGCGGGGCTCGTAAGCCCAACCTGTGCGTTCATATTAGCACCATCCATATAAACAAGTCCACCGTTTTTATGGATTATATCACATATCTCTATAATACTTTCTTCAAATACTCCATGAGTTGAAGGATAAGTAATCATAAATGCAGCAAGATTATCTTTGTTCTCTTCAACTTTCTTTTTCAGATCTGCAACATCAACATTACCCGAAGGAGTAGAATTAACAACGACTACTTTCATTCCTGCCATCACAGCGCTTGCAGGGTTCGTTCCGTGGGCAGAGGCTGGAATTATTGCTACATTCCTATTTGTTTCTCCCCTGCTTTTATGATACTCTCTTATCACCATCAATCCTGCATACTCGCCCTGGGCACCGGAATTAGGCTGGAGAGAAACAGCGGAGAAGCCGGTTATTTCACACAAGTCCATTTCAAGTTCTTTGAATATTATGGAATAACCTGCTGCCTGATCGACAGGTGCGAAAGGATGAATATTACTGAATTCGGAAAAGGTAACACCGATCATTTCGGATGCTGCATTTAATTTCATCGTGCAGGAACCGAGAGCTATCATAGAGTGGACGAGCGACAAATCTTTATTCTCAAGTCTTTTCAAATATCTCATCATTTCTGTTTCTGAATGATAAGAATTGAAAACTTTATGCTGAAGGAAGGAACTTTTTCTTTTGAGATTACCCGGATATTCAACTTTTAAACTAAGAGCAGCTTTTTCAATTTTTTCTTTGTTTACTTTTAAGTTTTTTGATTGGGCAAACACTTCGATAATTTCAAGAGCATCGTTAAAGTCAGTTACTTCGCTCACAGAAATCCCGATTGCATCATTTCCTCCAAAGGCGGATCGTTCCGAAAAATATCTGAAATTTATTTCCTGGCTTAGTGCAATTCCCTTTATTTTATTGAATAATTGTTTTTCTTTAACGGGTATATACAATGTGTCAAAGTAATTTTTATTGCTTTGTTCAAATCCAAAATCTTTTATCGAAACATCTAAAAGCTTAGCAAGCTTATGAGTTCTTTCTCCAATTTCTCTTAGCCCTTTAGGACCATGATAAACAGCATACATTCCCGCCATAACAGCTAATAAAACCTGAGCAGTACAGATGTTGCTTGTTGCTTTTTCCCTCCTGATATGTTGCTCTCTTGTTTGCAAAGCCATCCTGAAAGCCGTGTTGCCATGGACATCAATTGAAGCACCAATAATTCGTCCGGGAATATTTCTTTTGAATTCATCTTTTGTTGCAAAGAAAGCCGCATGAGGTCCGCCGTAGCCCATAGGAACCCCAAATCTCTGTGAATTTCCGATAACTACATCGGCTCCAAATTCACCCGGAGGTGTTAATAAAGTTAAACTCAAAAGATCTGCTGCAACAACCGTAAAAATATTTTTTTGATGTGCTGATTCTATTAAATTTTTGTAATCATAAACTTCTCCTTTATCTGAGGGATATTGAAGCAACATTCCGAAGTACTCGTCTGTAAGCGTCACATCTGAAAATTTTCCTACAATTAATTCAATTCCTAATGGAACAGCTCTCGTTCTCATTACATCAATAGTTTGAGGGAAACAATCATCGGAAACAAAAAATTTGTGTGCCTTACTTTTTGATATATGAAAAAACATCGACATAGCTTCGGCGGCTGCAGTTCCTTCATCTAATAAAGAAGCGTTGGCAATTGGCAAACCGGTTAGATCAATAACCATGGTCTGAAAATTCATTAATGCTTCTAATCTGCCCTGGGCAATTTCTGCCTGGTAAGGTGTGTATTGAGTGTACCACCCGGGATTTTCCAGGATGTTTCTCTGTATTACCGCCGGCACCCTTGTAGGATAATATCCCATTCCGATGTAAGATTTAAATACTTTATTTTTAGCCGCTATCTTTTTCAGGTTTTCAAGAAATCTAAACTCGGTAACAGGATCATCCAGGTTTAATTTTTTGTTAAGCCTTATATTTTCAGGAATTGTTTCACTTATTAGTTGATCGGGGGATTTTACTCCGATAGATTTCAACATTTCATTTATTTCATCATCACTCGGACCTATGTGCCGGTTCACAAATTTATCGGGATGTTCAAGAATTTTCATACAACTTTTAGCTTTCAAAAAATAATTGATATTAGACAGTTAAATTAAGCAAATATCAGAAAAAGAATTTGCGGGTATCGGGTTAAGATAAAAATCTGGTGGAGAATTATTCGTTCTGCATAAATTTTTTCATTGCAACTTTTGCAGCATTCTGTTCTGCTGCTTTTTTATTACGCCCTTGTCCAACACCATACTCCTTGCCGTTAATCAAAACTTTAACAACAAAGACCCTGCTATGCTGAGGTCCTTCTTCATCAACAACTAAATAGGAAGGACTTCCCATCTTATTTGCCTGAACGTATTCCAGAAGCTGGCTTTTGAAATTTTCATCAACAAGAAAATCCTCTTCTTTGATTATCGGTTGAATAAGAACTCTATCGATAAAATTTTTAATAATATTAATATCCGAATCAAGATATATTGCACCTATTAAAGCCTCGAATGCATCAGAAAGGACAGTTTTAGCTCCACTTTTGAATGACTGTGATAAATTCTTTCCGATTAATATAAATTCATTTAACCTAATTACATTGGCTGCATTGGCAAGTGCAGTCCTGTTCACAACCTTAGCCCTGGCTTTAGTAAGAAAGCCCTCGTCCTGTTCAGGGAAAGAAGAATAAAGAAATTCAGCAACAACAAGATTCAACACTGAATCACCCAGGAACTCCAGTCGCTCATTTGATATCCCGAATTCATTGTTTCCCTCAAGATATGATCTGTGAACTAGTGCCTGGATATAAAGTGATTTGTCAGTAATTTTGGAGCCAATAATCGATTCCAGCTCCATAATTTTTTGCTCTGAAAAAAGATTCGTTAGCATTTTAATCTTTTTCTTCTTCCTGAATCTTTTAACCAACCTGGAAAGCATAGGCGGAGATCAATTATCAAATTTCTTAAATAATAAAGAGGCGTTATGTCCTCCAAAACCAAATGTGTTGCTTATAGCGCAGTTTATCTTTAAGGGCGTAGGCTTTAAAGGGCTATAGTTCAAATCGCACTCAGGATCCGGCTTTGTAAGATTTATTGTTGGAGGAACAATGTCATTCTTGATTGCTAAAACAGTGGCAATTGCTT
>MGZZ01000134.1:0-44215 GCA_001802795.1 Ignavibacteria bacterium GWC2_36_12 | reverse complement strand
GCTGCACCAAGTAAATGACCCGTCATTGACTTTGTTGAACTAACCACCAGTTTATTTGCAAGCTCGCCGAAACACGTTTTTATAGCATTTGTTTCAGTCACATCATTGTATTGTGTCGATGTACCGTGAGCATTGATATAGTTTATATCAGTTGCAGTAACACCGGCATCTCTAATTGCTTCCCGCATAGCTCTAACAGCACCTGCACCTCCGGGCGCGGGAGCCGTGATGTGGTATGCGTCTCCCGTTAAACCAACTCCTGCTATTTCGCAATATATTCTTGCGCCTCTTCCAATTGCATGTTCAAGCTCTTCAAGAATTAGTGTTCCGGCACCTTCACCCATCACAAAGCCATTTCTATCCTTATCAAAAGGTCTTGAGGCTTCTAAGTAACGGTCATTCCAGATTGATATTGCTTTCATTGCATTAAAACCGCCGATTGAGAGTTCCGTTATTGCTGCTTCAGAACCTCCACACAACATTATATCCGCACTTCCCCTTTGAATTAATATAAAAGCATCGGATATTGCATGAGAAGAGGTAGCACAGGCAGATGTGGTCGCATAATTAGGTCCCTTTAAAGAATACTTAATAGATATTTGCCCTGCCGCCATATCTGAAATCATCATGGGAACAAAAAAGGGACTTATTTTACGAGGGCTTTTATTTTCAAAGTAAATAAAATGCTGTTGCTGAAGAGTATCCATTCCTCCAATTCCGCTTCCGTATATAACCCCAAACATTTCTTTTTCAACTTTTTCAATGTTTATTCCCGAATCCTGCATTGCCATTTCAGCAGCTGCCAGGGCATAATGAGTAAAGGGATCCATTCTGCGAATTGATTTTTTGTCAATATAATCTTCCGCATGAAAGTTTTTGACTTCGGCGGCAAATTTTGTTTCGAAGTTAGTAGTATCGAATTTTGTTATAAGACCCACGCCGTTCTTACAATTAATCATTCCTTCCCAGAAGTCATGTAAATTATTGCCGATAGGAGTAATTGCACCCATTCCCGTGATAACAACTCTACGCTTATTCATAAATACTCCTAAGAAAAAAATTATAAGAAAGCGGCATCAGCGAAGGCATGTTCCTCTAGTTTTGAGTAAAGAGGGATTCAAGTCGAGAAAATTTATGAGATCTTCCCGACCCAAAAATTAAGAACCGAGCTTTTCTTTTAAATATTTCATAGCATCGCCTACTGTCCCAATTTTTTCTGCATCCTCATCAGGAATTGAAACCTGAAAAGCACTTTCGAAACCCATAACTAGTTCAACTATATCAAGAGAATCCGCACCTAAATCGTTAGTAAAAGAAGCTTCCGGTGTAATCTGAGATTCTTCTACACCGAGTTTATCCATTATTATTTCCTTTACTTTAGTTTCAACGTCCATTTGTTTCTCCTATATGTTTTTTTGTGTTAATTAAAGATAAAAAAAGAAATTTTACATTGCCATTCCGCCATCGACAGATATTACCTGCCCGGTAATATAATCGGCATCCTTGCTGCAAAGGAATGCGACAACTTTGGCTACATCCTGTGGGGTGCCCATTCTGCCCATGGGAATATTCTGAACTAATTTTTGTTTTTGGTCATCAGTTAATTTTTGAGTCATGTCGGTCTGAATAAATCCGGGTGCAACTGCATTAACAGTAATACCACGTGATGCAAGCTCCCTTGCCATAGCTTTTGTAAAACCAATTACTCCGGCTTTTGATGCAACATAATTAGATTGACCGGGGTTACCAATTAAAGCCACAACTGAGGCTATGTTAACTATCCTTCCATACTTCTGATTGATCATCGGTTTAATTACTGCTTTAGTGTAATTAAAAACACTTTTCAAATTAGCATTTATCACATCATCAAAATCTTTTTCTGTCATTCTTAAGAGAAGATTATCCCTTGTAATTCCAGCGTTATTAATTAATATATCTACCCCGCCCAACTTCTCAATTGCCTCATTAACAGTAGCCTGAGCCTGTTCAAGAGATGTAGCATCAGCTTTAAAACCAAAAATCTTAGTTCCCGGATAATCTATCTCAGACATTAATTCCTCGGCACATTCATCACAGCTATTATAAACAAATGCAACATCTGAAAATAGAACACCGCAGCAGCTCCTGGAAGCTAATTCTTTAACAATTGCCCTTCCTATACCTCTTGTACCGCCTGTAACAATTGCTCTTCTATTATGATTACTTGTTTTAGTATTACTCATTCTTACTCTACTCCATCAGGGAAATACATTTTTTTTTATTAATCTCATGCAACTTCTTTAGTCTTTAATGAAGAAAGATATTGATTTCTCATTTCTTCAAGTTCATTAAAATCTTTTTCACCAAAAAAATATTTTAACTCTTCATTGCAGGATTCGTAGATAGTCGTTTCAGGCATCGGATTTTTATTGCATGTTTTTAGTCTGTCAATATGATCGTCATCTACAGTTAATGTCCCTTCATAAATTGTAAGAGGAAATAATATACAATATTGGGGTTTATATTTCCACTTATGACCGCCTTCAAGATTTGCAAATTTCTGCAAAGAACATAAGCCTTCTTCATCAAGAAAAGCACATTTATGGTTAATTATTTCGGTTCCAACAGCAATACCCGAATCAAAATCATCGTCCTTTTCAGGAGGTTCAAACCACTTGTTGTTATCCTTTACTTGTGTTCTATCAAATAAAGGAGTCAGCTTATCTTTAATTCTTACAATTTCTTCTGCTTCTTTAGAATCGGTATAAACACCATACAGACAACATTCACCTGTGCATTTACAATTAAACTTAAAAGTAAAAATCTTTGGATCTATTTTTAGTCCATTAATTTCGAAATTAGAATTATCATTCATTAAATATATTTCTCCACATCTGAATATTTATCAATCCCAAAAATTTTTACATCCGGATTTATTCTTTTCATAAGCCCCTGTAAAACCTTTCCCGGTCCAATCTCATAAAATTCATCTACACCGTCGTTAATCATGTTATTTATTATTTGAAGCCACAGAACCGGGGTGGATAATTGTTCATACAACAAATTCTTTATCTCTTCTTTTCTTACAACCGGCTTTGCAGTAACATTTACATAAACCGGGACCCTTGCATCATAAAGAGGAGTTTTATCCAGGGCAATTTTTAATTTTTCTTTTGCAGAATCCATTAAAGGCGAATGAAATGCCCCGCTAACCTGAAGTTCTTTTGTAAGTTTTGCGCCTTTAGATTTGCATAGTTCCATTGCCTTCTTTACAGCATTTACTTCACCGGAAATTACAACCTGTCCCGGCGAATTAAAATTAGCACATTGAACAATCCCTTCCTGCGATACTTCATTACAACATTGAATAACCTGTTCTTCATCAAGCCCTATTATTGCAGCCATTGTTCCCGGTCTTTCAATTCCCGCTTTCTGCATTGCTATTCCCCTTTCACGAACAAGTTTTATCGCATCGTAAAACTGAATAGCTCCTGATGCAACAAAAGCAGAATATTCTCCAACTGAATGACCCGCAACAGCATACGGGTTTAGTGTTCTTATCAGGCTTGCTAAGATAACACTATGTAGGAAAATTGCAGGCTGGGTAAATTCAGACTGCTTTAATTGTTCTTCAGGTCCATTAAACAAAATATAAGAGAGGTTCATTCCCAAAGCATCATCGGCAGTCTTAATCATTTCTTTAGCTTCCACAGAAGTTTCGTACAAGTCGGCTGCCATACCGACATATTGAGAACCTTGTCCCGGAAATATAAATGCTTTTTTCATTGTCTACCAGATTTCCCATCTGCCGTCTGCCGTCTGCCGTCTGCCATAGTTAATCCATACTCCAGGTTAAATAAGAAGCGCCCCAGGTAAAACCTGCACCAAAAGCAGAAAGAATCAGGTTATCCCCTTTTTTAATTTTTCCGGCTCTATAATATTCTACGAGACATAAAGGAATAGTTGCCGCAGTTGTGTTCCCATATTTGTCAATATTGATCATAACTTTATCCTTGCTGAGACCCATTCTTTCGGCTGTCGCATCTATTATTCTCAGGTTTGCCTGATGCGGTACTAAGTAAGCTATATCATCCGAAGTTAAATTGTTTTTCACCATAAGTTCGTACGATATATCCGCCATTCCTTTTACAGCTACCTTAAAAACCGCTTTACCATCCTGATAAAGATAGTGCATCCTTTTATCCACAGTATCATGTGTGGGCGGATTAAGGCTTCCACCTCCTTTCAAATACAAGAAGTTCTTTCCACTGCCATCGCATTTTAGAATAGAATCCTGAAGACCAACACTTTTATCTTCAGTCGGTTCAATTAAAACCGCAGCCGCAGCATCACCGAACAGAATACAATTGTTCCTGTCAGAATAGTCAACGATCGCACTCATTTTATCGGCACCGATCAGAAGAACTTTTTTATAAGTACCGCTTTCTACAAGAGAGCACGCCGTTTGATACGCAAAGAGAAATCCGCTGCAGGCAGCAGAAAAATCAAATCCCCAGGCTTTCTTAGCTCCAATGTTTTCCTGAACCAAACAAGCAGTTGCAGGAAAGAACATATCAGGTGTAATTGTAGCTACAATTATTACATCAATATCTTCTGCATTTACATTATGAGTTTTGAGAAGATCTTCTGCCGCTTTTGTTGCAAGATCACTTGTTGCGCCTGTCTCAAGCTTTCTTCTTTCTTTAATTCCGGTTCTTGTAGTAATCCACTCATCGGTAGTATCAACAATCTTTTCAAAAAATGCATTATCCAGTATCTTATCCGGTACATACATCCCCACTCCGGTAATAACAGCATTATAAGCTTTGTTCATTATTCGCCTAACTTAAATTAGAATATTGTTTTATTGAGTTTTCAATTTTACTTAAAAGATTTTTTGTATGAATTTCATAGGCACGAAAGACCATATTTTTAAAAGCTTTAGGGGTGCTTGATCCGTGTCCTATTATACTAATTCCATTGACGCCAAGCAAGGGTACGCCACCATATTCCTGGTAGTCCAAAACTTTTAAAGCTTTCCTCAACGATCCTCTTGTTAATCCTATTTTTAATTTGTCAAAAAGATTTTTCTTTGCAGTTTGCTGTAAAAGATATTTTAGAAACTTCGGTACCGACTCACCAAATTTAAGGATAATATTCCCAACAAAACCATCACAAACAACCACGTCTGCTTTTCCCTCAAGAATGTCTCTTCCTTCTACATTACCAATAAAATTAAGTTTTGAGTCTTTAAGAAGTTTCGCTGCTTCTTCAGATACATCATTTCCCTTTCCTTCCTCTTCTCCCATGCTTAATACACCTATTGAAGGGTTTTTTACGCCCCCCATTTCCCTGGCAAATATAGAACCCATAATTGCGTATTCAAATAAATGATTTGGCTTAGCGTCTTTTCCGGCACCTACATCGTAAAGATAACATATACCTTTAGCACTGGGCATCTCGGCGCCAATTGTTGGTCTGCCAACACCTGGAATTCTTCCCATAATTAAAGTTGAAGCAGCCATCATTGCCCCGGTATTGCCGGCACTTACTAAAGCTTCGGCTTTTTTGTCCCTGACCCACTTTGCACCAACCACTAATGATGAAGCAGGTTTTGTTTTTAGTGAAACTGTCGGGCTGTCGTTCATCTCAATTTTTTGCTCTGCGTGTATAATCTTTTCTTTGTCAAATGTAAGATTTTCATAGGTGATTACATCTAAAATTAATTTAGAATCACCAGCGAGGTAAACCTCAATATTAGGATTCTCAGACTGTGCCTGCAAAGCACCCAAGACTACATTCTTAGGTGCGAAATCGCCTCCCATTGCATCAACAATTATTCTACACTGGTTAGGATTAGAACCAGAATCAATCATTAAAAGAAATCGGGTTGGTTATGTTTTAGGTATAAACATCGAACGTTCGTTGTAGTACCCGCAGGAAGGGCAAGCGCGATGTGATAATTTCATTTCACCACAATTAGAACATGTACTTAAAGAAGGCACAGTCGCTTTATAATGTGTTCTTCTTTTATCTCTCCTGCTTTTTGACCATCTTCGTTTAGGATTTGGCATCTTTAACTTTCAAGTTTAGTTTAATTAATATTCATCTTTTTTTTTAATTCGATCAGGGGTTGCCACCTCGGATCAGCCTGCTGCTTATCACAATCACAGGCTCCTTCATTAAGATTTTTTCCGCAATTGTAGCACAAGCCTTTACAATCTTCTCTACAAAGTTTTTTCATCGGTATCGATAATAATGCATAATCTCTTAACTCGGTAAACAAATTTATTTTATCGGTATCAGATGGTAAATATACCACATTTTCTAAATTGTTTTCTTCTGAATAATTACCAAATAAATAAGCAATCTGGAATTTGTTTTGGAGGTTTGTCTTGAAATCCGCACCGCACCTGTCGCATTCGAAAGCGGCTGTGGTATAAATGTCCGAATTAAGAATAATCTGATTGTGAAATTTCTTTAATTCTATCTTTGCTACATAATTTCCAAAGAACGGTTCTTTAAGTTCAAGCTTCTCGATCTTTTCCTCGAAAACAAAATCGTGAACGTCATCACTCAAACCACTGATTTTAATAATCATAGGAATCTCCCTCAAAAAAGAACAAAAATCGGGTTAAAATATAGATATAGTTAAAAAGATAAGCAACCTGTTCAAAGCTTCTTACATTTGATTTCAAGGTAATTTATAGAATAATTCCCTGCAATATTAACCAATTTTTTTCGGGAAATTTAATTTCTTAAATTATACAGCAAATTTAGCTTTTAATCACTATTTCGGAACTTACTATTAAATTCTTGCCTCAGGAAAAACTAATTAGAAAAAGGGACTTTCACTTATCCAGTCTGTATAATGCTTGTTGTAGAAAATCTTAGAAAAGAATATAAAAACATTGTAGCAGTTGATAATATCTCCTTCAAAGTAGAAGAAGGAAGAATATTCGGGATTCTTGGTCCTAACGGTGCCGGAAAAACAACAACACTCAGAGCTGTACTTAACATAATCAGACCAACTTCAGGAAAGATTACTTTTAATAATAAACCGATCACAAATGAATTTCTTAATACAATCGGTTATTTGCCTGAAGAAAGAGGCTTATATAAAAGAAGTAAGGTGACCGATGTAATACTTTACTTTGCCGGGCTAAAAAAAATGCCGAGGAATAAAGCTTTAAGTGAAGCGAAATCCTGGCTAAAAAAGCTTGAGATTGAACAATATGCAGACAAAAAGATTGAAGAGCTTTCAAAAGGGAACCAGCAAAAGGTACAGTTTATTGTCTCTGTTGTTCATGATCCGGATTTGTTGATACTCGATGAACCCTTTACAGGTTTTGATCCTATAAATCAAACTTTGATAAAAGAAACTGTACTGTCTTTTGTTACTGCGGGAAAGATTATTATACTTTCTACACATCAAATGGAAACTGTAGAAAAATTATGTTCGGATATACTTCTAATCAATAAAGGTGTAGAACTTTACCTGGGAAGCCTGGCAAATCTTAAAAAAAATTTTGGCACAAACACTGTTAAGATTGAATTCGATGGAGATGCTGAATTTATCAGCACATTAAATGGAGTACAAAATGTTGATAGGTATAGAAACTATGCTGAAATCCAGTTAAAAGACAACATCGACCCTTCGGAATTTCTAAAGATGATTGTAAACAAAATCAAAATAAAAAGTTTTTCAGTTCTGGAGCCAACTCTAAACAAAATATTCATCGATGTAATAAATCAAAGCCATAATCGACAAGTTTAATGAAAAAGATTTTTGAAATAGCGAGATGGGAATTTATTGAGAAGGTAAAAACCAAAACCTTTATTATTTCTCTTATTCTCACTCCGGCTATTTTAATTATATTCTCTGTTACACCGACATTACTTTCCGAACAGGAAACTTCTCAGACAAAAGTAATAGGACTTATAGACACTTCAGAAACTTACATTACCGGATTAAAAGAAGAGTTAAGTAAATATAAGCTTAATGATGTTCAGCCAAGCTACTTGTCAATCAACCTAACAACTAAAAACAAATCGCTTAATGAGATGAAAAAATATGCAGATAACGATGTAATAGAGGAAAAAATTGAAGGTTACCTGCTTATTTTGAACGGTGGGACTGATTCCGTTGCCATAGATTATAGAAGTAAAAGTTCGGGAAATCTGAAGGATATCAAACGATTTGAAGTATCTTTTAATGATATACGAATAAAACTGAAACTGAATAAAGAAAACATTAATCCACAAATATTAAAATTTATTTCCAGGTCTGTGGAAGTAAACCCAATTAAAATTGAAGAAAGCGGTAAAGAAAGCAAAAGCGATTTTTTGATAACATTCTTTTCTTCTTTCATATTCATTATGCTGTTAATGATGATGATACTTTATTCGGGGGGAATGTTAATCAGAAGCCTAGTAGAAGAAAAATCGAACAGGCTTATAGAAATAATAGTATCAAGCTGCAATGCAAACGAGTTGTTAACGGGTAAAATTATAGGATTAAGTGCCCTGGGATTTACCCAGATAGTAATATGGTTTCTAATCGGTATATCTCTTGTTAGTACAGCTTTAGTCCCGATAGAACTCTTTACAAATATCCCGGTTATTTTAATCTATTTTATTCTTGGCTTCATCTTCTATACAAGCATGTTTGTCGGTATCGGTTCGGTAGTAACAAGCGAGCAGGAAGCCCAGCAGATTACAACCTACTTAAGTTTTCTGCTGATACTTCCTATAATCTTTGTATTACCTGCTTTAGAAAATCCCCATGCGGTTTATATTCACATTTTATCTTATATTCCATTTACACTACCCTCTTTTATGATGTTAAGATTAAATATCAGTCCCGTACCGGTTTGGGAGATTTTGGTTACAACAACAATTATGATTTTTTCAATTTATTTTATGATAATTTTTTCAGCCAAGATATTCCGGATTGGTATTCTTTCTTATGGAAAAAGACCTGCTTTAAAAGAATTAATTCAATGGATCAGAGAAAAGTAGAGAACTGATTTGCTTATTACTGCTTCTGCATTCGCAGCCGTGTTACCTATGTTTAGTTATCTCTTAATAATCTGGTGGATCGACAGATATGAGAGGGAACCTTTTAGATTGGTTCTTAAAAACTATTTATGGGGTGCAATCGGTGCAATAATATTCGCGGCAGCGTGGAGTAGCATTGTATCAGCATTCATTTCAATTTTTATTAAAGAAACAACCCAGTTACAAAAATTAGAGACTATAGTTGTTGCCCCTTTTGTAGAAGAGATTACTAAAGGTGCCTTTCTTCTTTTTACAATAAGGAGTAACAAATTCGATAATATAACCGACGGTATTGTATATGGAGGGGCAATCGGGCTCGGTTTCGGTATGACGGAAAACTTCCTTTATTTTATTTTATACGGAAATACTCTTGTTAACTGGATTACCATTGTAATTATCCGGACTTTGTTTTCAGCCGTTATGCATTGTGTTGCTACTGCCACATTTGGAGCTTTTCTCGCTTACTCTAAGTACAAAAAAACATTAGTGAAAATTTCTTCTATATTTACCGGTTTCCTGGTTGCAATGTTTATACATCTTGCGTGGAATTTTAGTGTGAGTTTCGAATCTACAACATTGCTTGGTTTTTTATTTATGATTTTCACTATTGTAATTTTTATGCTCACATTTTCAATATCTATTATTAGTGAGAAGAAAATTATATATAAAGAGCTTCTTGGTGAAGCCGAAAACGGCTTAATTCCTTATACTCACCTGAGTATTCTGAATTCATCTATAAGAAATAAGTTCGGCTGGGTTGATGAAAGTATTCGTAAATCATATATTAACGCTGCAACTACTTTAGCCTTTAGAAAAAGGCAGCTTAGAAACTCTAGCGGTAACAGTAAGAGTTACTATGAGGAAGATATAAATTACTATCGTAACTTTATTCAAAATCTACTGTCTAATACTGAAAATAAATAAATTGTTAAAATCCAATTTTTTGTATTTATTTTATTATGGAGGTTTTTACTGTTTTTTACCAATCATAAGTATTATTTAATTCGGTTCTGAAAGGAAGGTCTTACCCAAAAAAGAAGAAAGTTTAAATTAAATGCTTATGAAAAGTTTAGTCATTATTTTGTAGAATACAAGGAATTACTAAAATGAAAATTGGAATTTACGGAGGTTCATTTGACCCCGTGCATAACGGACATTTAATAACCGCCCAGGCAGTAATAGAAATGAGAAACCTGGACAAAATAATTTTTGTCCCAAGTTACATTTCACCTCATAAACAGAATGTTGCCACCTCAGAGCCGAAACACAGGGTAAATATGCTTCACCTGGCAGTTGATAAAATACCCTATTTGGAATGCTCTGAAATTGAACTTAACCGGGGATCGGTATCTTATACTGTTGATACCCTACGCGAGCTAAAAAAGAAATACGATTATATTGAATTAATTATCGGTTATGATAATATTTTTAAATTCCATACCTGGCGCGAACCTGATGAAATACTCAGACTTGCCAAGCTTGTTGTATTAAGAAGAAAATTAAACATTCCCAGGGGGAAACAAAATAAATTTTACCGGGCAGCCATTTTTCTAAAAAGCCCGTTTATCCAGATAAGCGGATCCGTAATAAGAAAAAAAGCACAGGAAAATACCCCGATTAATTTTCTGGTCCCTGAAAAAGTACAGGACTATATTCTAAAACATAAACTCTATAAGGATAATTAGTGAAGATACTTGTCACCGGTGGAGCCGGTTTTATAGCTTCGCATATAACCGATGCGTTTATCAACGAAGGACATTCAGTTACCGTTATTGATAATCTCTCGACAGGGTTTGAAAAGAATGTGAATCCAAAAGCAAAATTTATTAATGCAGATATTGGTGACACAAACCTTCTTCAACTTTTTGAAAAAGAAAAATTCGATGTTGTAAATCATCATGCAGCACAGATGGATGTTCGTAAATCCGTTGCCGATCCTGCTTTCGATGCAAATACAAACATAATCGGGACAATAAATCTTCTGCAATGTTGTATTAAAACAAACGTTAAAAAGTTTATGTTTGCCTCAACTGGTGGGGCAGTTTACGGCGAACAAAATTATTTCCCTGCAGATGAAAACCACCCTACCTCTCCCTGCTCACCTTACGGCATTTCAAAACTTGCTGTTGAGAAATATCTTTTCTTCTACAAGTTTCAGTATAATTTCAATTATACGGTTTTAAGATATGCTAATATTTACGGACCAAGACAGAACTCAAAAGGTGAAGCAGGCGTAGTTGCTATCTTTACTACAAAGCTTCTGGCTAACGAACAACCTGTAATAAACGGAACAGGAAAACAAACAAGAGATTATGTCTATGTTGGTGATGTTGTTAAAGCAAATCTTACAACATTAAAAGACGATGTTTGTGATATTTATAATGTTGGTACAGGTAAAGAAACAGATGTAAACGAGCTTTTCAATAAACTTAATCTTCTTTCTGGAAGTAATAAAGAAGAAAAGCATGGTCCACCGGCACCGGGCGAGCAGATGAGAAGTGTAATAACTTCCGGAAAACTTTTCAAAAAATTCAACTGGAAACCTTCCACAATTCTTGAAGAAGGGCTTAAAGCTACTGTGGAATTCTTTAAAAATAATATGTGATTAAGTTTATATGTTATGATTAACAATGAACTGGTCAGGCAATTATTAAATAGTGAAAGACGGGCAGTAGCAAAATCAATATCGATAGTTGAAGCCAATAATTTAATTTCAGCCGAACTACTTAAAATTATTTATTCCTCAGTTGGCAAAGCATACAGGATCGGGATAACCGGACCCCCCGGTGCAGGCAAAAGTACAATAACAAACCAGCTTACCAAGCTTTACAGAGCAAAAAACAAAAAAGTAGGAATAATCGCCGTCGATCCTACAAGTCCTTTTACCGGGGGGGCTTTACTTGGCGATAGAATAAGAATGAATGATTTGGTCAACGACAGTGGGGTTTTCATTCGAAGTATGGCTACTCGCGGGAGTCTTGGGGGTTTAAGCAAAAAAGCTGTCGATGCTGCAGACGTTCTGGATGCGGGAGGATACGATTATATCATTTTGGAAACTGTGGGTGTTGGTCAATCGGAACTTGATATTGCACAGGCTGCAGATACAACAATTGTAGTTTTGGTTCCTGAGTCGGGCGATACAGTGCAGGCGATGAAAGCCGGTTTGATGGAAATAGGCGATCTTTTTATTTTAAACAAAAGTGATCGCCCTGCGGCTGAACATGCCGTAACCGCTTTAAAAACAATACTTATGCTGCGAGAACATAATGAAACTTCGTGGCTGCCAAATATTGTTAAAGCTGTTGCAACAGAAAATAAGGGAATTTCAGAAATAGCCGTTGAGATCAATAAGCATTATGAGTATTTATTAAAGACTAATAATTTATTGAAGCGACGCGAGGACAGGATCAAAGTTAGAATTAAAGAGATTGTTGAAGATAAAATTAAAAAGGAATTATGGGGAGAAAGAAATGAAAAATCATTAAATTCTTCTTTGGAAAAATTAGTGCTGGGAAACCTGCCTGCCGGCAGGCAAGGTTTATCTCCTTATCATATTGCAGAAAATATTATTGAAGATTTCAAAAAAAACCTGAATAGAAATGATGGAATGATGGAATAATGGAATGTTGGGATATCTTTATAGAATTTTCTTAACAATGTCAAGCTGAAAATAACAGTATGGAATTTACATCTTTGAAAAATCTCAATCGTGGATATATGAAATTAGATGTATGGCAAAAAAGTATTCAGTTATTCAAAGTTGTATATTCAGAAATAAATTTTATACAGGGTTTAAACTATAAATTAAAAGCACAAATACTGGGTGCGACGCAATCAATTTCATCCAACATTGCAGAAGGATATTGTAGAAAATCAATTAAAGAATATATACGTTTTTTGGATATTGCCCTCGGATCATCAGGTGAAGTAATGACGCGATTGATAGGTCTAAAATCTGTAAATAAAATTAGCCCGCAATTCTTTGAAGAGTTTGATAATTTGCATTATGAAGTAGAGAACAAATTGATTGCTCTAAAAAAGTCGTTACAAATGAAACAAGAATCTGGAAATTGGGATACAATTATTCGTGAACCGTCTGATGATTATGGTTAATTCGTTGAGTCTCAATTTAACTCCCAATATTCCAGTATTCCGATATTCCATTAGTTAAGGGAAAAGAAATTATGAACATTGAAGAAGACACATTCAACATCGATTTAACTGATAACCAGGTTATCATCAGAGATACCATAAGAGAGTTTGCAGAAAAAACAATTAAGCCTCTTGTAATGCAATATGATGAATCGCAGGAATTCCCTATGGAAATTATGCAGCAGCTTGGTGAACTGGGTTTTCTTGGAATCCTCGTACCTGAAGAATATGGCGGCGCAGGTTTAAGTTACGCAGATTTCGTAATTATTATAGAAGAAATAGCAAAAGTTGATCCATCAATAGCCTTATCTGTAGCGGCGCACAATGGTTTGGGGACAAACCACATTTTAAGATTTGCAAATGAAGAACAGAAAAAGAAATTTCTACCTGATTTGGCTTCAGGAAAGAAAATAGCTGCATGGGGTTTAACTGAATCTGTTTCCGGTAGTGATGCAGCAGGACTAAGAACGATTGCAGAAAAGAAAGATGGTTATTACATTCTAAACGGTTCCAAAACTTTTACAACTCACGGAACTGTTGGAAGCACCTTAGTTATAATGGCAGTCACAGATAAATCCAAAGGTAAAAAAGGAATATCCGCTTTCATTCTTGAAAAAGGAGCGGAAGGTTTAATTATAGGGAAAAAAGAGAACAAGCTCGGTATGCGCGCAAGCGACACGACTCAATTAACTTTTGAGAACTGTAAAGTACCCGCGGAAAATTTAATCGGCGAAGAAGGAGAAGGATTTGTACAGGCAATGAAAATTCTTGAAGGAGGAAGAATTTCTATCGCTGCTTTGAGTCTTGGGCTTGCCCAAGGATGCCTCAATGCATCAATCAAATATTCCGGTGAACGAAAGCAATTCGGAAAACATTTAAATGAATTCCAGGGAATACAATTTAAACTTGCAGAAATGTCAACCAATATTGAAGCAGCAAGATTGCTAACATATAGAGCGGCATTAAAAAAAGATAAAGGTGAATCGATTACAAAAGAAGCTGCAATGGCAAAACTCTTTGCAAGTGAAATAGCTGAGAAAGCTTCAAGTGAAACCGTTCAGATTTTTGGCGGATATGGTTTTATAAAAGATTATCCGGTAGAAAAATTTTATCGCGATGTAAAACTTTGTACAATTGGTGAGGGAACTTCTGAAATTCAACGAATAGTAATTGCAAGAAATTTATTGAGTGAAGAATAACTGTATTTGTCATGAAAAAAATCGGTTCATCCATAAATCAAAATTCCTCTTTTAACAAAAGAGAAGATTACCAAAAAGAATTATTAAGAAAGCTAAATGCTGAAAAAGAAAAGATTAAATTGGGTGGCGGACTGAAAGCAATTGAAAAGCATAAATCAAAAGGTAAACTGACAGCACGTGAAAGAATAAACAAATTACTCGACAACCCAAAGGAATTTTTTGAATTAAGTTCTTTTGCTGCTTGGGAAATGTACGAAGAACATGGTGGAGCGCCAAGCGCAGGTACCGTTTATGGAGTTGGAAAGATCAATAGTCGTTTTCATGTAATTGTGGCTAATGATGCAACTGTAAAAGCTGGCGCCTGGTTTCCGATCACTGCAAAAAAGAATTTACGTGCACAGGAAATTGCAATGGATAACAGGATGCCGATAATTTATCTTGTTGATAGTGCCGGAGTTTTCCTTCCAATGCAGGATGAAATCTTTCCTGATAAAGAACACTTCGGAAGAGTTTTCCGGAATAATGCTATAATGTCTTCAATGGGAATTCCACAGATTGCGGCAATAATGGGTCCTTGTGTCGCCGGGGGAGCTTATCTTCCAATTATGAGTGATGAAGCATTAATTGTTGAAGGTGAAGGTTCGGTTTTTCTTGCTGGTTCCCATCTGGTAAAAGCTGCAATAGGTGAGATAATTGATAATGAAAGCCTTGGCGGTGCAAAAGTTCAATCAAATATTTCCGGTGTTACCGATTATGTAATGAAGAATGATGAAGAATGTCTTGCACAAATACGAAGTCTGACAGAAAAATTCGGTGAACAATCAAAGGCAGGATTTAATAAAACTGAAAGTAAGCCTCCCCTCTTTTCACCAAAAGAAATTTATGGATTGCTTCCGGAAGACTCTACAAAACCTTACGATACTTATGAACTTATTTCAAGAATTGTTGATAACTCTGAGATTGATGAATACAAAGCAGGTTTCGGAAAAACTTTAATTACGGCTTATGCAAGAATTGACGGATGGGCAGTTGGGATTATTGCAAATCAGAGAAATATTGTTAAAACAGAAACAGGTGAAATGCAGGTTGGCGGAGTTATTTATTCCGATAGTGCAGACAAAGCAGCAAGATTTATAATGAACTGTAACCAGAAAAAAATTCCTTTGCTTTTCCTTCAGGATGTCACAGGATTTATGGTTGGTAGCCGCGCAGAGCATGGCGGAATTATTAAAGACGGAGCAAAAATGGTTAACGCTGTTGCTAATTCAGTTGTTCCGAAAATTACAATTATAGTTGGGAATAGTTTTGGTGCCGGTAACTATGCAATGTGCGGCAAAGCTTACGATCCAAGATTTATCTTTGCTTACCCAAATGCTAAAATTGCAGTAATGGGTTCTTCTCAGGCAGCAAGTGTTCTGCTCGATATTAAAATTAAACAATCCGCCAAAGGCGGAGAAAAAAGCGGAGAGCATCCTTCAGAAAAAGATAAGCAGAAGTTGCTGAATGAAATAACAAAAGCTTATGATGAAAAGAATAGTCCTCTTTACGCCGCTGCAAGATTATGGATTGATGAAATTATAGATCCTGCATTAACAAGAGAATATGTCTCAACGGCGATCGAAGTTGCAAATAACAATCCCGATATGCCAAGGTTTAATCCGGGGATAATACAAACTTAGATTCTAAATAGATTTCATTATAAAAACAATTGAACAGACCTAAAAAATGTGATCCACTTTAGCTTCTCACAAAATTACTTCAGCAGGATCATTTTTTTTGCTTCTGCATAATCACCAGTAGTTAGTTGATAAAAGTAAGCACCTGAGGATACTTTTTCGCCAAAATTATTTGAACCATCCCAGATTACTTCATATTCACCAGCCTGAAAGTGTTCATTAATAAATTCTTTTACAAGCTGACCGGAAGCATCATAAATACTGACAGATACTTTTTCAGATGATGTTAATGAATAACGAATTGTTGTTGCCGGGTTAAACGGGTTAGGATAATTTTGTTCAAGTCTATATGCCTTTGGAGAGGATATATTATTCCCTTCTAAAGCCGTTGTTGTTAAACCGGTGGAATAAACATATGTCTTATTAATGTTTGAATCAGGAAAATTAAAATTGTATTGAATTGTTCTATAAACTAATTCTAATTCTCCATCTCCATCCACATCAGATAAAGTTTCAAAATCGACCGTAGTAATTTGGTCGTCAACCCATTCAAAAACATTTGTATTATTAACCACATCAACTATGATAATTCCTTCCCCAACAGAGGGTTCAAAGAATAATTCTCTCTTACCATCACCATTGTAATCAATTGATGGAAATTTACTATAAGCCGGATGCACCATGGCATCAGCATCGAATATGTCATCATTAAAAATCTTCTCTGTAATTGTCCATTTCAAATTATGATTTTGCCCATCATAAAAAGTTGTGATAAAATTATCGCTATCGTAATCAACAAATTCTCCAACACCATCACCGTCTATATCACCAACATATTCAAGACCTTGTGATATTTCCCATTCTAAGATAAACTGCTGGCTATAACTATTTCTAAAAAACACAAATACTATTAGTCCAATAATTATAAAAATCCGTTGCATTTTTTACTCCTATTTATTTTATAAAAAGATGCCAGTGATGCGATTGACCAGAAAAATCTAATATATATTATTTCAAAAGCAATAATTTCTTTGTATCCTCAAACCCTCCGGTTGTAATTCTGTAGAAGTACACACCGCTTGTTAAATTTAATTCAGAAGCATTAAATTCTACTTCATAACTTCCTGCCGGTTTTTCTTCGTTAACCAAAGTTGCAATTTCTTTCCCCAGAACATCATAAATCTTTAATGTTACAAAACCTATTACCGGAACTGCATATTTTATTTTTGTAGTTGGATTAAACGGGTTGGGGTAATTTTGAGCCAGCTCGTACTCACCGGGATGCAAAATATTGGTATTTTGAAGCGCGGTAACAGGTACACCCGTAGAGTAAACTTGAGTTGCTTTAGATCCATCATAATAACGAACCCAAAATACAAGTTCCAAATCCCCATTTCCATTTACATCAGAGATGTTAGATAGAAAGCTGTCTTCAATATCCTGCCCACTTAAATTGAAAACAACACTATCATTAACAACATCATAAAGTATTGTTTCTTTTTCATCATTGGACATATGTGGTATTTCTTTAATATTATCGCCATTAAAATCTAATACAGGAAAAATATTGAAAGGTGGCATAGCCGACATTCTTTCAGCATAATAATAATCACTTTGGAAGGATTGATCTGCAAATTGCCATTTAATATTGTCATTTTGAAAGCTGTAAAAATTCGTATTATTAGTAGCATAATCTGTAAGGAAAAATTCCCCAATGCCATCACCGTCCATGTCGCCCATAAAATATAATTCTTCCGCAAATTCCCACAGCTTTTCAAATTGCCCGCTTGAAGCCGCATTATTTAAAAAAGAAGTATTACTAATATTTTTATTGGAAGAGGTAATTGTTGTTGAAAAAACATATGTTTTTTCGTATGGATAAACATTTGACACAGCTGTTAAAACTAACTCAAGAAATCCATCACCGTCCACGTCAGACAAAACATAAAAATAAGTCTGTGGAACCGAAAATTCAAAAAGAACAGAATCATTGGAAATGCTCACAATCTGAAAAGAACTATCGGTACTGAAAAAAAAATCACAAACCCCATCACCATTGTAATCCTGAACAGGGAATTCATTTCCTTCAGGAAGCAAACAACGTTGATGGTCAGCATAAAATAATTCAAATTCATATCTAATCCCAAATGTATTCCACTTTATATTATGATTATTACCGTCATAGTAAGTCATAATTTGTTGGTTATTATCATAATGAGCGAACTCACCAATACCATCACCATCAATATCACCAACATAATCAAGTCTGTCTTGGAATTCCCATTCCAATGTAAACTCTGTATTTGACTTAGTGCTCTGATGATTTTGAAAAGTTGTACTGGCTGTTTTAAAATTACTTTCCGAATTAGTTGCTATCCCTGTTGAAAAAAGATGCGTTTTATAGGTTCTATTACCTGGTACATCTTCAAAGCTAGAAAGGAAAACAATTTCCAATTCTTTATCGCCATCAATATCGGAAAGTACATATAAATCTGTACGCGCGTGCGTGCGTGTTGCAGTTGAATCTAAAAATTCAAAAACTGTATTATTATTTACTGGATTAATTATCGAAATCTTACCATCATTATTAAAAAAAATATCCTTGGTACCGTCGTTATCATAATCCATCAAAGGATATTTATTATATTTAGGTACAGCGCTCGCCCTTTCATCATAATACAACTCAGATTGAAAATCCCGACCATCAATAGTCCATTTTATATCATGAGATTTACCGTCATAAAAAGTTGTTCTCAGGCTGTCCTCATCTTCAAACGCAAATTCCCCGATACCATCGCCATCTATATCGCCCACATATCTAAGCCGATCGGGAAATTCCCACTCTTGAACAAATTGTTGACTGAAATTAGATGCAGCGCTAACGAATAAAAATATTATTATTAAATAATATAGTTTCATTTTATACTCCGTTATTTATTTATGAAAAAAATATTTAACCATAATGTTTTAAACCACCACAAGCATCTACCCAGTGAAGTTCCAAGTTTTTAGAATGAAAACAGGATCCGTCATAGTGAAAAATGTCCGAGTTTACTTTAATAAGATCATCTTCCTTGTCTCAACAAATTCACCTGCTTGCAGCTTATAGAAATAAATTCCGCTTGGCAGGTTGGTCGCATCAAATACAACTGCGTATTGCCCCGCTGTTTGATATTGACTAACCAGTTTTACTATCTCTTTACCGGTTACATCATATACGATTAAAGAAACATCGCTATTCATTGATAACTGGTAATTGATAATTGTTTTGGGATTGAATGGATTGGGATAATTTTGCTGTAAACTAAAATTATGCGGCTGTTTTGTATTAACATTCTCTGTAACAGATGATATAACTACATCCTGTAGTAGAGATACATTACTTACATTTGTAAAGTTTACATCTGATTCAAGTCCCGGGATTTCAACAGATGCAACAAGAAAGTGGTCTTTTGTATACCATTCATAAGATATAGTACCTGTATCTATGACTGTTACTACAGGCGGTCTTCCACCAATTTGTATGACATTAAAACGCCTGTCATATCGAAAACGTAAACAATCAAATGTACCTGCCGGTACTGTAATAGTACCCCAGGCATCTATTGTTGTAAAAGTAGAATCATATAATGGATATCCAACTGTATCAATCTCCCCTGTAACCCAGTTATCACCATATTTAATAGGCAATGCAGTTTTATTACTGTCTTTTTCTACTGTAGTCCAGCCCTGGGTATAAAAAACATATCCTGCAACATTCATATATTGAGGCTTAACATCATAAAAGGTATATGTATGCAACGGATCCATATCGAAAAAAAGATGTTGTATAAGATTTGCCTGTGGAAATGAATCCGCATAAATAGTTTGATTTGGACTCTCAAAAGAATAATTTTCTATTATACCATGAAGCTGCAAGGGACTAAAATCCCAGGTTTGATTTTCCCCGGCTGTGCCAACGTCCACTGTAATTAAATCTGTTGTATCAGCTAATACAATGCTTGTACTTCCTATTAAACCTAAAAGATCATCAGATGTTAAACTGATTTGTCCAGAGGACACAGAACAAAAAAAAAGTAGTATAAAAATAATTTGTTTCATTTTACTCCTCTTTATTTAGTAGTGGCACATTTTCTCCACCACTCTTTTTAATTATTAATGCTTAATAGGGCGTGTAGCTTTTTTTATTAGAATAATCAAATACTCTCCTTCTATTTTTTTTAATGATATTTGATTAATTATTTAATGAACATCATCTTCTTCGTGTCTACAAAATCTCCTACATGCAGTTTATAGAAGTATATTCCACTTGATAAACTGTGAGCATCTCCGCTATAGGCGGATCCGCCTTTGGCGGAAAACTCAATCTCATAAGTTCCTGCGGGTTTTCGTTAACTAATACAGTTAATTAACTTCAGAGAGGCGGGAAAAGCGAAGGGATAAACTACTAAATTAGCTTATCTCTCCAATTCACGTCCCTTTTCATATCTTGAAAAGCAAGTTCAACAAAAAATTGATAAACTTCAATAAAATAAAGTAGTCAACAACTATAAAATAGTCATTGTTTATGCTTAGGCGGATGAAAATTTTAGATTAAATTACGATCTATGTATAGTTCTTTTTTTCTTATAATGTTTTCTATAGTTGTAATTCAGGAAAGTTTCTTCCCGCAACAAAGCAATCTCTCCAAAGCCGTAAATCATATTTCATCCTACATTGCTTCAAAAGAATTCTTAGAATTTAAAAAAGAGAGCGGTGATTTGTCCGCTGCAGATTCAATTTATAAAGTTGCTTTAAAATCAAGCAGAAACGATCATTCGGAAGCTTTACTTGCTGTTTGTGTAGCAACACTTCCA
The DNA here is from genome assembly GCA_001802795.1 of Ignavibacteria bacterium GWC2_36_12. Classification (GTDB taxonomy): domain Bacteria; phylum Bacteroidota; class Ignavibacteria; order Ignavibacteriales; family Ignavibacteriaceae; genus RBG-16-34-14. Next base: position 23,293 of record MGZZ01000134.1, on the reverse strand, counting down.
TATAAAGAAGTTCCGATTGTAATTCCTTTAATAAAATCTGTTTGGAATTATCCTCTTGTTTCTGCCAGCGATTCAATTTACAATCTTAAAAATGAAAATCTTCCCTCCAGGTTCTTTTATGATACTCCATTAAATGATTACGGCGATAAAGATAAGCTCGCTCATTTCTTCGGCTTTGCTTTTCTTTCTTATTCAACTCTTTTTTTTGATTTCGGAAATCTAATTGGTAATTTTATAGAAGCATTTGAGGAGGATTTCAAAATTCAGTCTTCAGTTGATTACAGGGACCTGGAAGTAAATTTTCTTGGAAAATGTTTTGGAAAATTTCTGAAAGAAGATGAATCAGTCCTCCCCTCACAGGTTTTAGTTATGCGAACACTTTACTATTTCGGAAACCCGCTATGAAATCAATAATAATTATTGATGACGAAAAAGAAATCTGCGAAAGTATAAAATTCATTCTCGAATACGAAGGCTATTCTGTCGAGTCCACTACTTCAGCATCGGAAGGAATAAAAAAAATTTCTTCGGGCAATTTTTCCGCTCTTCTTTTAGACATACAAATGCCGGAGATGAGCGGGTTTGAAGTCTTAAAAAAAGTGAAGGAAATCAATCCTACGCTTTCTGTGATAATTATATCTGCTCACGGAAGTGTTGAAAATGCAATTAAAGCTACAAAGCTCGGCGCATTTGATTTTATTGAAAAACCGATTGACCGCGATAAACTTCTTATAAGTGTTAGAAATGCTGTTGAACAAGCCAACCTTATTACTGAGAATAAAGAAATAAAAAAATCATTAACCGGCGATGGAAAAATTCTCGGCAATAGTAAAGCGATTAATAGCATTCTTGAAATTATAGAAAGAGTTGCGCCGCTTGAAACAAGAGTTTTAATTACAGGTGAAAACGGAACTGGAAAAGAATTAGTTGCAAGAGCTATTCACGATAAAAGCGCAAGGAAGGAAAAACCCTTTGTTGAAGTAAACTGCGCTGCAATCCCCAATGAGCTTATTGAATCTGAATTATTTGGACATGAAAAAGGTTCTTTTACGGGAGCTTTTCAGCAAAGGATTGGAAGGTTTGAACTTGCTAATAAAGGTACATTATTCTTAGATGAAATTGGTGATATGAGTTTACAGGCACAGTCAAAAGTTCTTCACGCTCTGGAAAGCGGAAAGATTGAAAGGGTTGGAGGTACAAAAAAAATTGAAGTCGATGTAAGAGTAATCTCAGCAACGAATAAAAATCTTAAAGAAGAAATCGAAAAAAATAATTTCAGGGAAGACCTTTATCACAGGTTAAATGTAATCCCGATTTATGTACCTCCTTTACGTGAAAGAGCTGAAGATATTAAAATTCTCATCGAACATTTTGCAAATGATATTTCCAACAAGCATAAAAAACCTGCAGTAAAGTTCAGTGATGATGCAATTGCTTTGATGAAAAGTTTACCTTGGACAGGGAATGTTCGGGAGCTTCGAAATGTTATTGAAAGAATTATGATACTTGTAGATAAAAGAGAAATTAAAAGAAGTGACATTGATTTTCTTGCTACAACCGGACAATCTAAAATTAATGATATTATTGATGGGAGTAATTCATTCCAGGAATTCAAAGAAAAAGCAGAAAGAGCCTTCATTCTTAAGCAACTTAAGGCAAACGACTGGAATATTAGCAAAACAGCAGAAGTTCTCGATATACAGAGAAGTCATCTTTACAACAAAATGAAAAAATATGAAATTGAATCCCATAGAGACAAGAAGGAAGACTAATTATGGGCAACACCATTTTTTCAAAAATAATTGATAAAGAAATAAAAGCCGACATTGTTTTTGAATCTGATAAAGTTCTGGCATTCAGAGATATAAATCCCCAGGCTCCTGTTCATATCATTATTATTCCTAAAGAAGAAATTCCCAGAATAAATAATTTTGAAATGACCAAACATTCGGAAGTATTGTGTGAAATGATCGATGCCGCCAACAAGCTTGCAAGGGAAATGAAAATTGATGATGGATTCAGGTTAGTTATAAACAGTGGCGATAAAGGCGGACAAACAGTTTATCATCTTCACATTCACCTGCTTGGCGGCAGGCAAATGAACTGGCCCCCCGGCTGATTAATTTACTCAGAATATTTATACATATTTTATTTGTTTGTAATTCGATATTTATAAATGTCGATAAAATACTTTCTTGCTAATAGGCATTGTAAAATAATCTCTTTAAAAGAAGTATTAAGTTCAAAATATTCTTTAAGAGTTTCTATTTTTTTCTCCTTAAATGCCATAATTGCATCCCTTCAAAATATTTTTTATCCAGCAAAACGAAATTATCATTTATAAATTTTCTTGATATCTTTATTTCTTTCGAATACCTGTCCCAGCCGGGCACCGGAAAATCCAACCAAATTGATTTATCGTCTATATCTTCTAACAATTTTCTTTGATCTTCTTCAGTTAACAGTTTATCATATAACGTGACTATTGAATTTTTCCCTTTGTAATGTACCGCTAGGGGGAAAGCTATAACATTATAGGGGACAAAAATCATCTCATTTTCTTTTTCATGTGCCTCTAAATATCTCGATACTCTGATCGCATCGCCCTCCTTTGCCATTGGAGCGAACCTATTAACTATTGCCGCGACATAAAGAACGCTAAAAAGCAAAAACCAAAATATTAAAAATTTTTTCTTTGAAGTTAAACAAATGAAAGATGTGACTGTGAATATTAATGGCAGAAACAGAGCAGCCGAATGCCTTATTTCTAACACTCTCGCACCGATTTTAACAAGTATTAAAATAAAAAACAATATTAAGACAATAATTGTCGGAAAAGTAGTATACTCTTTAAAACTCATTATCCGTATAAAACCTTTAAGGCGGTCTTTAATCGAAAATAAAAATATCGCAGTTATTAAAAATAAAAAAAACCATACCTCATATCTGGAAAATCTTATTAAAGGGAAAAAATCTAATGCAAAAATATATGAGACTATTCTGACCTTAAAGAATTCTACAATGCCTGCTATATTTAACTTGAATAATTCTTCACTAAGTTCAATTTGCTTGGAAATGGCGTCTAAAAATGGAATCACTGCAATTAAGCTTAAGAGAGGGAAAACCATATCAACTAAATAATTTTTGAATTTATTCCATCCTTTATAAATAAATACACTAATTCCGATTGCAACTAACAGAAATCCCATATAGTATTGAGCATGAAGTGAGATTATCGTCAACAGAATAAATATTATACGATATACCTTAGATTTATTATCAAAAAAGTAAATCTTATACATTAAAAAGATCAAGACACCCGAAAGAAAAATTATCATAGTATATAACCTGATTTCAGTGGCGTAATGAATTAAGAAGGGATTTATTGCGATCAGGAAAGTCACAAATTCAGGTTTGCTTATCTTTAAGTATTTTTTTATGAATTGATGGCTAACAAATATGGACGCACTTGAAAAAATAATTGAGAGCAGCCGGGCAAAAAAATAAGAATTATCTAACTTTCTCCAAATGCTCAACAATATATAATAGAAAGGTGGCTGGTGTTCAAATTCGATTGAACGTTGTATTGCATAATAAATACTACTTGAAGATGTATTTAACGAACATGCTTCATCATACCATATGTTTAGTAAAAATGCAAGAGGAATTGTAATTGACACGTGTAATAAAATTATAAGAATAACGTCTTTATTTCTTCCAAAGAAGAGGTTAACTTTTGCTTTATTCATCTTTTTCATTATTGCAGTATTTTAATCGTTTATTTCTAGTTGAATAACCTGTTAATAAACCTACTATAGTCCAATGAAAGTTTTTTCCCCAGTATTTGAGAAAGAGATTTTCTCCCCTCTCCCGGAAGCCTAAATATGTAATCATCCGAAAGTAATCTGGAAATTTTGTATGGATCATCTCCGCTTTTATTAGTTCGCCGACCAGGGAGAATGCCCCAAAAATTTGTAAGATATCCTGCCTCTTTTGATATTTCTGAGGCAAGGCTGCTTCCTATCCACCAAGGATAACAAAAATGATTTACTTTTTTTCCAGAAAGTTTTTCCTCAATTATTACTTTTGATTCATTCAGTTCAAAAAACAGATTCTCTCTTAACTGTTCAAAATTCTCATAATATCCGGAATCAGAGTATTTGTTTCTATAGTCTTGTACTACGTTAAAAAGGTTTTTGCGCCAATCTTTTCTTTTAAGAAATTCAGCGCCACCATTTATAAATACATATTCGATGCACTTGTTGCGCAAATTTTCATCGTCAAAATACCTGTTTTTACCTGCGAAGCGTGAAGAATTTCTGTAAATAGGAGATCCAAGCTTCGCATTCCTGAAAATATTTTCTTCCCCGTTTTCTTTATAAACCGGTATATTTATATTCATAGGATAGTCATCAAAACCTGGATAGAAAAAATCTACTATATCCCCGGAAGTATATACGAGATCGTGATACATAGAATGAGATTGAAAATCAATAAACCCGCTTTCATGCATTTCCTTAATTTCATTCCAGCTACACAAAGAATCTGAACCGGGAATGAACCCGTCTGGTTTAGTTTCATTATTATTAAGTTCTGTTTCTTCTTTCCAGTTAAAAGATATTAGACCTGGAATAATAAAACATATTGCAAACATTTTATATTTTTTAAGCAAAGGATATACAACCGTATAGAGATTTTTCCAACCATCGTCAAAGGTAAGAAGAATAGCTCTTTCGGGAATAGATTTACTCCCTATGAGACATTCATAAAATTCATCAGCCGTTAAAGTTCGATAGTTATTCTTATTCAGGAACTGAAGTTGTTCTTCAAATCTATCCGGATAAACGGAATGTAATGTAAAAACCGGAATTTCATCTTTTAAAGTTTTGGGATTGCTTTCAAACACAAACTGCGGATATTGTTTGCGTTTTAATGCAAGAACCTCGGGTAGATTTTTTAAATAACCTTTTTTTAACTTTTTATAAGTACTGCTTATACCTAACATTTCTCTATAAATAACGGCTCGTTTTTATATATTTCAGTTACTTGAAGCTTTAGTCAGCAGATTGTTATTCCAAACTCTTCGAGAACCATTCTTCAGAACGTAACCTAGAAATGAAAATGCTTTTTTACGCAACCCTACACCGACAAAACATGAGATTTCGCACGTTGGACATACTTCCTCAATTACTTGATTTCTATATTTTATGTTGTCTGCACCATAATAAATGGTAGACGCCGAATCTTTGTGGATATTGCCGACGGTTTTACTATTAACACAATAATGAAAATCGCCTGAGGCATCGAGTACTATACCCTGATCTTGAAAAGGACAAGGAATCGAGCGCTTAGCGCCATTCATCATCTCCAGGATTTTTTCATAGTAAAATGGCATTTCGCTCAATAACGGACTTTTCTTAATTCGTTCTTTGAGGAATTTTCTAAGAAATTCCTTAGCTTCAGCCGTAAATGTAATATTATCAGACAGGTTACTATTATTGTAATAAGAATCTGAGAAGGCGGCAACTACAAAATTAATTCCGATGTCAAGCTTTTTACTAACTTCAACCAGATTATTAACATCATAAACATTCATTGCACTTATAGTTGTACCGATGCCAAGTGAAAATTCAACCTCTTTATTTAATTCTTTAAGAGCCGTAAGGGTGTTTATCACTTTTTGATATCCTCCCTTAACTCCACGTACACGCTCGTAAATACCTTCTACACCATCTAGTGAAATCCCGATAGTCAGATAAACATTACGTTTAAGACACGCCTTTGCAATAGCTGAGAAATAAGCAACTGATCTATCCGTATTGATTCCAGTTGTAGGGATTGAAATCTTTCGCATTTTAGGCATATGCTTAAGCATAAGGTCAACAACCTCCGGAAGATTTTTCCGCAGAGTAGGCTCGCCACCAGAGAGAATAATATATTCAATGTTTCTAAAAACCGGGTCTGAAAAAACTTCATCAAGCTTTTGGAGATTAATTTCTGTTTTATTTTCAGTCTGCCATATATTGCACATACCGCATCTTGCATTACATTGTGCATTAACGTTTAGCTGCAAAACAGTTGGCTTCAAAGTCTTGAAATGTTTTACAACGTTGTTAGTGAATCCTTCACCAATCACTACAAAGATTTCGCTTAAGATGCTTCTGCGGGTTGCAATCTGAGCTTTGAATTTCTGAAACATAATAGTCACCTTTCTTTTAAAACTAATTACAAATTCTTAGCGTTTGTAGATATATTAATCCAAACTTTTAGTTATTAGTACTAATTTTATCAAACCTTTAATATATATATGAAGAGTAATTATTAAATAACAGCTGACGAAAATTTCTTTTTCAATTATTTGATGTTATTAATCCAAAATATTGTTCTTCAATCTTTTTAACATTAGAATTAATATCGTACTTTCTACTTTCTTCCCTAGCCTTTATACCAAGACATCTTGCTTCTTCTTCATTTTTTAGCATGTAAATAACCCTTTTAGCCAACTCTTGAGAATTTTTAGCAGGTACAAGATAACCGGTTTCCCCATCTTTTAAAATCTCAATTATACCCCCCACACTTGTTGCAACGATAGGTTTTCCAATAGCCATAGCTTCTAAAATTCCTAATCCCAACCCTTCAGTCTCAGAAGGAGCAACAAAAACATCAATAACCGATAAAACGGCAGGTATATCCTGACGAAATCCCATAAACAAAACCTTATCTTGAATCCCAAGCTGACTTGCAAGATTTTGAAGTTCTTCTCTCAACGGACCATCGCCGGCAATAAGAAAAATTGTATCAGGAAAGATTTCCAGAATTTTAGGCGCCGACTCAATCAAATATTTTATTCCCTTTTCTGCTCTTAATCTTGCCACCGTTCCAACAATTTTGGAATCTAATTTAATCCCCAAATGTTTTCTTTCTTTTTGTATTAATTCTTTTTCAATAGTATTAAAATTATTAAGCAAGATTCCATTATGTATAACAGATAACTTATTAGGACAAATTTTTCTCTTAGTAACACATGACCTCTTAACTGATTCAGATATAGCAATTGCTTTTTTTGTAAATCGCCTAAGTAAAAGATCGGCTAAATTCTGATGCCATGGATAATTAAAATTATCATCATGTGCATGTACTATAGTTGGAATTCCAAACAGACCTCCCACCATTCTTCCAAAATTATCAGACCCATAACCGTGACAATGAATCAATTCTATTTTTTCTTTCCTGATAATTTTTATAAGATCAGTAATAGTACGGGGGTCGAATTTATTTCTTCCAAGATGCAGGATTCTAACTCCCCGATCTTCAAAGAGTTTCGTTAAATGATCTCTGCTTCTCAACACACACAAGGTTACATTTATTTTATTTTCATCTAGTAAAGGTATTGTATCAAGATAAAATTTGCCGGCACCATGCATAAAACCCCCATAACCAAGATGGTCCACTAACCACAATACGTTTATTTTATTTGTATGTTCTGCCATAATTAATATGATAAATTCCTAAACGATTACTAAGAATCAGTCTTTTAGTAATTCAGTCGGTTCCAAATCAGGTTTCTTTATTTCCTGCTTAGAAGGTAAGATTTCTTGCTTAGATAAATTTTTGAAAAATAAAAATACAATCCCACCGGATAGAGTAAACAGAATATTTATTATAGAATTAGTAAATGCCATAACGACACAATCGCTCATCGATATGCCTACCAATGAAAAAAAAGTAATAAATACACCTTCACCAACACCTAATCCGCCTATTGATATTGGTATCATTATTATCAAAGTTATTATTGGAATGAACAGGAAAAAATAAATTAATGGAACTGAGATGTTAAATGCTAAAGCAACGATATAAAAAATCAACACGTGGGTAGCATGTGCAAGAACAGTCAGGAAGAAAGACGATAATAAAGTTCCCGGATGTTTTTTATATTCTAAAATCGATGTATGCAGTTTTATAAATAATTCGGCTAATTTATGATGTTTAATTTTTTTTAAAATTTTCTCTAAAATCCTTGCAGTTCCTTCTTTCTGAAATAAATAAAAAGAAATGACCCCAACTGCAAATAAAGCTAAGACATAAAATTTAATATCAACTTTAGAGATCAGGTTCCCGCCTATAATTACTGCAACAACACTGCATAAAAGCAAAGAAAACAGTCCTAATATCCGGTCAACAAAAATAGATGATACACTAACTGATTTTTCGCCATTGTTTTTTACCAAATAATAACCTCTTACTACGTCTGTTCCTAAGCTGGAAGGAAGAAATAACCCCCAAAACCCACCAATTAAATTTATTGAGAAAAGCCTAAAAAAAGATATGTCTATGCCTCTTATTCTAATTAGTTGATTCCATTTGTATGTTAATATTAATCGCTCAACAATATTTAATGAAAACGCCATAACTAACAAATAATAATTTGCGCCTTCCAAATTATTAAACGCTTCATTCCAATCAATTTTAAGAATTATATAAGTAAGAAGTGAGATGCTTACAAAAATCTTAAATATTAAAAATATTGTTTTCTTTTTTATCATTATTTATTCGTGAATTTAATATAAAAGTTCAATTGCTACTGCTCTTAAAAAGAATCTTTTCCGCATTCTTATAATATATTTTTTCAAGAATTTCATCAGGAAGATTTATTCCATATATTTTCCAATCACCTTGATTAATAGCCCCCTGCCCAGGATAATCAATATATTCATTTTCAGTTTCAAAAAATTCAAAATAAGATTGATAGAACTTTTCAACTGTCCAACCTTTCACTCCAACAAGCGCCCCTCCATCTGAACCAAAAAGTATTCTATCCTGGTATTTAATAAAGAATTTCCTGGTTGTATAAGGCTGTCTGCCCAACTCACCTAATACGGCAGAACAATCAACATAGTAATTAGGATATGTATCAAACAGATATGAAAGATAATTTAAATTATCAGCACTCATTCCCAAATGAGCACCGATAAAAATTGTCGTGGGGTGATTTTTCAATACATTTTCCTGTTGTTTAAACAACGTAGCCTTAGTTGGAAAACCTGGCTTATAATAACTCCTAAATGGGTACCGTCCAAGTTCTGTGTATCTTTCATTGAATCTATTTACAGGCTGAAAAAACGGTGTGGGATCAACTAAATGCCACAAAACCGGAATTTGTAATTCTGCAGCCTTAGCCCAAAATGGATCAAGTCGTGGATCATCTACGGGAATTACTTTGCCGGATGCATCCTTAATTGTCAATCCCCAAAATTTTGCCAATTCACCTATACCCTTTATTCCTCTTTTAACAAACTTTTCAATTATTTCTGGCAGGGCAGCAAGAGTTTCGTCGTTTAATAACTCGTCTGAGCCTATTGGAGGATATGCGAAGTTTATAAATCTATCAGGGTAATTCTTATTATAAAGTACTAAATCTTTGTTAATATCAATACCATCCATATTAATCATTAATTTAACTCCAACAGAATCCATAGATCTAATTAAAGCTTCTGGAGTCATTAGGTTTTTATCCAACTCCGTTCTGAAATCTGAAGCTAAATGAAAATGCACATCAATGACGGGGTATTTTGCTTTCACAATTTGTTTACGATCTACAATCAATGGTGATTTGGGATCAAAATCTGAAAGTAAGATATCTTGTCCAAATAAAAGACTTATTACTTTACTAAACTCAGTCGGTTTAAGAATAATATTATTAGGAAATTTTTCATTAATATAAGTGATGTATAGAAGTGAAAGATATAATAATAAAACCACCAAGCTGAGAACTAAGCTAAACTTCTTATAACTTTTTAGAAACTTCTTGCCATATATTAAAAGGGAGATGAAAATAACTACGCAACCAATGATTATAGCGCCTAATTGAAAATTGGATAAAAAATTAAGTGTAGACTCATTCAGAAAGTTTTGGGAACTGAGATTTTTCTCAACAAACCTTGGACTAAGTATAACCCCTAAGACTGTCAGTACTATACCGGTAAAACAAATACCAACAAGAAATTGTGAGTATCTTCTTTCTTTAGGAAGAAGGCTGATAACAAGAGACCCTACTAGTAACAAAATCCCAAGGATTATCAGGTAGATTTGAACGAGTTGAACCTGGGTTATTCTAAGTAATGAATTTAATTTTCCGCCAGAAGTAAAGTTCCCGACAAAAGAAGGGCTGAAAATAAGCCCGGCTATAATGAGTAATATGCCCATTAGACCAATTAGCAATAAAGTTTTTTTCCACATCTCAGTAAAATCCTTATGAAAATTCTGCAATAATATACTTCGTAAGATTCTTTTTAATAGCTTCTGCAAATATCGCTACCGTTATAGACATTGGCACTATTTCCTTCTTCACTATTGCACCTACTGCAATAACAGAACCCGTGCCAATTCTCAATCAATATAAAATAACAGATTGAACCCTAATCAGGTATTTTTTCTAATAAAATTCCACCTTTTCCATAAAATAGAGTCCTTGATAAATAAAAATATCACTTTCTAACCAGTAATTACCTCTACACACGGATATATGTATAAAGATTTTGATATGATTATACTTAGATAAAATTCTATCAGCAACATCTTAAAACTAACTTATTCTTTTCCCTTAGCTGATCTAATATTAGGTACCCTATTTATTCAACAATATTTGATAAATATCAATTTGCAGAAAGAGCCACCTTATTATTTTTTTTAATATCGAGATGCTTCTTCATAATTCATTGGCCATATCCTATTTTGTTCTAGCAGATACTGATTTAATTTGATTTGAGAGATTTTGTCCCTGAAAAAATCCAATTTTTCGGGGCTTTGATTAATTATATTATCTATCTCTTTTGGGTCTTTTTCCAAATCAAACAAATATTCTTCACTTGTTGGTACATCATAAACATATTTATATGGGTAAACAATAACAACCAGATTTAATCCACCAAAAGACTGGTTGAGAAAAACGACATTATCTTCAACTGGGTTTTCCCGCAGAAATGACTTTCCAACAAAGTGGTTATTAACATTAATATTAAGCAAATCGAGAAGAGTCGGAGCGATATCAACCTGTGACCAAGCCTTATCGGTTATTCTCATTGGTTGAACATTATTATTCCAAAGTAATAAAAAAGGGATTTTAAAATTTTCTTCATAAAAGCCGATACCTTTGTGAAAATTACCACGCTCTCCCGAAGGAGTTGAATGGTCGCCTGTTATTACGATTATCGAGTTTTCCAAATATTTTCTACGCTCAAATTCATCAAAAAATGTTTTGAGATACGAATCAACATGAAAAAGTGAATTTGCATAATCTTCTCTGGTTGAAATAGAATTAGGGAAAGGTATTGTTGAATCCCCTCTTTCTTTTAACCAGGGAATGTGATTCGAATATGTTGACAGGAAACCAAAATATTTTTGTTGACTATCTTTACTATTGTTATGCAAAGAATCTAAAGTACTAAAAAATTGCTGATAGAGAACATAATCTTTAAAACCCCCAAAGCCGCTTTCATTCCTCGGATTTTCATAATTATAATTAGGCTCTCCATTAGTTCTTTTGTAATTCTTATTTGGGTTAAAAATTCCTTTACATATTTCAAAACCATTTTTAGTTAAAAACGGACCCTCATTCTGAAAATTCATAGCACTCGGATCGCTCCCTAAAAAAAATATAGTTTTGTATCCCGCTGATTTTAGTATTTGAGCTAAGGACTGAAAATTATTTGAATAAAATTCTTCAGATTCCAATCCGCGATAACTGGGAAGAATCGAAAATAAAATTGATAGATGCCCTTTAACGGTTATAACTGAATTTCCATAAAAATGTTCTAAGTAAATTCCTTTAGGAATTAAAGAATTTAAAAAAGGTGTGATCTCTTTTCCATCATCCGTTTTTTTCTCGACAAATGATTCATTGAACGATTCGATTACAATAAAAAAGATATTGGGTAATTCTTTATTACTTTTTATAGGTAGATTATAGTCGGCAGCTTTGATATAAGGATATTGTTCTAAATTTTGAGATGTAGTATCAAATTTGAATGATTCAATTCTATACCATCCTGCAAAAGATCTAGAGAAGTTTGCTACTTCATCCATAGAATTGATAGGTAAGATATTAAGGATTACTAAAGTACAGGAGAGAACAGAAAATTGTAAAAACGGCTTTTTGAAACGATTATAGCTTGAAAAAAGTTTCCATTTTATTTGACCAATTATCAAGATCAGTGATAATGCTACCACGAATAAAATAACTTTGTGACCTATAAAATTTCCCATCATTTCAAATACTTCTGTATTAAGAATATTATGTCTAAAATCCCATAATAATTTAAATTCTAAGTTTCCTCCTGTGGCATAATGATACAATATTAGAAATGTGTATACGTAAATAGTTAGTATGATAATTATTCCTGAAACTTTTTTGAACTTGCTTAGCAATATTGTAATCAACCAAAAAATTATTACAATATTTAAAAATGTTTTAATTAACTGTCCATAGAACAATAGACTTCCGATCGAAGCAAACTCCTTATTCCTTAAAACAATAAAAAAACCAGTTTGTATCCCTATAACTATCCAGATTGTAAAAGGAACTTTTAGAAAAAAATCTCTGGTTTTATTGTAAAATTTTAGCATTTAATTTCTAGAGAGTTGATATGTCATAAGAGATGAATAAAATATTAATGATCTGAATCCTGCTTCTACTCATAATTATCTATTCCGGATAGATAACCAGCGCCCATATGTAAGCAAACGCCATACCCATTCAACCGGACCATATTTGAATCTCTGAAACCACCAGGTACTAAATATTATCTGCACTACTGTACTCATTATTACGATAACCAAACATTCTAAGATATTGAGCTTATCTTTTAAATTTAAGCCATAACTTAGAAAGACAAATGACATTATAACGGACTGTAACAGGTAATTCGTAAGTCCCATTCGCCCAGCAGGTATTAACAATTTTATTAATTTAGTCCAAAAAGCACTTAAGGAAACTAATGCAATTCCTGATATATAACATACAGCTAATAAAGAATCACCTATAGTCTGCAGTATAGAAGTTTCAAGTGGATGTGCTTTTGCTAAACCACTCCATTCCAGTATTATAGCACCAATATTTCCGATTAATCCGAATAAGCCACAAAATATCAGCCAAGAGCGGAGAAACGGACGAAATTCGTGAAGCCTCTGAAAGATCTCCCATCGCCAAATGAAAATACCGAATAAGAAAGAAGCAAAAATATGTGGCATTGATGAATGATGGGTGAGATTAATTACCTGGGGAATAAGTTGCTTCGAGTTATTAATAACATAATCAGAATACTCTGTCAAATTATTTTTTTCCATTTTAATTGTTTCTTGTTTCAGATCATCTTCTGTTACCTCCAGCTGAAAAACATTTTTAGCTTCTGTTGAATGCCTTCTCAGATTATCTAAGCTGTAAACAATCTGATTGTGAAAAATAGAAATTATGAAAAATATGGCGATTGACCACATTAATACTTTTTTTGATGAAGAGTAGAATGTAATTAGCGGTATACCTAGCAGAGTATAGCGAAAAAGTATATGTCTTGGCTCTAAAAAAATAAACTGTAACGAAGCAATAATCGCCAGAATAAAAAGCCGTCGTACAAATAAACGCAGATTTGGTTTTCCGTTTACTTCTGTACGATTAAGGAGAATTACAAAGCTGATTCCAAATAAAATTGAGAACAGGGGATAGAACGATCCTTCAAAAAAAATCTTTATTAACCAACTTATAATATCAATCGTATCATTAGGTTTTGCCACATAAAACTGGATATTAACAATAAAAATCCCTATTAAAGCAAATGCACGCAATATATCTATCAGTTCGAGACGTTCATTAACTTGTAATGGACTGGAAGGTTTGAAGCTATTATTTGAACTATGATTTTGCATTCAATTCAAAATTTATTTATAAAATTCTTGATTTTTTTTAGAGCGGAGACTCTTCAAAAGAAGTCTCTAACAGTAGCTTACAGATAATGTTGTAATACGCGAAAAAATTACTGGGATATTTATGAATCTCTTGAATAACTCAATTTTAAAATATGAGATTTTAGTTGAAGCATTTTTATTTAAGTTTTACTTTTCTATTGGGCTATTTCATTTCTATTTTTTATTACTTTTGCAGGCACACCTGCAGATATTGACATAGCTGGAATACTTTTATTAACTACTGCACCTGCTGCAATAACAGAACCCGTGCCAATTCTAACTCCATCTAAAATGACACAGTGAGCACCAATCCAGGTACCATCTTCAATAAAAATTCCACCTTTTCCAACAAAATCAGGCTGTTTACTAATAGGGATATCTTTTCTATCTAAATTATAACTACCTCCGCCAACAATGTAAGTATAGGCAGCTAATAATGTATCTGCACCAATTTCTACCGTACTGGAAGAATATACTTCACAATTAAAACCAATATTTACTCTTTCTCTTAAAATAATGTCTCCACTTTTACAGCTCAGGATAGAATTTCTTCCAACAAATACTTCGTTTTCTAAAATAATTCCTTTATTCTCAATCCCTTTCGCATCTATCATTACGTTATCATCAATTATTACGTTATCGCCTATAGAAATTTTTTTAGGATGTCTTAATACCACATTAGAACCAAAAATAATTCCTCTTCCGCTTTTCCCGAGTAGTAAAGGATATAGTTTACTTCTTAAGAAAATTCCTAATGCACCGGGAATCCATCCGCAAAACAAGATAATAACTTCATACTTTATCAGATCTGATATATTATTAGAGCCAATTATTAACTCTTTATACCTGTCGAGTTTTGATTTTTTAATACCCGATACAGATTCCTGAATTTTAAATTCTTTTTTTCCCATGTATTAAATTCTGTTTTTAAGTTTTATAATTAATCCAATAACCCTTTTTCTTTATACCAGTCTGCAGTCTTTTTCAGACCTTCATCTAGAGTATATTTAGGTTGATACCCTAAAACCTTTTTTGCTTTAGAAATATCAAAGGCACGGTCCTTAACAAAAAATTCTACTCTTCTGCGGTAAACAGGGGGAGTAATTCCAAAAGGTCTGCAGACTATTTCACAAAGCAACCCTGCAAACCAGACAGGAAAAACAGGGATATGTGTTTTAGGTACCGGCTTATTGAAAACCATTCCAATTTTCTTTACAAGTTCATTTAATGTGAGATATTCCTCTCCGCCAATAGTAAATATTTCACCAATAGCTTCTTCCTTCTCACCGGCTAATACAATACCTTCGGCAAGATCCTCTCCATACGTAAAATGATAATATACGTTTCCGCTTCCTATCATCTTAAATTTACCATTCTTTATATATTTAAACAGTTTTAAGAAGCGCATATCTCCAGGTCCATAAATTCCAGCCGGTCGAACTACAGTAACAGGCAAACCATTTTTATAATATTCCAACGCGAGTTTTTCTGCAGCTAATTTGGATTCCTGATAATAATCACCCGGATTGTAAGGGTCTTCTTCTTTAGCAGGAATTTTTTTTATATGTCCTTGTACGCCAACAGTACTGCAGTGAACAAATCTTTTTATTCCAGCTTTCTTTGCTGACACCAGAAGTCTTCTTGTGCCTTCCAGATTAACATCCCAAAAATATTTATTAGGAACTCCTTCAACTCTGTAAGCTGCAGCAATATTATAAACAATATCAATATCCTGCATAGCATCATAAAAGGAAGGATGAGTTGCTAAATCGGCATAATAAAGTTCAACAGGCAAATCCTTGATGGCTTCAAGCTTTGAAGTCTTTCGAACAATTCCTTTAACCTGGTAACCTTTTTTTAGCAATAGCTTAATCAAGTAGCTCCCTGTAAAACCATTTGCACCTGAGACCAGAGCTTTCATTAGTTCCTCAATTATTTATTTTTTACTTTATTTACTATTAAAAAAGATTTACTATGAATTCCGAATCTAAAGTTTGATATATAATTGGATGACATAATACAAATAATAATGCTTTCGCAGAGTAGGCATTATTTTTTGCTGCCCATTCCTGTAATCCTACATGTTCAATCCAATCATAGACATCAAGTAATCTTTCTTTATGTGCTTTGTAAGTATGATTCTTTTCTATAAAAGTCATTCCGTTTTCACCCAATTTTTTACAAAGATTTTCATCGTTAACCAACTGGATAATTCCTTTGGCAAAATCCTTTGGAGTTGGAGCAGCCAAAAGTGCCTCTCCATTTGAAAGAATTTGGGTATGTGTATAAAGGTCAGTTGCAATTACCGGCTTGCCTGAGTGTAAAAAGGGGAAAATTTTCATCGGAGTATTCACTCCTTTGATTCTTGGACACGCAATTATATCAGCCTCCGTCAAATAATATTCCAGCTCATCAAATGGTTTTTGACCTAAGAAATATACCCGGTTACTAATTTCTAGTATATCTGCTTCCTTTTTATAATAAGTAATATCTTCCTTCATTCCACCTATTATAACAAGAACCAAATCATCTGTTTTTTCGCAAACGATTTTAAAGCTTTTAAGGAGCAATTCAATCCCCTGGTAAACTTCAAGATTTCCAGCATAAAGAAGTATTTTTTTATTTGTTCCAATTTCCTTTTTAAGGGAACCTTTACTTTTTGCCCCGGGATTTTTGAGTTGTGAAATATCATGAATAGTAACCGTTTTTTTAGACCCCCCCTTCTCGCACAATTCAGCTAAAGCATTACAGACAGGAAGATTTGCGATAGCTCCTTTTATTGCTTTTGTTTCAAGTATGTCAAAAAACAAACTAAGAGATTTTAGATATAATTTTTTTTCAACTATTTGCTGTGCAATAGATGAATCGAGGTCATATACATAAGGTATTTTAAAAATCTTTTTAAAAAACATTGCAAAGAAAACCGATTCTTCACCTGCATGAATTAAATCGTACTTATTATTTTTTAGTAAACTCCATGCTTTGAAAAAAAGGAATGAACTACAGATAAGTTTCTTAATTGAAAATCCGGGCCTAATATCCCTTATGAATTTTAAATACGGTATCCGGTGTATTTTTACATTAGGTATATTGATGTCTTTTCCAAGATGATAGACTAGAACATCAACTGAAGTATTTTCTCTTTCAGACAAAACACGAAGGACTAATTCAACATCAATCGGAGTTCCTCTTTCTATATAGAAAGGATGAGGGGCTAATTGAAGTATTTTGAACTCTTTGTTTTCCATTGTTCCTCTTGATTTATATTACTGCCGTGTTTGATACTTCTTTTGCAGCTACTCGTAATATTACAGGTGAGCCAAACAGTTTGGTAAATCCTAATATAGAAAATAATTTTTCGATTGCCTTTAATATCGTAACATTTTTAATTGCCTTATGAATTACCATAGGAAGAAAAAATTCTGGCTTAAATACCGGCTTAATAAAATTGTTCTTATCAAATTCTTCTATAACTTCCTTGCGTGAAAAATTCCGGTATGTTCTGGTATTCCCTTCAAATTTTTTCTTAATATTGAATAAAATATCATAGAAAATGTTAAAGCTTCTGATATCGGGATAGTCAATAATAACTGAATGTTTTGCTACACGGCAAAGTTCGGATATCTGTAATTTCCAATTATCTTCGTGAGTTAATAACCTAAATGAAATTACAATATCAAAACTATTATCGTCAAAAGGCAGATTGAGTAAATTGCAGGTTAAATATTCAAAGGATTTAGGTTGAAGAAATTTATCCAGCCGTGTTCTGCAACTTTCATCGCTTCCGACAATAGTTACGTCAAAACCATTATTTACTAATGGAACAGCTAATTGTGCATGTCCCCCGCCTACATCCAAAACTTTAGCTTTGTGCCAGGGTTTTAATAAATCCAGTGTTATTTTTCCCTGAACAGATAAAAAATATTCCCCAACTTTCCCTGAAAACCTCTTCGCATAATCATCGGAAGATGTTTCAATATCCGCTTTCTGTGAAACTATACCCGTAACTTTTGTTTTTAAATCTAACATGCAGTCTCAACATTTTTTTTTAATAAAGAATAGACCTGCAATAAATTATTAATTTCGGAAATCTCTTTGGGTTTATCCCATCCTAACTCTTGTGAGATAATAGACGCTACTGCACGAATGCTTTCTAAAGAAGGGCATTCGAGCATACCCATCCCGGTCCTTCTTAAAATTACATCCTTTAATGTTAAAGCCATTTCATTGCGAATAGCATAAACAATTTCTGCGGTAATAATTGGTGGGTTCTCAGAAATCAGATTTAAATAACTCTTATTTTCATTTATAAGTTCAAATATCTTATTGCAATGCGAACCATAAGTTTTAATTAATCGTTCTGCAACAACTTGTGGAATATTGCCAGAATAATTTTTGGTTATAGTCTTAACTTCTTTTTTATAAGAATAAGAAGGTTTTATTTTTTTCTTAATCTTTTTAACTACTTCTTCTGCAATAACCGGTGCGGTTGTATACTTAACAGACTTAATAGAAAATAAATTTCTGCTGTATTCAGATACAGTAGAGTGTCTCTCTGCCTGAATACTACCGGCGCTTGATTTTTCATCCATGGGAACTAATCCGACATGATAAAAACTCACGTCATCAAAAGTTAATTGAGAAGAAGGAAATAAGTAATTTGCTTCTTCAATTATCTCGTTAATATCTTCCTTGGTTATCTCTAACCCGTTTACTTTCCCATCATATAATTTATATGTTGTCCCTATCATTGTATAATTTTGGATCGGGACAAAAAAGAAAAGCCTTTTACCTCTTTTAAATAATGCCTCTGTATCTGAAAAATTCTCCTTTCCTTCAAGACCCACACTATAATCGGCAAAAAAATTCTTCCTAACAATAATATTAACTGCTTTAGTCAATTTTATTTGAGGTTTATTAAACTCAAGTTTTTTTTGAATTTGGTTGAACCATGGACCAACTGCATTTACAAACACTCTGGCAGAAATATTAAACTCACTTGAGTTTATTAAGTCCTTTACTTTAACTTCTTTTATGCCATCATCACTATTTATAAATTCTAATGCTACAACATAATTGGCGGCAGTAAAATCATATTGATTTGCTTCATATAAAAATTCCAATAACATCCTTTCAGTATTCTGAACTACTGCTTCATACCAAACTGCTCCACCAGTAAATTTTTCCGTATTTATACCGGGGATAAGCTTTAAAATTTCTTCCCTGCTAATTACATAGCCGCCCGGTATCCGGTTTTGGAAGGCAATATTATAATTTCTATTAAAGCTGATCAAGTCATTAACTGAAAGTGCCAATCTCATTATATTCTTACTTTTTAATCCACGACCAAATGTAGGAACAAGGAAAGGAACGGCTTTGATTAAATGGGGAGCAACATTCTGCATTATTTTTCGTGAACGGATAGACTGCCTTATTCGTTTTAAATTGCCATGTTGTAAATATCTCAAACCTCCATGAATCACTTTCATGCTGTTAAAAGAAGTTGAATGACCAAAATCATTCATTTCTATCAAAGCTGTTTTGTAACCGTTCTTTGCCGCTTCTCTCGCAACAGTAATACCATGAATACCTCCCCCGATAACGAGTATATCAAATTCATCTTTACTTAATTTTTCTATATCTCTTTTCATCAAAAACTTAATTCCGGCTGATCGTAAATATTCTTCAATTTCATTTTATAACTTTCATGGGAGTAGTTTTTCTTAGCAAGAGATTTTCCTGCTTCGCCGATTTTTTTTCTTAAGTCCTCGTTTTCTATTAATTCCTGGAAACCATTGGCAAAAGATTCTGGATCAGGATTTACCAATTTAGAGCAAGTGTCATCAATTACCTGGGTGTGCGATTCGATTTTTGTTGCCAGAACAGGTTTTCCCGATGCAAGGTACGAGTATAATTTCATTGGGGTATTCTTTCCCTTAATTCTCGGAGAAAGAAGAATGTCCGCCTGGGATAAATAATAAGGTAGCTTTTTTAATAACCTAGGTCCTATAAAATTAACTTTATTTAAAATATTTAATTCCCCTGCAACTTCCTTGTATTTAGAGATATCATTTTGATTACCACCAATGATTACAATAGAAAAAGAAACTGAAGAATTTATTTTGGCAGTACTTTCCAGTAAAAGGTTTATTCCTTGATAATGTTCCAAATTACCAACATACAGTCCCATAACTCCCTGCAGATTATATTTTTGTCTAAGATTTTCCTCTTCAAAATTATAGTCACTATTTTCAAAAGCGATATCTTCAAGGATAAAAGTTTTTTTGTTAGGGTCATAACTTTTTACCTTCTCGGCAAGGTATTTACACACAGGGACAACTATATCTGCTCTTTTAACAGCAATGCGTTCAAACATATCTAATAATTTTACATATCGTCTTAAAAATTCCTTTTTTTCAATTAATTGATCAGCTAGCGAAGAATCCATATCATAAATTAATTTCTTACGTGAAAGAATATTTATAAATGCTGCAGGGAAAATTGATTCTTCCACTGCATGAATAACATCATATTTGTTTCTAAGAATCAGATATATTAAATAAAAACTTAAAAAAATGTCCGCAATAATTTTTTTTCGTGAAAAACCAATTGGAATATTTTTTATAAAAAAAATTTTAGGTATCCTATATACTCTCAGTCCTTTTATATTTATATCTGAACCTTCATTGTAAGTAAGTAAATCGATATTATGTCCGAATCCGCATAAAGTTTCAATTAATAATTTTACTGCTATGGGTGTACCTCTTTCCTGAAAAAATGGATGCGGAGCAATAACCAATATTTTCATCTACTTAACCTTACTTTAGACAATCTTAACATAAGTTGATTTTTTAAAAAACCAAATGGATTTTCAAGTTCACCGAAGTTATTAGGCTCTTCATTTAAGTTATACATCATTTTTTTTAATTCTAAAAAGGGCTTGTTAAAGTCTATATTAGAAATAAAATAAAATCCAAAACTGCCTGCTTTCCTCTCCTGTGATTTTAATGATAAAGGATCTGAACCACGCAGAGTATAAATTTTCTTTTTCATTCCTTCAGTGAACAACTTTGGAGCAGACCAGAATATTGGTCTTCCGCTATTATCTCCAAGAAAAAACTCAATCGAATTATTCTCTTTTATAAATGAACGAACAGCATCGCTTCTTTTTCCAAGCCATTTACCTACTCCCCATGGTAGAATAGGAATTGCCCCAAGATCATTAATGTTTCTTACAGTTTCTTCTAAAGACAATAAATATTCAACTTTTTGTTGAGTCCCTAACGACAAAACTTCCAGCTTCTCTTTTGTAATAATTTGTTGACCTGCTATAATTATAATAAAGTTGGAATCATCTGTTTCAAAAACGAGTGAACAATTTTCATCTGATTTCTTCTTAAAGAAACCTTCCTTTTCTAAATCCTGAATTATATTGTTTGAATTCTCACTGAGTTTATCAAAATAGTGAAAAGCATTAGACTCAGTTAGAAATAAAACCCCTACAAATTTTTCTGCTAACTTCAATTTCTTGTTATAATATGAAAAATTCCTTTTCGCCTTCTTAAAAAATCTTATTAAATCGTGACAATCATAGATATGAACATGGGTATCAACGAGTATTGAGTATTCTTTAGACATCAGGCTAATTTAACTTCAGATTTAGCATTAAGCTTTTTAACGGTTGACAGTTTTTGGCAAGTATAATGCCATATAACCTGCCATTTACTTATGAAAAAAAGAATATTTGTCGTTGACTAATGTATTAAATTAAAACATTAAGATCATTTCTATAAAAAAGAGAGCTGAAAAAGAAAAGAAGGTTTTATAAGAAAGGGAAACCGGAGCGAAAAGCTCCGGCACAGCAAATTATTTTATTAAGGTCATTTTTCTGGTTTGGAAAAATTCATCTTTTACATTCAGACTATATACATATACACCGCTCGGTAATCCTACGGCATCAAAATCTAAGGCATGCTTTCCTTTAGAAAGTTCATCGTTAACTAATTCCCTTACTTTTTCACCGACAATATTATAAATTGTGAGGGTAATAAAAGCTTTCTCTTTCATATCAAATTCTATTTTTGTGGTGGGATTAAATGGATTGGGATAATTTTGATAGAGCTGATATGTGTCTGCCAAATTTGTTACTTCAAAGTCCAGGATATTTGAATATTCAAACTTACCACTATAATCTACTTGTTTGAGTCGATAGCTGTATTTCCCCGGAAGAAGTTCTTTATCTACAAAAGCATAACTGTTTTTTTCATTTGTGGTACCATGACCGGAAATAAATCCGATTACTTCAAATTTACCTTTATCAAATTCCCTCTCGATTTCAAATCCTTTATTATTTAATTCCGAGGAAGTTAACCACTCAAGAACTATATTATTATTATCCACAGAACCAGTGTATGAGCTTAACTCGACAGGCAGTGCTTCATCATCACCTAAAATCTGAGCTTCCCAAAGATTAGCCCAGTTATTGGGATTATTCGTAGAAGAAAGGAACTGTAATCTTACATATCTTGCCGATTGAGATGTAAACTGATTCACTGTCCACTCCTCAGATGCAGATGATGCATTTACAACAACCTCATTCCAGTTTACCTGATCATTTGAAACAGATACGGTATACTGGTATACTCTCCCTTCCTGAAAATTAAAGAATGAGAACTTTGTCATACTTACGGACTTCTCTGATCCTAAATCAAAAATAATATGCTGCGGCATTGACTGAGCAGCCCACCTCGAATTTGGATCACTATCATAATATCCCAAACCATCTATAGTCTTTTCAGGAGCTGTATTCGGATCTGTTGTTCCTGTAGCTGTTACACCTGCTACCTGGTAGTTTACCAAGTCTCCAAAATTCTTTATATGATTGGAAGGATTAGTAATATTAACAAAGTTACTTCCTGTAAGTATTGTTGTTACTTTTCCTTCAAAATTCCACCTTACATTTGGGTTTACTCCATCCAATGGATTTGTATCCTCTAAACGAAAACTTCCTACACGTACTGGAGTTGAGGATACATAGTCACTCCCGGGCATCGATGCGAAGGTCAGTTTCTGAGTTCCGTCTGCAGTCTTTAGTCCTACACCTATTGAGGGAGGATTGCTTAATTCGGAAGTTCCCGGTATATATGAAAATGACAGTGAGCCACCATCATTAACATCAAATGAAAAGGAACATTGATAGGAAGTTAATTGAAAGGTACTATCCACACTTTTGATGTACACATTGAACTCGAAAGTATTGGAGTTTATTAATTCTCCATTATCCAGGCTCATTTGATAATCAGTCTGAGCACTTGAACTAACATAAAACATCGTT
>MGZZ01000133.1:13258-28103 GCA_001802795.1 Ignavibacteria bacterium GWC2_36_12 | reverse complement strand
TTCGTCTTCACATTTAATGGCACATGCTATTAAATCAATTTATCCCGAAGCGAAATTTGGTGTAGGACCTGCAATAGAAAATGGTTTTTATTATGATTTCGATATCAACACAAAGTTAGGTGAAAACGATCTTAACATTATAGAAAATAAAATGATGGAGATCGCTAATTATGATAATAAGTTTGAAAGAGTTGAGCTATCAAAACAAAATGCGATAGATCTTTTTAGCGAGAAGCAGGATCAATATAAGCTGGAAATATTAAGCGAGCTCAATGAAAATGGTGAGATTATCAGTATTTATAAAGAAGGTGACTTCACTGACCTCTGTACCGGTCCGCATGTACCTTCTGCCGGAAAAATTAAATATGTAAAGCTGTTAAGTGTATCAGGGTCCTACTGGCGCGGCGATGAAAAAAACAAACAGCTCCAACGTATTTACGGCATAACGTTTCCTAAAAAGAAGATGCTCGACGAATATATTCAGAAACTGGAAGAAGCAAAGAAACGCGACCACAGGAAATTAGGAAAAGAACTGGAAATCTTTTTAATAACTAACAGTGTTGGTAGCGGGCTTCCTATCTGGCTTCCCAAAGGGACAATACTAAGGGAAACTCTGGAAAATTATCTTCGGGAAGAACAAAGAAAAAGAGGGTATGAGCCTGTCATTACCCCACATATTGGAAATATTAATCTTTACAAGACCAGTGGGCATTATCCTTACTATAAAGATAGCCAGTTTCCTCCTCTGCAACTTGAAGATGGAAAAGAGGAATATTTACTTAAGCCGATGAATTGTCCGCATCATTTCCAGATTTATTCTTCAAAGCCGAGGAGCTATAGAGATCTTCCGATAAGATATACTGAATTTGGAACTGTTTATCGTTACGAACAATCAGGTGAGTTGAACGGGCTAACAAGAGTCCGCTGTTTTGCCGTTGATGATTCTCATATTTTCGTAAGACAGGACCAGCTTCTCGATGAAGTCTGCAATGTCATAGATCTCATTCAGCTTGTCTTTAAACAGATGGGGTTTGAAGAAGTTTTAACTCAGCTATCTTTTAGAGATGATAATGCTGAAAAATACGGAGGCGATGTCAAACTTTGGGAAAGAGCACAGGAAGAACTAAAAGAAGCAGCCGACAAGATGAAATTAAATTACATTGTTGCAGAAGGCGAGGCCGCCTTTTACGGACCTAAAATAGATTTTATGGTTAAAGATGCCTTGGGAAGAAAATGGCAGCTCGGTACTGTTCAGGTTGATTATGTTATGCCTGAAAGATTCGATCTCGAATATACTGGCAGCGATGGTCAGAAGCACAGACCGGTTGTTATACACCGCGCACCTTTTGGCTCGATGGAAAGATTTATTGGGATTCTTATTGAACATTATGCAGGGGAATTTCCGCTTTGGCTTGCTCCTACACAGGTTGTCATTATCCCTGTTTCGCAGAACTTTATGGAATATTCGGTTCAGGTTTTGGATAAACTAAAGAAGAATAACATCCGTGTAGAACTTGATGAACGTAATGAGAAAGTCGGTTACAAAATAAGAGACTGGGAAATGAAAAAAATCCCTTATATGCTGATTATTGGTGAAAAAGAAGTATCTTCCGGTAAGATTTCTGTAAGACAACATAAAAAAGGCGATCTCGGTTCTTTTGAACTGGAGAAATTTATTAATAATATTGAGGAAGAAATAAAAACAAAATTTCATTTAACAAATTAGTGAGGTGATAAATCGCTCAAGTAGAAAATGTTAGAGTAAATGAAGAAATAAAAGCCCCTAAAGTTAGGGTTATTGATATAGACGGAACACAATTAGGTATTTTTACTGTAAGAGATGCATTAAAAAAGTCGGTTGAACGAGGACAGGACTTGGTTGAAATTGCTCCGCAAGCCAAGCCGCCGGTCTGTAAGATTATTGATTTTGGAAAGTTTAAATATGAACAGCAAAAAAGAGAAAAGCTGCAAAGAAAAAATCAGCAGGTTACAACATTAAAAGAGATAAGGCTTCATCCCAATACAGATATACACGATTTTGATTTTAAAGTAAAACATACATTAAATTTTCTTGAAGAAGGAAACAAAGTAAAGGTTGTTGTTATGTTTAAGGGGAGGGAAATGGCTTATACTGAAAAGGGTGAGGAACTTTTAAACAGGTTTATCGAAAGGGCTGAAGATATTGCTAAAATCGAAGCTCCGGTTAAAATGGAAGGGCGGAATATGCATGTAATTCTTGTTCCTGTAAAACAAAAAGGAAAGAAAAAATAACGTAGGAAAATAAAATGCCAAAAATGAAAAGTAATAAAGGTGCACATAAATCTTTCCGGAAAACAGCTTCGGGGAAGTTTAAAAGGAGGAAAGCATATAAAAGCCATATCCTCACTTCCAAAAGCACCAAAAGAAAAAGAAAGTTAAGAAGAGCAACATTGGTTTCTGATGCAAACCAAAAAAAAGTAAGTTTAATGGTACATAATTAAGAGGTTAAAAAAGAATGCCACGTACAAGTAATAGAGTTGCTGCTAATGCAAGAAGAAAAAAAATACTAAAACAGGCAAAAGGTTACTGGGGTGCAAGAAGTAAAGTATTTACTGTTGCTAAAAATCATATTGAAAAGGGTCTCGTTCATTCTTACAGGGATAGAAGGCTGAAGAAAAGAACATTCAGACAGTTATGGATTGTTCGTATTAATGCCGCTGCAAGAGTAAACGGAACAAGTTATTCCCGATTAATTCATTCTCTCCAGGTAAAAGGGATTTCCATCAATAGGAAGATACTTGCAAGCCTTGCTGTAGAGAATCCTTCTGCTTTTACCGAGTTAGTTAAATTTTCTGTTAATTAATAATTACTACCCTCTCGTTCTGACATTCGTCCAAAGACCGGGAGGGTAATTATTTTTAGAGGTTTCTTTTATTATTTATGCTTACAGAAGAAATTCAGCAAATAAGGAAAGAATCTGATAAAGATTTTTCTTCTGTTGAAGATGTTAGAAAGCTTGAAGAACTTAGAATAAAATATCTAAGTCGTAATGGTCTCTTGGCGCAATTATTTGATGGTTTAAAGGATGTCCCTAAAGA
This sequence comes from Ignavibacteria bacterium GWC2_36_12, assembly GCA_001802795.1. GTDB lineage: Bacteria > Bacteroidota > Ignavibacteria > Ignavibacteriales > Ignavibacteriaceae > RBG-16-34-14. The sequence goes on along the minus strand of MGZZ01000133.1, from coordinate 25,026 downwards.
GGAAAAACCTTCTGTTGGCAAAGATCTGAACGAGCTCAGAAAATCATTAACAGAAAAATACAATTCTCTAAAATCCAGTCTCGATGATAAAGCCGATCAATCTAAAGATGAAATTGATCTGACACTGCCCGGCACAAAGAGGGTAATCGGCAGCAAACATATTATTATTCAAACGCTGGACGAAATTAAATCAATTTTCAAAGGAATGGGTTTTTCTGTTTTTGAAGGACCTGAACTTGAATCCGATTATAATAACTTCGGGGCTTTAAACTTCCCACATGATCACCCTGCAAGAGATATGCAGGATACTTTTTTCGTAAGCAAGGATTTCCTGCTTAGAACTCATACCTCGCCTGTTCAGGTAAGAATCATGAATAAATACAAACCTCCGGTCAGGGCAATAATGCCAGGACTTGCCTACAGGAATGAGGCAATAAATGCCCGCAGCTATTGTGTATTCCACCAGGTTGAAGGATTATATGTAGACACAGATGTTACTTTTGCAGAGCTAAAAGGTACACTCGTTTCCTTTGCTAAACAGTTTTACATGGATGATCTGAAGTACAGGTTCCGCCCGAGTTTCTTCCCGTTTACGGAACCGAGCGCAGAAATGGATATAACATGTTTTATATGCAAAGGTCAGGGGTGCAAGATCTGTAAAAAAACCGGCTGGCTCGAGATTTTAGGATGCGGAATGGTTGATCCCAATGTTTTTAAAAATGTCGGATATGATTCTGAAAAATATACCGGTTATGCTTTTGGGATGGGTATTGAAAGAATAGCTTTATTAAAATACGGTATAGATGATATCAGAAGATTCTTCGAGAATGATTTAAGATTTCTTAAACAGTTTTAACCGGAACAACGTTGAAGATTTCCCTTAACTGGCTTAAAGAATATATAGACCTTGGTGGCATTAAGGCTAATGAGATCATTGAAAAGCTTACTATGTCAGGTCTTGAGGTTGAAGATTTTGTTGACCAGTCAGAGGTTTATAAAGATTTTATTGTTGGGGTAGTTACCTCAAAAGAAAAACATCCTAATGCCGATAAACTTTCTCTTTGTAAAGTAAACACAGGCAAAGAAGAATTACAGGTTGTATGTGGAGCTTCAAATGTTGGTAAAGGACAAAAAATAGTTTTTGCTCCAATTGGAACTTCAATCCCGCTTAACGGTTTGCAGATTACTAAAGCGAAAATAAGAGGGATAGAATCGTTTGGAATGATTTGCTCGGAGGCAGAGCTCGATCTTGGGGATGACGCATCAGGGATCATGATTTTAGATGAAAAACTAAAAACGGGAACTCCATTAGTTAAAGCATTAGGTCTGGATGATGTAGTTCTTGAAATTGCAATTACTCCCAATCGTTCCGATGCTCTTTCACACATTGGAATAGCAAGAGACTTGTCTGCAATTTTTAACAGGAACCTGAAATATCCTAAAATAAAATTAAAGGAATCTAAAGACAAAGCTAAAGATTTTGCTTCTGTCGAAATTCTGGATATTGAAAATTGTCCCCGTTATTCTGCAAGAGTAGTTAAGAATATCACCATAAAAGAATCTCCTGAATGGTTAAAATCAAGATTGACTAAAGTTGGACTCAGACCAATTAATAACATTGTGGATGTTACAAATTATGTGATGTATGAATGTGGGCAACCATTGCATGCATTTGATCTTGACATGTTAGCAGGCAACAAAATAATTGTAAAAAGTACAAAAGAAGAAAGCCTGTTTACAACTCTCGATTCTAAAAAAAGAAAGTTACCTGCAGGCACATTAATGATATGTGATGGAGAAAGAGAAGTTGCAATTGCTGGAGTTATGGGCGGTGAGAATTCAGAAGTAACTGATGAGACTAAAAACATTTTGATTGAGAGCGCAAATTTTAATCCATCACACGTAAGAAACGTATCGAAGACTCTGGGATTAAACACGGATGCATCATATAGATTTGAAAGAACAGTTGATCCGAACAATACAGATTATGCAGCTAACAGAGCAGCAATGCTTATTGCTGAAATTGCCGGAGGAGAAGTTCTTAAAGGATTAATTGATGTTTACCCCAGGAAGGTCAAACCAAAAAAAATTAAATTCAGATTTAACCGTACGCACAAATTGCTTGGGTATAAAATAGACGAGAAGAAAATACTAAAAATCTTAAATAAACTTGGAATAGTAACTTCTCAAAGTCAGAAAACTAAAGACCAAATAAAGCTGTCTATCCCAACATTCCGACCTGATCTTGAAAGAGAAGTAGATATAATTGAGGAGATTGCCAGAATTCATGGATATGAAAAAATACCCGTAGTGTCCAAGATTTCTATTACGCTGGAAAAGAAATATGATGAATCGGAATTTGCAGACCGAATTAGAAATGTTGCTGCTTCATTGGGTCTTTTTGAAATTCTAAATAACCCTTTACAGGATGAAAAATCTGCCAGGTTAACCGGAAATCCGGTAAAGCTGCTGAATCCATTAAGTTCCGATTTGGCATATCTAAGAACGTCTCTCATTCCGGGTGCATTAAATGTAATTGCCCATAATATCAGGAATGGACAAAAAAATCTTGCCTTTTTTGAGGTGGGGAATGTGTTTAAGCTTTATACAAATGAGGAAATAAAATCCTTTGAAGATTTCTCGGAAGAACGAAGATTATTGATAATATTAAGCGGAAAAGAGAGCCAGAAGGGGTGGAACACCTATGAAAAAGCAGTGGATTTCTTTTCACTTAAAGGATTGGTTGATACCTTTTTAACAAGGTTTTCTCTTGACAATGTTTTAAATGATTCATATAATCACAGTGCCAATACTATTTATGCTTATAATTTTGCAAAAAACCTGAATAACAAATCAGTTGGCTCAGGTGGTATTGTAAAAAAAGATGTTCTTAAACAGTATGATATTAACGAGGATGTTTTCTGCTTCGAGTTCAACCTGGATTACATAAAGAATCCGGATGTTAATAAGAAACAGTATTCGGAGCCGATAAAATATCCTAAGGTTATTCGTGATTTTGCTTTTATTTTCGATAGGTCGATAACTTATGAGCAGGTTATTAAATTTATCGAGAATGAAGGTTCTGAACTTTTGCGAGAAGTAAAACTATTCGATTTATTTGAGCACGAGGATATCGGGAAAAATAAAAAGAGCATGGCATTTACTTTAGAGTATCAATCGGAAAAAGGAACATTAACCGAAGAAGAAGTTGAGAAAGTATTTTTAGGTCTTATTTCTTCTGTCGAGAGAAATTTTAATGCTAAATTAAGAGGTATTTAGTTGCCCGAAACTTCAAAGCAGGATGCTCTTTTAAAGGATATCGGAATTGTACTTTCTCAGGCAACTATACTGACAAATAAGTATAAAGATTTAATTCGACAGAATTTAGAGTTTGAAACTGAATTGAACGAGTTGAAGAAAGATAAAGCAAATTTAGTTCAAAAATTGTCGATGCTGGAAACTGAAATTGAAAATATTAAAAAGCAATCGAACACAGAAGTTTTTAATTCACTTGATGAGGAGGAAAGAGAAGATTTGAAAAATAAAATTAGCAATCTAATTTCAAAAATTGATTTACATATAAGTTCTTAAACATTTTGTTAGTTTGATGGAAAAAGATAAATGACAGATAAGAAGAAGCTTAAAATTAAAATATTCGATAAAGAATATTCTCTACTGGTTGAAAATGAAGAAATAGCAAAAGAGCTCGCTATTTATGTAAATAAGGTTATGGAAGAAACAAAAGAAGAACTTCCCGACCAGCCGATACAAACCATAGCAATTATCGCCTGTTTAAATATTGCGTACGATCTGTTTTTAGAAAAAAATAAAAACAGGGAATTACTGATTCAGGCGAGCGATAAAATAAAAAAGCTCAAGCTTCTACTTAGCGAAGTTCGTTTATCAGACCCATCATAGCAGGCAAATTTTTCGCTCTGCCAGTTCACTTGAATAAGAAAAACTAACATTATTCTTATAGGGAGTTTGACTCATGGCGCCTATTACAGGCCTCACCGGTTTAACCGGATTTCCGATTCGTCGGGACAGAGGAAGCAAAAAGCGTTCTGGCTTATTCCCAAATGTGTTTAATAGGGTTTTTCTCTATTAAATTGTAACTGGCAGAAGCGGTTTTAATTATTTAACCCACCACGGAGGTACAATGGATGCTATATTGTTAATACCCATGGCAATTATCCTTGTGGTTGTTTTTTTCTATTTAGGTTGGATATTTAACTCGAAGGTTGGTAAAAAAAGTATTACTTCTGCCGAAGAGAGAGCTAAACAAATAATTATTGAGGCTCAAAAAGAAGCTAATAATCTCAAACGGGAAAAGCTTTTAGAAGTAAAAGATGAATGGTACAAAAAGAAATCCGAATTTGATTCGGAACTTCAGCAAAAAAGACAAAAACTATCAAACCTGGAAAAGCAACTATCAGCGAGAGAAGAGAATACAGAGAAAAAATTCGATTTTGTTCTAAAAAAGGAGAAAGAAAATAAACAAATTGAAAAAGAATTATTAGATCAGAAAAAATTTACTGAACAGAAATATTCCGATATCAAAAAACTTGAAGACGAACAAAATCTAAGATTAGAAAAGATATCCGGTTTAACTGCAGATGATGCAAAGAAAATGCTCATGGAAAATATGGTAAACCAAGCTAAACAGGATTCTACTCTTTTAGTTAAGGAAATTCTGGATAGAGCAAAATCTGACGCGAAAAAAGAAGCGCAAAAAGTTATCGTTCAGGCTATTCAGCGTACTGCAGCTGACCACTCTGTAGAGACAACCGTCTCTGTTGTTCAGATTCAGAGCGATGAAATGAAAGGACGAATTATTGGAAAAGAGGGGCGCAACATTCGTTCTTTTGAAGCTGTTACAGGAGTTGATGTGATAGTAGATGATACTCCTGAAGCAGTAATACTTTCTTCATTCGACCAATTTAGACGAGAAGTGGCAAGAGTCTCATTAGAAAGACTAATTACTGATGGAAGAATTCATCCCGCACGTATTGAAGAAGTCGTTGAAAAGGTAAGACAGGAACTTGAAGAAGAAATGATTAAGGAAGGGGAGAATACTATTCTACAGCTCGGTTTGCATAATATGCACCCGGAACTGATTAAACATATTGGGAGAATGAGATACAGATCAAGTTATGGACAAAACCTTTTAGGTCATAGCATTGAAGTCGCTTATTTAACAGGAATTATGGCAGCAGAGCTTGAGCTGGATATAACTCTTGCTAAAAGAGCAGGTCTTCTTCATGATGTTGGGAAGACTGTTGACAAAAGTGTAGAAGGTCCCCACGCACTTATTGGCTATGAATTAACTAAGAAGTATAAGGAACATCCTATTGTTGTAAATGCAGTAGGCTCTCATCACGAAGATATAGAAATGGAACACCCGATTGCATCTCTTGTTCAGGCTGCAGATGCTATCAGCGGCGCAAGACCGGGAGCAAGAAGGGAGCCTCTTGAAGGTTATGTAAAACGTTTGGAGACACTAGAAGCTCTTGCCAAATCTTTTGAAGGAGTTGCCAAAACTTACGCCATTCAAGCCGGCAGAGAGATAAGAGTTGTTGTTGAACATGATAAGATCGATGATATTGTAGCTGATAAGCTTTCACACGATATTGCGCAAAAAATTGAAGAAGAGATGGAATATCCGGGGCAGATAAAGGTTACAGTTATAAGAGAAGTAAGAAAGATTAGTTACGCAAAATAATCATTTCAGCCCGTCAATCGACGGGCTTTTATTAGCTTTCCAGATTTTATCTTTAAGAAAAGAATTTATTAGTTTTGAAAAACTGATTATTTTCTATTTATGTTAAAAAAGAAACTAAAAGTAGCTGTAACCGGAAGCATAGGTTCAGGTAAATCAACCTTCTGCGATTTTATTGCTGAGAAAGGTTATCCTGTTATTAAAGCCGATGATATATCCAAACAGATTTTAGCCGAGGATAAAAATGTTAAAGAGAAAGTAATTAAAAAATTTGGCGATGAATCGTTTATTAATAATCAAATCAATAAAAAATTCCTTGCTGAAAAAATTTTTTCTAATCCTATTAATGTCATCATAATTAATTCTATCCTTCATCCTGAAGTAAAGAAAAAAGTACAGCAGTTAATGCAGGAGCAGTTAAGGAATAATGATATTGTTTTTACGGAAGCGGCACTGATATATGAAGCAGAAATGGAAGATATGTTTGAATACGTTATTTTAATTACTGCCGGAAGTAGTGTTAGGGAGAAAAGAATAATTGCCAACGGAAAGTTGACCAGGGATGAATTTAAAAAAAGAAATGAAAACCAGATAAAAGATGAAGAAAAGAAAAAACGTGCAGACTTTGTTTTTGAAAATGATGGTAGTGTTGAAGAGTTAAAACAAAAGGCTGATTTTTTGATTACTGTACTCATTGGACTGGGTTCAAGTGCAACAGCAAGTTCAAGAAATACTTAAAGATAACTGAATCGAAATTAATGACTATTGACCAATGACTAAAGATCTAATTATAGCTTTCCAGGGAGAAAAAGGAGCATATAGTGAAATTGCTTCTGAAAGTTACTTCGGCAAATCAATTAAAACTCTGCCTTGTTATTCGTTTGAGGAAGTTTTCTTAAAAGTAAGAAATGGATTTGCAGACAACGGCGTTATCCCCATCGAGAACACATTGCATGGCAGTGTTTTCGAGAATTATGATCTGCTTTTAAAGTATCGTGTTTCTGTTATTGCTGAATTAAATTTGCAAATAAATCATTGCCTTATTTCCCCACAAAGGTATTCTCTTTCCGAATTGAAAAAGATTTATTCTCATCCCCAGGCTATTGGGCAATGTTCTGATTTCTTAAAACGATTAAAAAACAGTGAGGTTGTTCCATCTTACGATACTGCCGGTTCAGCATTACTTTCTTTGAAAAATCAACATGAAGCTACGGCAGCAATAACGAGCATACGCGCCGCAAAAATTTATAAGATGAAAATTCTCAAAAGGAATATCCAGAATAACAAAATAAATTATACCAGGTTTTTGGTTATAAGCAGAAAAAAATCGAGTGAAGAACCTCAGCATCCCAAATCAACTATATCTTTTGATTTAAAGAGCATTCCCGGTGCTTTGCATAAAGCCTTGGGTGTTTTTGCAAACGCAGAAATTGATCTTTCAATGATTGAATCGAGACCCATTCCACATAAGCCTTTTCAGTACACTTTTTATATTGATATTTCAGGCAGCCTCAATGACAAAAAAATAAACGCTGCCATAAAGAAATTATCAGAGTTAACAGTCAGAATTAAAAAGATCGGCACATACGAACGGGGGAAAACTTATAAGAGTTGAGTATCCCTTATATAATAAAATGAACCTTATTTTAAGTTAAACAGGAACTACCTTGCAGTTAATTAATAAAATTATCGTTGCTGTTGTTAAACTGATGCCACGTTCAGTTATCTGGATATTTTCGAAGAGGTATATAGCAGGGGAAAAGCTTGAAGATGCAATAAATCTTGTTAAAGCATTGAATGGGAAAGGTATCTTTGCTACAATTGACGTTCTTGGTGAAGCTATCAAAAACAGGGACGAGGCTTCAGAGGATAAGAAGAAATGTATGGAAGTTCTGGATGCAATAAAGAAAAATAATCTGATGTCAAATCTTTCTATCAAGCCAACCCAGCTTGGATCAGGTATCGATGAAGATTTCGCTTATCAGCAAGTATCGGAGCTTGTATGGAAATCGATGGGGATAAATAATTTTATCAGGCTCGATATGGAAAACTCTCCATATACTGATTCTACTTTTCGCTTGTATAAAAGACTTAGGGAGAAGTATGATAATGTCGGAGTTGTTATTCAATCTTACCTTAAAAGAAGTTATAATGATGTAGTTGAATTGAACGAGCTTAATACCGACTACAGGCTTTGTAAAGGAATTTATATCGAGTCTGCTGAAATTGCTTTTAAGGACAAGCAAAAAGTCAGAAATAACTTTGTTAAGATTCTGGAAGAGATACTGAAAGCCGGCAACTATGTGGGCATTGCAACACACGATGAATTTTTAATTAATGAAGCTTACAGGTTAATAAATGAACTGAATATTCCAAAGGATAAATTTGAATTCCAGATGCTTCTTGGAGTTAGAGAAGATTTAAGAGATAAAATAAATGCCGATGGTTATAAGATCAGGATATATGTACCCTTTGGCAGAGACTGGTATAAATATTCCATAAGAAGGCTCCAGGAAAACCCGCAGATAGCAGGACATATTTTTAAGAATCTGTTTGGAATAAAGTAAACAGTAAGTTTTATAATTAGCGGTCATTCATAGTCATTTTGCTTCGCTGTCATTTGTTGTTTCAATGACCGATGACCAATGACAAATTACTAATGACAAATATGAACATTCTCGGTATCGAAAGCTCCTGTGATGAGACTTCTGTAGCTGTAATTTCAAATGACAAATTAACAGCAAACTTAATTTCTTCACAGGATTTTCATTCTAAATATGGTGGAGTTGTTCCCGAACTTTCCAGCAGGGCGCATTTACAAATTGTAATTCCATTAGTTAAAGATGCATTAAAAAAATCTAATCTTGAATTAAAGGATATCGAACTTGTTACAGCTACGGCAGGACCAGGTTTGATCGGTGCACTGCTAGTGGGTTTAACTTTTGCAAAAGGATTGTCATATTCACTTAAAAAACCTTTTGTGCCTGTGGATCATATTGAGGGACATATTTTTTCTGGGTTCCTGATGAATGAAAAACCGGAATTTCCATATTTAACTCTTGTTGTCTCAGGTGGACACACACTTTTAATCCTGGTAAAAAGTTTTACAGAAATGAAATTGCTCGGTTCAACAGTCGATGATGCAGCTGGAGAAGCCTTCGATAAAGTATCTAAAATGCTCGGCTTGTCTTATCCTGGAGGACCACAAATCCAGAATTGCGCCTTGAATGGAAACCCTGACAAAGTAGAGTTTCCTATAGCTGAAACAAAAGGAAAATATGATTTTTCTTTCAGTGGATTAAAGACTGCAGTACTCAGGTATGTTCAGAAAAATTATTCCGGAGACAAATCAAACAGAAATATTCCTCAACAGGATATTAATGATATTGCCGCTTCATTTCAGAAAGCGGCAGTTTCTGCATTAATAAAAAAGACAGAAAAAGCTATAAAGAATTTTGAAGTTAATTCTGTTTCACTTGTGGGTGGAGTTGCAGCAAATAAAAGTTTGCGCGATGCTTTTTCCGGGCTTTGCAGCAAATATAAAAAGAAGCTCGTTATTCCCGCTTTAGAATATTGCGGAGATAATGCTGCAATGATAGCTTTCAGGGGTTTGACACTTTTTAATGCAGGAAAAGAATTTAAACTCGATTATCCTCCATATCCCGGTTTGAAGATTGAACATTTTTCCTGACGGTTTATTCAAATCATTTAAATTATTTATCTTTATCCAATGGATAAAATAAAAAAGGTAATACAAAACGAATTAGATTCTCTTACACGGGAGGATAAAGAGAATATCCTTGATGAACTCCGGGATGAAATAGATGAATACGATAAAGGAATAGTGGCGCTTCTTAACAAACGAACGTTAAATGCCGTTTTAATCGGTCGTGTAAAAAGGGCTCTCAATCTTCCTACATATTCACCTGAAAGAGAAAAGGACATTTCTGAAAAAATAAATTCATACCTTGAAGAACCACTTACCAGACCGGCATTGCAGAGGATTTATGAGAGAATAATTGATGAAGCGAGAGCCTTACAAAAAGAAGAAATAGTTAAAGGAAAACTACTCAAATTACGACCGGATAAATGGAAGTAGGATTAAAAAATTTATTAACCCGAAAAGAATTCCTGGTCATTGCTGCTTTCTTTTTTTTGATTGTGTGCATATTCTATCTTACTTTTTTTACACCAAACTATTATGAAGGCAAATCCCCGGTACAATTTGAAATAACAAAAGGGGAATCATTCAGCGATGTTGTTGATAGTCTTTATGTAAAGGGGATTATATCTAACAAGACTAATATGAAAATAGCAGGATTTATATATGGAGCGGAGAAAAAAGTAAGAGCAGCAAAATTCTCTATTCCTAACGGATTAAGTTATCTCGATCTGATCGATCTTTTTATTAATGGCAAAGCGGAATTCAAAAAAACAGTCTTTATCAGGGACGGGCTTTCAATAAGGTGGCTTGCTTATACTTTAAAACGAGATGCTAATATTGATTCTGCTGTTTTTGTTAATCTTGCTTTCAATAAAAATTTTGTAGATTCAATTGGGGTAAATAAGGTGAGTCTTGAAGGTTATTTAATGCCGGGTACTTATGAATTTTATGAGCAAAGTTCCGCACTGGAAGTAATAGAAGAATTATATAAAAACTTTGGGGAATTTATGAATGACACCTTGCAGAAAAGGGCAAAAAGTATCGGGTTAACGGTGCACGAAGTTATCACGCTTGCATCAATAATAAAAGGGGAGACGAGTTCAGCAGAGGAAATGCGAAGGATATCAGGTGTTTATCATAACAGGCTCCATATCGGTATGCTACTGCAGGCTGATCCTACAATTCAATATCTTCTTAAAGATGGATGGAGAAGATTATTGCATAAAGACCTCAGGATAAATTCTCCTTATAATACTTATAGATATGCAGGGCTTCCGCCCGGACCAATTAATAATCCGGGCAAGAATGCAATTTTAGCTGCACTTTACCCGGAAGATAATAATTACATTTATTTTGTAGCGGATGGAAAAGGAGGGCATAAATTTGCCAGCACATACTCCCAACATCTTAAAAATGCAAATGAGTATAGAAAATGGTTGAAGTTGCAAAAATAATAACCTCACCTAAATCCTCTCCTTAGTTAGGAGAGGACTTTGAAAAAAGCAAACGCACTTTCCCCTCTCCTTTATAAGGAGAGGGACGAAGGGTGAGGTAAAAAAATGAGAAGCACAAATGACAATTCATTATAACAAAGAATCAGAAAAAGTTAACAGAAGAAGGTTAAGAAAAAACCCTGCACAAGCTGAAGAAATTTTATGGCGATATTTAAGGAATAAAAAATTATTGGGTTTAAAATTTAAAAGGCAATACAGCATAGATCAGTTTGTTATTGATTTTTATTGTTCTGAATTAAAGTTTGCTGTTGAATTAGATGGGAGAATTCATTTGACTAAGGATGTAAAAAATCATGATGAGAATAGAGATGGTTTTTTAAGCGAGTTTGGAATTAAAATCTTAAGGATAAAAAATGAAATAATAATTAACGATATTAAGAATGCTATAGAGTTAATCAGGAAAAATATTATATCAATAAAACAAACCTCACCTAAATCCTCTCCTTAGTAAGGAGAGGACTTTTAAAAACTAAAGCATTTTTCCCTCTCCTTTATAAGGAGAGGGACGAAGGGTGAGGTAAAAATTAAAAGCATGACTAATTATTTTTACAAAATCTATAATCGCGAAAAGCTGAAAAATATATTTTTTCTTCTCACTTCCTTTTTTCTCTCTACCTGCGCTAACCAGTTACCGCCGGGTGGGGGAGAGATCGATACAATTCCACCGGAGATAATTGAATTTTATCCTGCCGATGGAACTACAAATTACGCTGAAGATTATTTTAAAATAGGTTTCTCGGAATATGTAGATAAGAGATCTACACAGGATGCAATATTTATTTCTCCCGCAATTGAAGGAGAGATTGAATACGGCTGGAGTGGTAAATACCTGAGAGTTTATTTTCCGGCGAAGCTTCGTGAAAAAACTACT
>MGZZ01000133.1:0-13212 GCA_001802795.1 Ignavibacteria bacterium GWC2_36_12 | reverse complement strand
ACAGGATGGCTCAGGCATTTATTTTTACTTTCTCTACAGGAAACGAAATCGACAGGAGAGTTGTAACGGGAAAAGTTTATGATGAGAAATCCGAAGATGTAATGATCTTTGCTTATCGAATAGATCCCGCTTTGCGGGACAAAGTGAATGATACAACCGGGAACCCGCTCAGGTATAAACCGGATTATATTTCCCAGGCTGGTAAAAAAGGCGAATACAAACTTATGGGTCTGGCTGCAGGCAAGTACAGAATTTTTGCTGTTGAAGATAAATACAGGGATTTGCTCTTCCAGCCTGAACAGGATAGAATTGGAATTCCTTTTAATGAAACTGTACTTGCAGAATCCGATACTCTTTATGAAGGGCTGGACTTCTTTTTAACTTCTGCAGATACAACTGCCCCGAGATTAATTAGTGCAATAATAACGGATGAAATGCACGTTCTTGTCAACCTTAGCGAAGAATTCGACCTGCATGATGGCAAGGCAGGTTCTACTATTATTGTAAAAGATAATTTTCATTTTATTGATTCTGCTTCCGGAAAAATTACTCTTCCTCTTTATGCTTATAAAGGAAATACAAAAGCAACCGAGTTCGTGCTGGTTGTAACGGAAAAGTTTCCTGCTTCAGCTAATTTGTTTGTAATTGCAGATACTTTAAGAGACAGGGAAGGAAACGTTTATTCGGGAGATTTCACTTCTGTAACTTATGGCAGTATGCCCGATACGACTAAGCCGAAACTTTTTAAAACAATCCCTCCCGGCGGATCTAACAAAGCAGACTTCCTTAACCAGGATTTTTATTTTTTCTTCGATGATGCTTTTAATCGTGAAGATGTAAAGACCGGTATCTCGTTGACTGATACACTCGGCAGGGGAGTAAAGTTTAATACTCTTTTTCCTGATGATGCATCTTTAGTTGTAACTCCCTCGCAAAAGCTAGAGCCTCAAAAAGATTATATAATTAAAATCGATCTTTCTAAATTCAAAGATGCTGCGGGAAATGGTTATGATTCCGTTTACCAGTATAAATTTAAAACCATAAACGGACTCGATTTTACAGGCGTTACCGGTACTATTCTGAATGCCTATTTCTCAAAAAACCCGGTACTCGTTCTTGATGGAACCGGCAGAGAAAAGAAAACTTACAAGAAGCCGGTAAATAAAAATAATTTTAGCTTTGAGAGAGTCGAAGCCGGAAAATATTTTCTCTGGTGTTTTTACGATGCTGACAGCAGCGGCACATACAGCTACGGCTCGTCAAATCCTTTCCAACCTTCCGAAGAGTTTCTCTTTTATAGCGATACTCTTAATCTAAAACCAAGATGGACTGTGACTGATGTGAATTTTATTTTGGAAGAGAGAAGATAGCTTTGATAACGGATCAGGCTGTAATTTCAAATTTGTTTTTTTATTATTTGTTATTTTTCTTATTAATATTTTCTTCCAGGTAACGCCATGGTTTTCCTTTTGTATGTACACGAAATACTAGAATTTTAGCACCATCTTTACCTGCTATTGCTGTGTGCCTTTTTTTGAAAGGTACATGTCCGACTGTACCGGGTTTTCCTATAATTGAATGTTCACCTTCTATCTTAATTTCAACTTCTCCTTCAAGATAATAATGAAACTCTTCGCCTGGATGCCAATGAGTTTCCAATTTTTCATTTGCAGGAATTTCTACTAAATCAATTTTTATTTCCCTATCTGGTGTAAATTCTTTGGCTAGTTCTCTTTGATATAAGTTTTTTACTTTGGGTTCGTTATAAATAGTTGAAGAACCTAGTAACTTAAATCCAATTATTCCCAAACTTAAAAAGATTATCACAATAATAACTTTTGTAACTCTCATACCTTTCTCCTTCTCCTTAAGTGTGTAACGGCGTTGCAACTCCCGCAAAGCGGGATCTCGCTATGCGATGATAACCCGCCCAGCTTGTCCGCCGAAGTTTTTAACGAAGGCGGGAACAGGAAGCCAAACTATTTACAACTGCCGATGATTTGGCAAACTGTGCTAAACTTGTTGCTTGCATAAAGCACAGTTTGGAAGTTAATTAATTAGAAGAACTCCTTTGAACAAGTTTGCCGAACGAAGCCAATGAACCCAAGAATCTGAAAAAGCCCACGAGGGCAAAGCGGTCGGGTTATGTTGTATCTTAATTTTTGAGAATAAAATAGTTCATTCTAATTCCAATACTGAAAGAATTTATATCTTGGTCTGAAGACACAGATGTTATAGAATATGCCAAATATGGTTCTATAGCTGCATTACTGGAGAGGAAATAATTAATTCCAGCTATTACCATATATTCTTTTATTTCAAACTCTTCACCAATTGCTTTAAAATAGTTAAAACCTGCACCAATAAATGGGTTAATGTTAGACATCAGAAAATAATACCTGATATCAGGCCCAATTCCAAATGAACGATTTATATTTTTTGAATTAAAGGAATTAGAAGAGTATTCATTCTCCGAATACTGAAAAGAAACATTCCCTCCGATTAATAAATGATCAATTACAAAATAATTCAAGCTTGGAGCTAAAGAAAAATAAGATTGTTTAGAAGTTCCTTCAGAGTAAGTATTTTTCGAATAAGAGAAAGATAAACTTCCCCCCAAACTATAAACGCCTTGCTTTAGAGCATCTTCTTGAGAGAATAAAAATGAATTAGTAAGAAAGAAAAGAACAATGACGAAAAGAACTTTACTTGTTTTCATAGGTTTACCCCTGAGTTTAATTAATGAATTTTACAACCTAACTATTAATTATACCGAACTGCTTTCGTATAACACACATCCTTATAACATAATATACCGACTGAGTATTCAGTTTTATTTTCAAAACAGTTAAGAGTGTTATATAGAATTGTTCAAAAGACATATTAAAATCCTTTTTCCCCTCCCAAATTTGGAGCAAACAGGGGCGTTATTTAATTGCCTGTATAAACATAAATTAAATGTTCAATTATATCAACATAGTGCACCCGCATCCATTAATGCTTTTTCAAAAGCAGGCAATTAATTGTCTCCCTCAACCATACTAATATATTATTGACTCAGTATTTTATTTTCTATACTTTTACCCGAAACTTGCCATAAAAACTTTTTTTCGGAAGTTGTGAAGGCATTAAAAAATGCAGTATGTGTGTCAGGTCAATCAGCTCGTCATTATGATCTCGTTCCTGTGTATCTTATTAAAACGCAAGGTTCAGACTCGTAGTTTTTCGTGCTCATTAAGTTAATATCTTCCCGGATAAGGGAAGAAATTTCCTGAACAAGTAAAATGGGAATCCGGCTCTGTCGGGTCATTCAAAGGATGCTATGAAGAGATTTGTTTCTCTAAAAGATGTGATAATTACATCTGTGATTTTCATTTTCATGTTGGGACTGTCCTTCATTCCTGTCAATTGTAAATTTTTAAGTCCTATTGCAACCGCACTTGGCGATTTTGATGTGTACGATATTGCATACTCCAAACTTCTGGAAACACAGCCTGTTGACACTAATATTGTTCTGGTAAACATTGGGAATCTCGACAGGGGAGAATTGGCTGATCTCATCAGTGTCTTAAACAAATGTCAACCGGCGGTAGTCGGGATCGATGTTTTCTTTAATGTGGAAAAAGATCCCGCATCCGATTCACTATTATCATCATCTTTAGCCGGATGCAGGAGTTTGGTCATGGTCAGTAAGCTTGACCAATATGATGAAGAAACAAAAAATTACCGCAATCTGCACCTTTCAATTCCTCTATTCAGCCGCTACGCCGAGACAGGGTTTGCCAACCTGCCGAATGATGATGAAGAAAGTTTCAGGACGATAAGGGATTTCAGACCGACAGCAAAAAATAATCATTCAACTGTCCCGGCATTTGCAGTAAAGATCGCCGGCTTCTACAAGCCTGCTTCTCTCCATACATTATTTGAACGGCAGAAAGAACTTGAGAAAATAAACTTCCGCGGCAATTACAATTGTTTTTATTTTATAGATACCTACCAGTATTTTGAGCCGGAAGCCGATTTCAGTTTCATTAAAAATAAAATAGTTCTCCTCGGCTATATGGGTCCCGATCTGAATACAAAATCATTGGAAGATATTTTCTTTACACCATTGAATGAACGGTATGCGGGAAAATCATTCCCCGATATGTACGGCGTCGTAGTTCATGCAAACATTGTCTCTATGATTATTAACGGAAGTTTTGTGAATGTTATGCCTTCCTGGTTAAGCTCGCTCCTGGCTGTTATTATAACATTCTTCAATGTGAAAGTTCTTCTATATCTCAAATCCAGGTACAAAGATTGGTTCAGCGGGCTTACTAAAATTTTTATTCTCATTTATACCATACTGAACCTTTTCCTTAGTGTGGAAATTCTTCATTACCTCAACTACCGTATCAGTTTAACCACTGCTATGATAGCCATAGTTCTTACGAATACTTCAATTGAATTTTACCATAATTATCTTATCAAGCTTCAAAATAAAATAACTAAACTGGTTAGAAAGAATGAAAATGATTAATCTGAATAACCGGATTCAACCCCTGCTTGTTTTTTTATTAATAACAGTACATTCGGGATATGGTCAGGATATCCTGTTCAAAGTTATTGCTTCCTCCGGGAAATGTACTTTGCAGCACGGCTCTTCAGCCAAATGGGAAAATCTGAAAACCGGTGAGCAGTTGACTGCCGGTGATAAAGTGAAATTGAATGAATCAGACTATCTCGGACTGATGAACTCACGCGGCAAGTCGGTTGAGCTTAAAAACCCCGGCACTTATGAAATAAATGAACTGGCTAAAAATGCTTTGAATACAGGCTCCGACCTGGAGAGGTTTGCAGGCTATGTTTTAAAGGAATCTCTTGTAAGTAAAAAGAAATCTGAAAATATGAGTACACTTGGTGCTGTTGTCAGGATCAGACCGGGCATAATAGATATTTTCTTTCCGCAGCTGACATCTGTTTTAAATGAATCGCTGGAGCTTAAATGGTATCCTTCATCTCCCGGTAACAGATATGTATTCGAGCTTTTTAATGAACAGAACAGGACCGTATTTATTACGGAAACGGGTGATACATCGGTGACACTCGATCTTGATAAGTTCCAACTGTTACCGGATGTTAAATATAAGTGGATGGTTTATAATTCAAAGAACCCGGATTCATATTCAGACACTTGTTGTTTTGTCATCTACCCTGAAAAAAGAAGGCGGGCAATCGAAGATACATTAAACATTTTAAAGAATGAACTGGATAATAACTCCGCTGTTGATCAGCTAATGCTTGCCGGGTTTTACACGCAGGAAGATCTTATAATAGATGCAGCCGGAGTATTTGAAAAGATATTGACTCTGGTCCCTGGAGTTGAAGAATATATTAATTATTATGTGACTTTCCTGTTGAAATACGGAATCACACACAGAGCAGAAATTCTTTTGAAAACCAATTAGATGATGGATCATGAAAAAAATTATTTTTCTATTGGTATTGTTTTTATCGGTAAATCTGTCGGCTCAGGAGTTTGGGTTTGGCTGTCTGCTGGACTCGGCACTGTACGCTAACTCTCCCACCGCAGCTCCACTAATGAGAGGCGATTATGATAACCTCCCCGCTTCGGCATCGCTGAAAGACTTTACTCCTACTCCCGGGAACCAGGGTTCTACCAGCACCTGCGCAGGCTGGGCTGCAGCTTATGCGGGACGGACAATTCTTGAAGCACTCAGAAATAAATGGGCAAGAGAAACTACCGACGGGAATGCGTTCTCACCTTCGTTCGTTTATAATCAGATCAGGACAGGTAATGGATGTAACGGTGGCACAAGCTTAATTGATGCTCTTGATGTTCTGAAAAACCAGGGCGGCGTTAAGTTGAATGAATTTGCATTTGAGTGTGAACGACAGGTAACTAAAGATGATATTATGCGGGCGATAAATTACAGGATAATAGAGTACAGGGATATTTTATCAGGTCAATCCGTTTCAAAAACAAAGCTGGTTAAAAAAAGCCTTGCAGAAAAACGCCCGGTAATAATTGCTATCGATTGTCCCGGCTCATTTCTCAAGGCAGACGAGCTTCTTAATGCAGACAGCAGTGAATATAAGTTCTGGGGAAGAGGTCACGGTATTACTGTCATTGGCTATGATGATAATAAATTTGGAGGAGCTTTCGAGCTGATGAACAGTTGGGGTACTATGTGGGGAAATAAAGGATTTACCTGGATTAAATATTCCGACTTCGATTATTTCTGCCTGTTGGCATTTGAGCTTATTGATAAATCAATTCCCGATTCTGAGCGAATCGATCTTTCCGGCAGCATGACGTTTACAGAAAATACAGGTGAAGTTATGGCTTCGAAGTTTAACGGTGAATATTTTGTTATGGATAAGCCTTATACCTCAGGAACATTGTTCGAGCTCCGAATATCGAATGATGAACCTGCATACGTTTATGCTTTCAGCTCGGACCTTAGCTGCAAGACTTATAAAATATTTCCTTTTAACAGCAGGATGGTTGCATATCTACCTTACAGTCAGAATAATGTCGCCATTCCCGATGAAGATAGTTATAACATGCTCGACGAAACCACGGGTAAATCTTATTACTGTTTTCTCTATAGCAATGAGAAGCTCGACATAGATAGTGTTATGATTGAAGTTGAAAAAGCTGAAGGCAGTTTCTGGGAAAGGGTAAAGTCGGTATTGAAAGATAAAATAGTTGATAAACAAAACATTGAATATAAATACACAGATAAAATTGTATTCAATGGTAAAAACATGGGCAAGAGTGTTATCCCTGTGCTCATTGAAATAAATCATATTCAGTAGAGTTTAATAAGATAATGAATTAAATAATTGAAGGAGAAATTATGATCAAAAACCTTACAAAATTTATTCTTCTTTTCTTAACGGCGCTTCTATTCTCTAACTGTGCAGCCACTTTGTACGATCAGGGAAGAAGTTCGCTGGATGACGGGCAGTATTCGCAGGCTATCGCAATATTTAAAGAGGAGCTTAAAACCAATCCCTATAATTACCAAGCCTTGCGGGATTTGGGAATTGCAGAGCTGAAGAATAACGATCTGCAGAACGCTGAAGTCTCTTTGTTAAAAGCAAAGGTGATTAAGCCCGGCGATGACGAGACTATTTTCTACCTTGGAATGCTCAGTGAAAAGCTCGGCGATTACGACGAGGCGATAGATTATTATAAAAAATGCTTATCGTTAAAATCATTAAGTGGAGATGTTGAGGGAAAGATAGAGGGGAGGATTCAAATAATTTCTCAGAAAAAAATGGAGCAGGAAATAAAAACAACCCTGCAGAATGAAGAATCTTTGAGTCAGGAACCGGTTCCCCACAACACAGTGGCGGTTTTGTACTTCCAGAATTTAGGGACCAACAAAGAGATGGACGTGCTTCAAAGGGGGCTTGCAGAAATGCTGATTACAGATTTATCCAAGGTAAAAGACCTGAAAGTTGTTGAAAGAGTCAGGCTTCAAAAGCTGCTTGATGAAATGAAGCTGAGTTCTTCAGAGGCTTTCGATCAGCAATCAGCTCCACGGTTAGGCAGGCTGATGAAAGCGGAGAGACTTGTTAAGGGAACGTACCTGAGCATGGATGATAATACTTTCAGAGTCGATGCCGGATTTATAGGAACACAGGATGGAAGCTTACAGCAAGTTAAGAATGTAAGCGGCAGTCTTGAAGAATATTTTAAGCTGCAGAAGGAATTGGTATTCAATATAATCGATCAAATGGGAATTACTCTTTCTGATCAGGAAAGAGAAGCGATACAGATAATACCTACTGAATCCTATCTTGCTTTCGTTGCCTATTCTAAAGGGCTGGATCAGGAAGACAAAGGAAATTACCAGGAAGCAGCCGAATACTACCAGGAAGCTATAACCATTGATCCTTCATTTAAGATTGCAAAGGTAAAACTAAACGAAGTGCAGAATATTGAGCAGGCTTCAACAAATTTTTCTTCAGTTGAAAATGATTTCAGGAGTCCTGCAATGGATCTTTCAACTACGATGGACAGACTGATTGAAGGAAGTGCAAATCTTACGGGCGAAATGGTTTTGGGCAGAGATGACAGGAACCCAAATAACAGTGCGGGTTTCGGAAGAGGTGTAAAGGTTGAATTTGAATTAATTGTACCACGGTAAAAGATTAAAAACGAGTTTAACATGAAAAAGAAATACTTAATACTTTTGACCTTAATTCCCATGTTAGCCAACGCTCAGATCCTGAAAAGCACTTTTTTCAGGCAGCCGGAGGTAAACACCGGTTTTTCAATACAGACATGGAGTACTGATCAGGATAGAGTTACGGAATTCGTTGTTCCGTTATCTTTTGTGATCCCTATTAACCGTAGCTTAACGATCAATGCTGTAACGAGTTCGGCATTTGCACAAATGAATTCTGCATCCCAACATTTATTCGGGATGACAGACACAAGAATCCTGGGTTCCTTCGTAACCGCTGATAACCACCTTCTTATAACCGGAGGTGTTACAGTTCCAACCGGGAATACCAGGCTCGAAGGAGATCAAAGCTCGATAACTTCTGCTCTTGCAGAGTATTCCCTGAATTTTCGCGTACCGAGTTTTGGTCAGGGTTTCTCCGCGAACATAGCTGGCTTGTATGCGTTTCAGGCAGGCGATTTTATTCTTGGCGGCGGAGCCGGATTCGTTTACAAAAACGGATTTAAACCATATAAAAGTATCGATGCAAAATATAAACCCGGGACCGAGATCTCAGTAAATATCGGGGGTGAAACAAACGTCGGTAATCGAAGAGGTATGAAATTAACGCTCGACATAACTTACACTCTTTACGGCGCCGATGAGTTCGACGAGACTGAAGTATTTAAATCCGGTGCAAAGCTGATCGCCGATTTGAGATCATTATTTAAAATTACTAAAACAGATGTGATGCTTTATCTCCGTGAAAGAACTAAAGGTAAAAATGAACGCGGGTTCGGATCGCTGGCAGAAGAGGAGAATAACAGCAACGGGAACCAGCTTGAGATCGGAGGGATGAGTTATACTCCCTTGAACAAATCATTCGGTTTCCGTGGTGCACTTGAAATGAAATATTATTCAAAGAATGAATATGAATCTAACGGAGCTTTAATCCTCGGGGTTGGAGCCGGGTTTAATTACAAGTTCTCGAATAATTTTAGTCTTGATATGCTGTTCAAATTTTTAACCGGGAGCCTGAAAAATAAAAATGCAGGTAACAATATAACAGGACTTGAATTGAGCGGTGGAATTAAATACAGGTTATAACCTAATTTATTCAACTGAGATTTAAAGGAATTTGAAAATGAATAAAAAAATAATTTTTGTAGCTGCTTTTATGATGGGTTTAATGCTTATATCCTGCGAACATAATATAGTTGCGCCCGGCAGCTCCGGTAATAGTGTCAGCTTCAGGTTTGACGGAACTGCAAATCATTCCGGTGGAAAGTTGTTGAATTTGGACAAGACCCATCTGACCGTTAAGCCGGGTGTTCTTCAAAAGACAGCGGCTTATGATGAATTCAAAATAATTTGTCTTGATATGACAAAATTTTCCGTTATAGATAGTTTCTGGAATTACTGGTATGGTACGAACCAGCCGCAATTTTTCGATTATACTCTCTGGGATTCCACGAAAGACGATTGGGATAATGTAAATCTCCTGATAAAAAGATATACAGGAAATGCATTTGAATATATAGGAGAATATACTTTTTCAATAAGTGATTCTGTAGCAAGAGGTACGGTTTTCCTTAACGAGGGTTTGAATTATTTTATTTACGGATTACGAAGTGGAGGCATTACCGGTTACTGGAGTGAAACGTATGCTATGATCTCCCAGGATTCCTCAAATACAATTCATTTAGACTATCAAAACCAGCCGCCGCGTGACCCGTCATCTCCTTACCCATCAGATGGTGCAACAGGTGTTATCCTCGATGTTCAATTGACGTGGCAGACCTCTGATCCGGAGAACGATCCTTTAACTTATAATGTTTATTTTGGACCGTCAGGTAGTACCCAGCTTGTAGCCAGCGGGCTTACAGTTGCGGAATACGATCCCGGTCAGCTTCAACCGAACACTCTCTATGCCTGGTGGGTGGAAGCATTGGATTCACACGGCAATTATAGTTATGGTTTTACATGGTACTTTACTACCGGGCAATAGTTATTTGAAATAAAATCCCCGCTGCAGGCAGCGTTTTTAACAGCGGGGATATAAATATTTTTATCAGTTATAAGTCAATAAAAAATATTAACAATAACAAACTGTGATCAGATCATGAATATTAAATCAATCCTCATTATTGTATTACTAATATCCGGCTTTATAGAGCAAGCATATCCTCAGTCGAAAAAAATAACTCTCGCAGTTCTTTACTTTGAAAACAACAGCGTTGTCGATAAAGACAAAATGGAACCTCTCAGCAAAGGCATCGCCGATATGCTGATCACCGAACTGACGAATATCAAGGCTTTCAAAGTAGTTGAACGGGAAAGACTGAATGACGTTATTGACGAACTGAAGCTTCAGCAAACAGGAGTTTTCGATCAATCGACTGCTCAAAAAATCGGTAAGCTGCTCGGTGCGCAGACTTTGCTGCTCGGGAGTTTTATGAATTTCTTTGGAGAACAGATTAGAGTGGATTTGCGGATTGTTGAAACCGAAACAGGGTTGACTCTAAAAGCAGAAGAAATGACGGATGATCTCGATAACCTGTTGCAGGTTGTGAAGGATCTTGCATTGAATGTTACGGAAGAAATGGATATTCAACTCTCTTCGGAGGAACAGGCTGCACTCGAACAGGATAAAAGTAGTATTGCAATTCAATCTTCGCTTTATTACGCACAGGCAGTTGAGACGGAAGACAAAGCCAGGGAAAAATACAAGCAGGGCGATAAGGACGGCGCGGTCAGTACTTATAAAAATGCAATCGATCTTTATCAACTTGCTTTGAAAAACAATCCGAATCTTACCGATGCTTCCAGGAAAGTTTCAAACCTGGAAGGATTAATAACTGAAATCAACCGACCTGAAGTTAAAATAACAAAAGTAAATCCGCCGCAGGTGATAATAATTGAACCTTCAGGTTATGAAAACGGGAACATAGTTCACAAAGAAGCTATGATAGCAGTGCACTTAAATGTTGTCGATGAATATGGAATTGAACGGGTAACTGTAAATGATAATATAGCTGATAAGCTTTCTTCCGGGGGATATTACTTTAATCTTTCTCTCAATCCAGGGCTGAATGAGATAAGGATAACAGCGATTAATAACAAAGGTATGTCAACCGAAAAACAATTCAGTGTGCTGGTGCCTACCCCGGCGGCGGGTACGATTATTTCTATCATAGAACCCCCGGTTATGCGGGGAATAAAGATTGTTAGTAAAAAGGAGCTTATAACAGTAAAAGGCACTGCAGTAGACGATGCGGGAGTTAAAGAAGTTCTTGTGAATAACAGGAAAGCTGAACTTGGTCCTGGTGGCAGTTTTTTAATTGAGATGAGTCTTAATTTAGGTGATAATAAACTGATCGTTCAGGCTAAGAACAGTTTAAATTCCGTCAAGGTTGATACATTTATTATTTCAAGAACTCCCGAAGAGATGCTTTCAGCGGGAAGGTATTTTGCTTTCGTTGTCGGGATAAATTCCTATTCGGGCTACTGGCATCCGCTCAACAATGCCGTTAACGATGCAAAGGGAATCGCCGAACTGTTAAAATCTGAGTATGAGTTTGATTCGGTTGTAACTCTCTACGATATGGAAGCAACGCGAAAAGGTATAATACAAAAATTTGAATGGCTGGTTAATAATCTTACAACTGAAGATAACCTGCTTATATTTTATTCCGGGCATGGTCAGTATAGCAGGATACTGAACAAAGGTTATTGGGTTCCGGTTGACGCTAGTTCAAATTCCGTAGCTGACTATATCTCCAACAGCGATATAAAAACTTTTCTCGGTGGCATCCCTGCTAAACATACTTTCCTGATTACGGATGCTTGTTTTGCCGGAGATATTTTCAGAGGCTCTTCGAATGAGTCAGTTCCGTTCGATCCTAATAACATGGAGAAATACTACAAGGAAGTATATCGCAAGCAGGCTCGTCTTGCACTTACTTCCGGCGGACTTGAAGAAGTGATGGATGCCGGTAAAGACGGGCACTCTATTTTTACTTATTATCTTATAAAAGCATTGCGGGAGAACAATAAAAAATATATCGACGCATCTCAGCTCTTTAATGATTTCAGAGTTGCGGTTGCAAATAACTCGGAACAAACTCCCCAGCTTCAGTCAATAAAAGATACAAACGATGAAGGAGGGCAATTCGTATTTATTAAGAGGTAGGTTTCAATTTACTTAAAGAGGAGATTTTAAAATCCTGCTATTATAATTTTCAGCAGTTATTACAACAGCGATACTCTTAATCTAAAACCGAGGTGGACGGTGACTGATGTGAATTTTGTTTTGAAGGAGAAAAAATAAACTTTAAAGCCCACGAGAAAAAAAAGCAGCCTGTCCGCCTTTGGCGGAGCCGGGTTGTCCGAAGGACTCCTTCGGAGAGTTGCTTGTTCTACCGTTTTTAAATATTTAGTAAGCGTCTTTCCTCAAGTCTATTGATAGAATATAAATTATTTTTTCATTCTCATCTATTACATAAAATAATCTAAATTTACCGATTCTATATCGCCAAGTTTCTGGTTTATAACCTACGAGCTTTTTGATATTATTTCCGTAATGTGGTTCTTCTTTTAATTGGGGATAAATATATTGCAGAAGCTTTTTCTCAATGAAGGATTTTTTTTGGTTAGCTAATTTATTAATCTTCTTTAGAAACTCATCAGTTTCAAAGATTTCGTAATTAGGCAACTAACCGTCCCTTTTTTGATTTCATATCTGAAAAACCACGTTTTAAACTTTTATTGAGTTCCTTGTTATTTCGTATTTCTTCCATCTCGAATTCATCTACATAGACATTATGCTCGATGAATCTTTTAACAGCAGTCTCAATAAAATTTGAAATTGGTCTATTATCTCTATCAGCCAATTTTCTGTAAACTTTATAGCTTTCTTCGCTTAAACGAAGAGTTATGGTTTTGGACATATAATTACCTCTGAATTTTTATCGTTGGTTTACATTCAAATGTATTCATATCTGATGAAAATTTCAATGTCACTTTTTTT
>MGZZ01000132.1 GCA_001802795.1 Ignavibacteria bacterium GWC2_36_12 | reverse complement strand
ACCAGCCATAATCATCTTTATAACATCTTTTTCAGTATATATTCCGCTTGTTGCTGCAAGATCAGCTTTAACTTTTCCATAAAGAATCCCAATCCATCTCAATGGCAATCTCATAGAAGCTGGAGAGCTTAAAATTACATTTGGCACAACTTCAAGCGACTCAAGATCAATGTCGGGCTGATAGAACCTGTTGAATAACGAAAGTCCATCCGCACCTGCTTTATCAAGTTCAGCCGCTATCCATGCAACAGAACTAAAGAAAGGATGCATCTTAACTGCGATGGGAATTGAAATACTACTTTTTACTTCTTTAACAATATCGATGTAAGTTTTTTCTATCCATGATGACGGCTTGGAAGGATTTGTCGCCAGCAGGTAAATATTCAACTCAAGTGCATCTGCACCAGCCTGCTCAATCTTTTTTGAATAATCTATCCAGCCGCCTAACGATTTTCCATTTAAACTTGCAATTATCGGAATACCAACCGACTCTTTTGCTTTTCTTATATGTTCAAGATATTCATCCGGTCCCAGGCGATACTCAAACGGCTCAGGAAAATAGTTTAAAGCTTCAGCATAACTCTCAACGTGATATGTCGTGCGGTGATGCAACTCAAGAGATTCATTCTCAATCTGTTCTTCAAAAAGCGAGTAAAGAACAACAGCCGCAGCTCCTGCATCTTCCATAGCTTTTATTTTGGAAAGATCCTCCGAAATGGGTCCGGACGAAGGAACAATCGGGTTCCTTAAATCAAGTCCGAGGTAATTTGTTGTAATGTTCACTTTTCACCTGCTAAATATTTTTTAAACTTTCCTTTTTCTATCATAGAATAAATTAAACAATGTTTGGCTTACTCAGGTTTTTCTATTTTAGAATTTTCTTTTCCGTTACCGGATAAAGCTAATTGTTCATACAGTTTCCATCTTTCATTAACATCATTCTGAGCTTCATCCATAAGTTTTTTAGCATGATCCGGATGCGTCTTGGTTAGCATTTTATATCGTGTTTCCATATAAGCATAATCTGCTAACGGTATTTTCAATCCTTTCGAGTCGAGCTTAAAGGGATTCTCACCTTTTGCAACAAGATCGGGATTATACCTGTAAAGCTGCCAGTAGCCGGAGTCAACTGCAGCCTTTTGATTTCTCATTCCTCTACCCATGTCGATTCCATGTGCAATACAGTGACTGTAAGCAATTATAAGCGAAGGACCATTATAAGCTTCGGCTTCAAGAAAAACTTTTACCGTATGTGCATCATTCGAACCCATTGCAACTTTAGCAACGTAAACGTTGCCGTAAGACATTGCCATCATTCCGAGGTCTTTCTTAGCCATCGGTTTTCCGGCTGCAGCAAACTTTGCAACTGCACCACGCGGAGTTGATTTAGACATTTGTCCACCTGTGTTCGAGTAAACTTCCGTATCGAGCACAAGTATGTTTACATTTTTCCCGGAGGCAAGAACGTGATCTAATCCTCCATAACCTATATCATAAGCCCAGCCATCTCCTCCCATAATCCAAACTGATTTTTTAACAAGATAATCTGCGAGGCTCAGTAAGTGATTGAATTCGCCTTTTGCTTCGTCACTGTATCCATTCGAAATAAAACTGTTTAATCTTTGTTTCAGTTGGGCAACTCTTTCGCGTTGTTCATAAATACCAGCTTCGTCATTCTGCTGAGCTTTAATCAATCCATCAACTAATTGATCACCCAATTCATTCCTGTATTTTTCAAGTAATTGTTTTGCGTGTGTATTGTGCTTATCGATTGCAAGCCTGAAACCAAAACCGAATTCAGCATTGTCTTCAAATAATGAATTAGACCATGCGGGTCCCCTTCCATCCTTGTCAACCGTCCATGGAGTTGTAGGCAGGTTTCCGCCATAAATCGATGAACAACCGGTTGCATTAGCCACAACCGCACGGTCTCCAAATAACTGGCTGACGAGCTTTACATAAGGAGTTTCCCCACAGCCAGAGCAGGCACCGGAGAATTCAAATAAAGGTTCAAGAAATTGTGAGTCCTTAATTTTAGATACATTAACCTTTGTTCTGTCAAGGTTGGATAAATTAAGAAAATAATCCCAGTTGGCTCTTTCCTGCTCTCTGATTGGCAATTGCTCAACCATATTAATTGCTTTAAGCTTCGTTTCCTTTTTATTTTTTACCGGGCAAACATCAACACACAATCCACAACCTGTACAATCCTCAACAGCAACCTGTAAAGAATATAGAAGATTTTCACCATAATCTTTTGCTTTAAACTTTGTGTACTTAAATGTTTCCGGCACATTTACAAGTTCTTTTTCTTCGAATACTTTTGCTCTGATCGTTGCATGCGGACATACAAGCACACACTTATTACATTGAATACATATTTCCTTATCCCAGATAGGAACTTCAAGTGCAATGTTTCTCTTCTCCCACTTCGCTGTAGCTGTCGGGAAAGTTCCATCGCAAGGCATTTTGCTTACAGGAATATCATCACCAAAACCGGCAATAATATTGGCGGTAACATCTGCAACAAATTCCGGGGCATTCCCGGAAACTGCAGGTTGCAATTGGATTTTGCTTGTAACCTGCGCGGGAACTTCAACTTCGTATAAGTTCGAAAGAGTCTGGTCAACAGCATTGAAGTTCATCTCTACTATTTTATCTCCCTTTGCACCATAAGTTTTCTTTATCGAATCCTTAATCATCCGGATAGCTTCATCCCTGGGAAAGATCTTTGAAATTGCAAAGAAACAGGTTTGCATTATCGTATTTATCCTTACACCCATTCCTGTTTCATCGGCTACTTTATAAGCATCAATTATGTAGAGCTTCATTTTCTTATTAATCAAATCCTTCTGGACTTTCTCAGGAAGTGAATCCCACACCAGTTCTTTAGGAACTTTTGTATTTAAAAGAAATGTCGCTCCTTCAACAGCATCCTTAAGCATATCCATCTTCTCAAGAAAAACCTGCTGATGGCATGCAATAAAGTTTGCTTTATTAACGAGGTAAGTCGATTTAATTTCTTTTGGTCCGAATCTCAGGTGAGATATTGTGGTTGACCCTGACTTCTTTGAGTCATAAACAAAATAACCCTGCGCAAAATAATCGGTGCTTTCACCAATAATTTTAATGGAGTTCTTATTTGCACCGACAGTGCCGTCAGCACCTAAACCATAAAACATTCCCTTGAAAGTTTCATCCGGTTCAACAGAAAAAGAAGTATCATAATCAAGGCTGGTGTTTGTAACATCATCGATTATTCCAACGGTAAAATGATTTTTAGGTTTATCTTTTTTAGCTTCATCAAAAACGGCTTTAATCATAGCAGGAGTAAATTCTTTTGATGAAAGTCCATACCGTCCGCCTACTATCTGGGGATAAGCAAATTTTAATTCACCATTACTGTATTTTTCTGAAATAGCATTTACTATATCAAGATAAAGTGGTTCTGCTGCGCCGGGCTCTTTTGTTCTGTCAAGAACTGAAATAACTTTTGTCGTTTCGGGAAGCTGTGCAATGAAATGATCAATTGAAAATGGTCTGTATAATCTTACTTTTACTGCCCCGACTTTTTCTCCTCTTTCAACAAGATAGTTTACAGTTTCTTCAACAGGTTCAGCACCTGAACCTACAATTATGATAATTCTTTCTGCATCCGGTGCACCTACATAATCAAAAAGTTTGTATTGTCTTCCGGTTAGTTTTGCAAACTTGTCCATCTGGTTTTGAACAATGCCCGGGCATTTAATGTAAAACGGATTAACTGTTTCTCTTCCCTGGAAGTAAACATCCGGGTTCTGAGCGGTTCCTCTTAATACAGGATGATCGGGGCTTAAAGCTCTCGCCCTGTGCTCGAGTACAAGCTTATCGTCAATCATAGATTTAATATCATCATTGTTCAATTGTTCAATCTTCATAACTTCATGGGAAGTTCTGAAACCATCGAAGAAATGAATGAAAGGAATTCTAGCTTCAAGAGTTGCAGCCTGTGCAATTAAAGAAAAGTCCATAACTTCCTGAACTGAACTTGAAGCTAATAAAGCAAACCCTGTTGAGCGCGTTGCCATTACATCGCTATGATCTCCGAATATTGAAAGCGCCTGTGCAGCAATAGACCTTGCAGAAACATGGAAAACAGTTGAAGTTAATTCACCGGCTATCTTAAACATATTGGGAATCATTAAAAGCAAACCTTGCGATGCTGTAAAAGTCGTTGACAAAGCACCGGTTTGTAAAGCACCGTGAATTGCTCCTGAAGCTCCGCCTTCACTTTGCAATTCACTTACACTCGGTACTATTCCCCAAATATTTTTTTTACCGACAGATGCCCATGCATCGCACCACTCTCCCATGTTTGAAGAAGGTGTAATCGGATAAATAGCTATTACTTCATTAGTATTATATGCTACATACGCTGCAGCTTCATTTCCGTCTATTGTAACTTTTTTGCGTTCCATATCTCCCGATCGCTTAAAATAATTTATAAAAATTTTGATTCGCTTGGATTAGCCAATATTTATACCATTTAAATTGTTTTGTTTATTTACACTTTAGGCTTTTTTCTTTATCAAAACAGATAAAAAAGAAGATATCTGTGTTGTTGTTTTCTTGAATGTGAGAATTGATTTTTATTTAGAATTGTTAATTAAAGCTTTATAGAAACATAGAAAAGAGTAGTTTTTTTAATATTGAGAGATGAAGGAAGAGTTTTTACCTAATTATAGTTTATATTTTTGTAATTAAATATATAAATACAGCTAAAAGAATTGCCAAGATATATACTGGTGGGGCAATAAAACTTGATAATAAATTTGTAATGAACAGTACAAACCGATCATTTTTTGTTGCTCTATCAAATAAGATATTTCTTTCAGATTGGCTTAGGTTAGCAATTGATTTCTTTTGGTAGAAGACTTTACTAAACGCAGCAAGAGAAGCATAAACTAAAGCTACAACTAAAAAACTTATTACAGAAATGTTTAACATATAATTATTTAGTTTGAATAATTTTATTGAATATTATCATCTTTAATTCAAATTCGTTTATAAATAATTTTTATTCGGTTCTGTCCATTACCCATTCCAAAATTCTGTTTCGATAATTATTTATGAATTGACTATTTGGGATTGCTTCCTTGGTCAGACGAGACAATATAAGTGATATAAATAAATCACCAAGAGAGATATTTTCTACTAATTCTATCAATCTGCTATCAAGATTTTTTATTTCATCTTTTGGCAATAAATCTATTGGTGCATCTAAACCCCTGGTAAATTCATGAACTATTTCATTTCTGGATTGACGTGCTATATGTAAAAAATGTCCATCGTCATTCTTAGAATTTAATATTTTTTCAATGTCCTTTACTAATTGTTTTCTATATAATTCTTTTATAAAGCCATTAAATTTTTTCTCATTTTCAAATAGGGGTCTTTCTTTTAATCCTAAAATAACAGCTAACATTTTACAACCATTTTCAAACCTTGTTGAGATGGTTAATGCACGACCAATTGAAGAAAATATTGAATCTCCAAAATAAGTCCGTTCAAAATTATTCATAAATATTACAGGGCTCACATCTCACTCGAAAGTTTTCTTCTTAAATAGTACCTGTTAAAAAATAATCCTTTACTTACAATACTTTCTTATCACACTATAAGCCTTGTCGTATCCCAATTCATCCGCTTTACTCCAATCCAAGCAAGCACCAGATTTATCTCCTAAAATAGCTTTATTAAGTCCACGATTGTAATATGCCTGAGCCAAATTCGGATTAATCTCAATCGCTCTATCGAAATCTTGAATTGCTCCTCGATGGTCTTCTACAGTACCTTTTGCAGCACCACGATTAGTATATGCAAACGCATGATTCGGATTAATCTCAATCGCTTTGTTATAATCTTTAATTGCTCCTATGTAATCTTTTATATTAAATTTTGCAGCACCACGATTATTATATGCTTCTGCATCATTCGGATTAATCTCAATTGCTTTATTATAATCTTGAATTGCACCTCTGTAATCTTTTAAATTATCTTTTGCAGCACCACGATTATAATATGCAAATGAATTATTCGGAAATTTCGCGATATATCGTGAATAATAGTTTATAGCTTCTTGATAATTTCCTTTTCTTTCAGCATTTAATCCTTTATTCAACAATTCAAAATCTTTATATCTATCGTCTTTACTGTAAGAACCAATTTCAACCTTAAGAACTTCATCAATAGGAATAGCAAAGTTTAGATTTTGACCTACCTTTGATGTTAATGTGCTTATCCCTATTAGCTCACCTTTATCATTAACAACAGCACCTCCACTGCTTCCGGATGAAATGCTTGCTGTTATTTGGATATAGTTTTTTCTTAATTCCTCATAACTTCTTAATCCGCTAACAATTCCCTCGGAGATAGTGTTTTCAAAACCCATTGGACTTCCAATCGCATAAACACGCTGCCCAACTTTAAGTGATTTTACTTCTCCAGTCTTTATTGCCGGAAACTTTTTATCTTCAATTTTCAATATCAGAATATCCTTTTCCACATCAATACCTATAATATCAACATAAGGAATAACATCCTCTCCGTGTATTATTTCAAGTCGTTCATTTCCTGAGAGAACATGATAATTAGTTACAACATAACCTTTATCGTTAAGAACAACACCGCTGCCTTGCGATGTGAGATTATCAGAATAATCGTAAGAAAGCACGACTACAACTGCATCATTTACTTTTTCATATATTTGTTCTGCAGAGAGAACCTGACCATTAAGCTTTCCGCAAATCGCTAAAGAGAAAATGAACATAAATAGATATGACCGACAAAGAAATGATTTTGAAACTCTGCAGCTAAGGTTGTGTAAACTATACATAAAATATCCTCCATCTTTATATCTTATTAAGATGAATTTAACAACAAAAATGCCATTGAACTGTAAAAGGATAAAGAGTTTTTTCTACTTAATACCGCCTTTTTAAGGTTAGATCGGGAACAGGGTCCAAAAAAATTTAGAGATAAGTCGGTAAATTTAGGAGATTAATATTTCCAAATACTAAAAAAGTTTTTATCGAAAGAGATAAAAATGAATAGCTTAATCTTGTCGTTTTCTTAATTGTGAGAAAAGCTAATTTCGCTCTGTCAGTTATTGTTTATTTAGCTAACCTGCCGATGGCATAGATAGTGATTTTCTCTACCTCGTAACTAATTATTGCATAATGTTTGTACTAAGATGTTTTATAAAATTATTTTGGTTTTATCAATTATTTATTGCGGTTGTATATTATCGCAAACCGGCAGAATAAACGGAATTGTTAAAGATGAAAAAACAGGTTTGCCTGTTGAAGATTCCAACATCTTTATAGAAAATCTTAACACCGGAACAACGAGTGATAAAAACGGAAAGTTTTTTTTTGACGACCTTGAAGAAGCTACATACTCAATTACAATAACTCATATCTCTTATTTGGACCGACATATCGAAATCACTGTTGATAGTACGGAATTCATAAATATTTATTTGAAACCAAATCCAATTTCACTGGGCAACGTTATTGTTACAAGCTCTAAATTTGAAAGAACTGTAAAGGAAACACCAACTCCGTTTACAATAGTTAATAAAGAAGAAATAATTAATAATCCTGCTATAACTCCCGCAGATGTAATTAAAAACGAACCCGGAATTTCTTTGGGCAGAGATGGCATCTGGCAAACATTTGTTTCTGTCAGAGGATTAAGCCGCTCTAATCTTGTCTACTTAATTGATGGAAACAGAATTGAAACATCAACAGAGTTAGCTGCCGGGTTGTCTTTAATTAATTTAGATAATATTAAAAGAATAGAAGTCCTGAAAGGTGCTGCATCTTCATTATACGGTTCTGGTGCAACAGGCGGGGTGATAAATCTTATTACTGATGATATAAGCTACAATGAAAATTTTAAATACGGTGTTACTATTTCAAACAGCAACAGGAGTGTTA
The DNA here is from genome assembly GCA_001802795.1 of Ignavibacteria bacterium GWC2_36_12. Taxonomy (GTDB): domain Bacteria; phylum Bacteroidota; class Ignavibacteria; order Ignavibacteriales; family Ignavibacteriaceae; genus RBG-16-34-14. The sequence continues at coordinate 6,395 of MGZZ01000132.1, read as the reverse complement.
ATAAGGGAAGTTTCGGCGGAATAAATCTTTATCTAAAAAATGATAAGTGGTTTGCCGATCTTAGCGGCTCGATGGAATATGCCGGAAACACACAAACACCAACAGGAACTTTACCGAATAGTCAGTTCAAAACAAAAAGCATTTCTCTTTCATCAGGATTTAAACTGCTGCCGGATCAGGAAATAAAAGTTAATTATCAGAATTATGATGCAAAAGATGCCGGTCTGCCGGGAGGTAATTCACTCTTTCCTTCCCCTGCAAAAGTAACATATAAAAATGCTCAAAGAATTCTTTACAGCGCCGAATATAATATCAAAAATATTTCAACAAGCTTTACCGGTTTATCGTTGAAATATTTCTACCAGGAAATTGATCGTGATGTGGAGAACATTCCGAATACAATAAGCTCAATTCCTGCCCGGGGAAATAATCCTCCCAAAAAAGTGATGGTTCAGTCTGTTACTCCAAAAGGAAATCATAAAACAAATGGTGTGCAATTAACGGGAAACTGGGTAATAGGAGACAATTATTTCCTTGTGAGTGGAATTGATTTCTGGCAAAGAAAATTATTTACGTCACGCGAAAAAGATGTAATGACACAGATTCTAAGTGAAGATGGAAATACTGTTGTCAGCGAGGTAAAGAAAATCACGGGTGAGAAACCAATCCCTGATGCTTACTTTACCAGCACAGGAATATTTATTCAAAATGAAATATCTTTTTTAAACAACAGGATGAAAATAGATTTCGGTGGAAGGTTCGATTTGATAAACATAAAGAATGATGAAGTAAAAAATCCTCTGTATGAAATAACAAACGGAATAAAAGATGAAAGCCCATCTAATCAGACTATAATCTGGAACTCAGGAAAAGGTGAAAATACATCCTGGAGCGGGAATATCGGTTTACTTTATAAATTAACCGAAGAATTAGATTTAACATTTAATTTTGCAAGGTCGTTCAGATCCCCATCTTTAGAGGAAAGATTTGAATTTATTGACCAGGGCAACATTGTAAAGCTGGGTAATCCGGATTTAAAGCCGGAAGAAGGATACTTCTTTGACCTGGGCAACAGATTGTGGGGTAAAAGATTAACTGTAAGAACAAATATATTTCTTAATCTTTTCGATAATCTTGTAACTGAAACGCAAGGAGAGTTTGAGAGCAGACCGGCACTTATTAAAAATAACATTGGTAAAGCAAGGTTATTTGGCTTCGAACTTTCAAGCGAATATAATCTGTTAGACGAAATGGTTTTTTATAATACAGTTTCTTATGTGAGAGGTGAAGACACAAAAAATAATGTGAACCTGCCTTTGATACCACCATTAAATGGCAGAGCAGGATTAAAATTTCCATTATTTAATTATTTAAATATAAATTTAAACACGACGTTTTTCTTTAGACAGAATAATATTTCTGAAGGTGAAAAAGAAACACCGGGTTATGTTTTATTAAACGCATCAATTTTTTCAAATAAATTCAGAATAGGAGAAGTTCATTTCCAGGCAGCAGCCGGTATAGAAAATATTCTGGATAAAGCATACAGGGATCATCTTTCTACGAACCGGGGTTTGATAGATATTGAACCCGGAAGAAACATTTTTTTAAAGTTAAGATTAATGTGGGATAGTGAATAGTATGGAATGGTTTGCACTTGCTTTTACTTCTGCTATACTTTCGGCTGGGGCTTCACTTTGTGAGAAGAAAATACTTTTTAAGCTTGATGCTCTTGAATTCTCATTTATTGTTTCAGTCCTGATTTTGCTCTTTACAGTTCCCTTTTTCTTTTTTATAGATTACTCGCTGATTACTTTCGAAATCATGTCGGTGCTTTATATTAAAACTCTCCTGAATTCTTTCGCTTTTCTTTTTATAATGCTTGTAATAAAAAACTTAGAAATAAGTGAAGCACTACCGTTAATGATTCTGACACCTGCCTTTATCGCGGTTTTTGCTTTTGTTTTTATTGGCGACGAGCTCTCTGCTAAAGAGGTCGGAGGCATTGCCCTGTTTATTAGCGGCACGTACCTGCTTGAGAATGCCGGGAAGAAAAATTTTATTTATCCATTTAAAACCCTGCTAAAGTCCAAAAGTCATCTTTATGTTTTGATCGCTCTTCTTCTCTTCACTGCAACTTCAATCTTAGACCGGTTACTTGTAACAGATTTGAAACTTCCTATCAATACCTTTATCGGGTTTCAACATGTTTTTTATGCGCTTAACTTTTTAATAATGTATCTCATAAAGAAGAAAAATTTAGTAAGGGGAAATAGTATTTATAATAATTCTATATTATTATGGATAATTTTAACAGCCATTCTTACTGTGGGTTACAGGTACACACAAATTAGTGCCGTCACGCTTGCGCCAGTAGCCCTGATTATTGCGGTAAAAAGAATATCGGTTTTTTTTAGTACTGTGGCGGGAGGGAAAATATTTAATGAGCATCATCTTCTTTGGAGAGCAACTGCCACTGTTATCCTGATAGCCGGTGCCCTTATGTTTCTTTGATGCTCTTTACAACTTCGCTAATCTATAAAACAATTACAGTAAACAACATATATAATAAATAAAGTATAAGCCATCCGAACCCTACAAAGACCAAAAACCAAACTACGTCATAGGCTAAAAACTTTTCTTTTATTTCGTGCAGAGTCATAGCTTTTCTCCCAATAATTTTACTTGTTGAATATTTCTACACCAAAGAGACAATTTATATACCATGTGATATTCATTTGGTTATAAACGTTTTCAGCAAGTATCATTTTCTCATTTCTCAAAAACGATAATCAACTAAATTATTTATCGAAATTAAGAAAGCCGGATCACTGTTTCGGGCAGATTACCTCAAATTCATTATCTAAGAAAAGGATATTATTGGAATAAAGATTGTATAAACGCATCAAGTATTGCTCGTCATAAAGAAGTATGAGGCTAATGAAACCGATTAAATTTCAGCTTAAATCTGTATGAAAAAAAAAGGTAAAAGATATCAATGAACAGTATGAACTTAGCCCTCGTAAATGAAGATCCTGAACAGAAAAAAAGGAAGCATTCTGCACGAGTCGAAATTGAAGGAGAGCTTTGCAAAGAATGTCTTTTATGTATAGAAGCATGTGCCCCTGACGTTTTAAAAGTATCTCAAAAGCTGAATAAACTTGGATACCATGCAGTGGAGTATATTGGTGAAGGATGTACAGGTTGCGGCGTATGTTTTTATGTTTGCCCCGAACCCGGAACTATTAAAGTTTACAAAAGAATAAATGAATCTTAGCTCTTAGGAAAGTTATGGCAAAATTATTTTTAAAAGGAAATGAAGCAGTTATAAGAGGAGCTATACTTGCGGGGTGCAAATCATATTACGGCTACCCCATTACTCCTGCAAGTGAGATTGCAGAAGCAGCCGCAAAATTCTTTCCTTTAGTCGGAGGTACTTTTCTTCAGGCTGAAAGTGAAGTGGGTGCGATAAACATGTCTTATGGGGCTGCGTCAGCAGGACAGAGAGTTATGACAGCCTCATCAGGACCCGGCATTAGCCTAAAACAAGAAGGTATTTCTTATGCTGCAGGTTCAGAATTACCAATTGTAATTGTTGATATAATGAGAGGCGGACCGGGACTTGGGAATATTGCTCCGGAACAAAGCGATTATAACCAGATTGTTAAAGGCGGGGGGCATGGTAATTATAAACTTATTGTTCTAGCGCCCAATTGTGGACAGGAAATGTGCGACTTTACAATGTTAGCTTTCGAACTTGCAGATAAGTATCGTACACCGGTTGTAGTTCTTGCCGATGGATTTATCGGGCAAATGATGGAGCCTGTTGAATTGCCCGACCCTGTAAATAAAATTCCAACTAAAAACTGGCAAGTTGATGGAACCAAAGAGACAAAGAACAACCTTATCTCTTCAATTTATCTCGATGAGAATGACCTTGAAGAGCACAATATAAAACTTCAGGTAAAATACCGTAAGATCCAGGAAACAGAAGCAAGATTTGAAGAGATACAAACCGATGATGCAGAAATAATTTTGATGGGTTATGGAATTGTCTCGAGGGTTCTTCAAACTGTAGTTGAAGAAGCAAGAGAGGAAGGAATAAAAGCAGGTTTATTAAGACCGATAACTCTATTCCCTTTCCCAAAGGATATAATTAATAAGCTTTGTGACAGAGCAAAAGTATTTTTTGTATGTGAGATGAGCAACGGACAAATGGTTGACGATGTTAGACTTGCTCTAAACGGTAAATGCCCGGTAAAATTTTACGGCAGGATGGGAGGAATTGTACCGGGAACACAGGAGATTCTGAACAAAGTAAGAATACTTGCAACTTCATTACCGGCACGAGGTAATTACACGGAAAAGTTGAGCGAAACTTTTATAAAAATTTAATAAAAGAATAATGATAAAAGATATTTTACAAAAACCGGAATCTTTTTACAAAGAGTTTTACAGGAAGTCGGGCTCCAATAAACTTACAACTCATTACTGTCCCGGTTGTGGTCACGGTGTAATTCATAAATTGATTGCAGAAGCGATGGACGATTTCGGGATAAGTAATAAATCCGTTGTAATTAGTCCTGTTGGTTGTTCAGTATTTGCATACTACTATTTTGATTGCGGTAATATTCAGGCGCCGCACGGGCGGGCACCGGCTGTTGCGACAGGTGTAAAGCGTGCAATTCCCGGTTCAATAGTCATCAGCTACCAGGGAGATGGCGACCTTGCCGGCATAGGCGGTAATGAAATTCTTCATGCTGCCAACAGAGGTGAGAACATATCCGTCTTTTTCGTTAACAACGCAATCTATGGAATGACTGGTTCACAAATGGCTCCTACAACCCTGATCGGTCAGAAAACAACTACCACACCATACGGGAGAAGCATTCAAAATGAAGGTTACCCGATTAAGGTTTGTGAATTATTAGCTACACTTGAAGCACCCGTTTACATCGAAAGAGTTGCAATTAGCGATACAAAAAATGTAATGAAAGCACGGAAAGCAATTCGTAAAGCTTTACAAAACCAGGTTGAGAATAAAGGATTTTCACTTGTAGAAATTCTTTCTCCCTGCCCTACAGGCTGGGGTGTTAAACCGACTGAAGCTAAAAAATGGATAGAAGAAGTTCTCAGCAAAAATTTTCACTTGGGCATATTTAAAGATAAAACTTCAGAGCCCGTCGCCTTACTAAATGAAGCTAAAAAATTTGACCCGGAAGAAATCAAAAAAATCATTGGTGAGAAAAACCAGAACGAACAGGACACAAAGTTTAGTAAGCCTGATGTTAAACCTAAATATCAAAACCCCAGAATAAAAATTTCAGGCTTCGGAGGACAAGGAATTCTGTTTCTTGGTCAATTACTTTCAAAATGCGCAATGATATCAGACTATTACACCACGTGGCTTCCTTCTTATGGTCCCGAGATGCGCGGCGGAACTGCAAACTGCCAGGTAAATATTTCAAATAAAAGAATCGGCTCCCCTCTTGTTACCGAAACAGATGTTTTAATTGCGATGAATTTACCCTCTTTAGATAAGTTTGAAAATGATGTGAAAAAAGATGGATTAATTCTGGTTAATAGTTCTCTCATTGGAAGAAATGTCCGGAGGGGTGATGTTGAGGTTCTATATGTTCCCGCTACCAGGATTGCTGATGAAATCGGAAATACAAAAGTAGCCAATATTGTAATGCTCGGAGCCTACATAGCTCAAACAAAAATTGTTTCAAATGATTGTGTGCTGTATACCACAAACCATTCGGTTAAAAAGAAAGAATTCTTAAAAGTGAATGAAGAAGTGTTCCGAAGAGGAATGGAATATGTAATCAGCTATAAACGAAAATCGAACAAAGAATTTGATACTGTAATTTTTTAATTCTTTAGGAAACCGTTTCAACGGTTTTTGATGAACAGGATTTTAGATAATTAACCTAATAACAAAAACAAATAAGGAGATAACATGGCACTAATGATAACCGAAGATTGCATAAATTGTAACGCATGTGTAGATGAATGTCCTAACGATGCAATCTCTGAAGGTGAAAGTGTATACGTTATAAATTCAGATTTATGTACAGAGTGTGTGGGATTCTTTGATGATCCCCAATGTGTTACTGTTTGCCCGGTAGAAGGAACGATTATACCTGATCCTGATCACCAGGAAAGCAGAGAAGAACTCTTAGCCAAGAAAGAAAAACAGGCAGGATAAGTTTTCCTGTTTAAGAACCTTCGGGGTTAACGCTCTCCTTTCTACGATAGCCTCGAAGGTTTTGCTAACAGAAAGCAGGAATTGTAACCTGGGTCAGCACACATTTTTAGGGCAAAAATTAAATTCTTTCCTTTAAAAGAATATTACCAGAAGAAAATATTTTTTTATCGTAATACAAAAGTAA
>MGZZ01000131.1 GCA_001802795.1 Ignavibacteria bacterium GWC2_36_12 | reverse complement strand
CTCTTAATTCTTTAGGCAATATTTCACTTATTAATGTAACTGCCGCTCCAAGCTCTCCTGCTAATCCTATCCCTGCGAGCAACCTTAAAGCAGCATAAGCTTCAACTGAAGTAACAAAGGCATTCGCAATATTTGCAACCGAATAAAGGAAAATTGAACCGAATAAAACAGACAGCCTCCCTTTTTTATCTCCATATATTCCCCAGACAATTCCACCAATCAGCATTCCTGCCATCTGCATATTTAAAAGGAACACACCGGTTTTAATTAATTCCTCTCCTTCGACTCCTAAGTCACTTAAGCTCGGAATTCTTACAATACCAAATAAGATTAAATCATAAATGTCCACAAAATAACCGAGTGCCGAAACAAGCACCGGGGTACTAAGAATCTTTTTAGTATCCATATTGCCGGACTCCTGAAAATTTACCTGATTTAAAAAATGATTGGCTAAAATAGAAAATAAATGAATAATTATTCTAAAATATTTTGTATTTGTAAAAAAATATCAGGAAGTTCGGGTAATCTAAAAATCATGTCAAACACAGTGCCCGGGGTTTTGGATTTTGTACCTGCTTTGCAGTCAGGCAGGTTTGTTTATTGATGCTTATTTGGATTTTGAAATTTGCTTTTTGGAATTTCATAGCTCATCAAAATTTCAAATATCTTTGGCTGGAGTAATGGAAAATCAAAAATTATTAGGAGTGAAAAAATATTATAGTAGTAATGTTTTGCATTGTTCTATCATTTCACCCTGCCTTGCCGTGAGAGTTGCACAACTCATTAGTTCGACTGTTATGAGTACCGGCTGTCAGGAACCATTTCCTGACAGGACGAATTACAAATGTTTGGTCACGAAATGGTTCGTGACCACCATATTGGTAGAGTTATGCAACACTTACTTGCAGGTCTTGCCTGCGGCAGGCAGGCACTCCAATATTCCAGGCATTGTGTTTACATTTCAATCAACAATTTCAACATAGGTTTTTGTGACAAATAAAAAAACAGAACTTGTACGCGGACTAAGCCTGACTGCTGCTGTAATGATTGTAGCAGGCTCGATGGTTGGCTCAGGAATTTTCCGCAAACCTGCAACTATGGCAGGACAACTCGGCTCACCTGAATTTCTTATTATAATCTGGATAGTTGCCGGCTTAATAACATTTATCGGTGCACTTGTAAATGCGGAAGTTGCAGGTATGATAGATGCAACCGGCGGGCAATATGTTTACTTCAGAAAAATGTATGGAGATGGTCTCGCATTTATTTACGGCTGGTCAATCTTTTCTGTAATTCAAACAGGAAGCCAGGCTGCAATTGCTTATGTGTTTGGCGAATATCTCGGATATTTTATACACTACCCACAGCTTCCCCAAAGCTTCCAGGATTTTTCAGTTTACATGCCTTTTGTTGGCAACATTCATCCTTTCCTGGAATTTGGACCAAAAGCGACTGCCATACTTTGCATAATATTCCTTACAGGTGTTAATTACATTGGAGTAATCTTTGGAGGAATTGTACAAACAATTGTAACGTTCATAAAAATAGCTTCAATTATTCTCTTGTCGGTTCTTCTTTTTACAGTTGGTGAAGGAAGTTTTTCAAATCTAAGCAGCAGTTTTTTAATTCCACAAGATAGTATAAGCGGATTCTTTACAATAGTAGGTCTTGCACTTGCAGGTGCTTTCTGGGCTTATGATGGCTGGAACAATGTAACATTCGTAGCAGGCGAAGTAAAGAACCCTCAAAGAAATGTTCCTCTCGGTTTGCTTTACGGAGTGCTAATTGTAATAGCAGTTTATGTTTTAGTTAATATTGCTTTCCTTTATGTGCTTCCGGTAGATATAATGGCAAAATCTCCATTGGTTGCGGCTTCGGCAGCGGAAATTATTTTTGGATCAGCGGGCGCCTCTATTATTTCTATTGCAGTTATAGTTTCTACATTCGGTGCTCTTAACGGGAGTATTCTTGCTTCTGCACGGGTTCAGTTTGCGATGGCAAGAGATAATTTATTTTTTACAGTTCTTGGAAAAGTTCATCCCAAATTCGGGACACCATACACTTCCCTTTTATTGCAGGGCTTCTGGTCGGCTGTTCTTGTTCTTACAGGTTCATTCGATACGATTACGGATTACGTGATCTTTGCTACGTGGTTATTCTATATGCTCGGTGCATTGGGAGTAATTGTGCTGCGAAAGAAAATGCCTGATACTCCAAGACCATATAAAGTCTGGGGCTATCCCTACACTCCATGGATATTTGTAATCTTTTCACTTCTGTTTCTGATCAATTCCATTATTTCAGATTCTGAAGATGCCGCAATGGGGACAATTTTAATTTTACTCGGTCTCCCCTTTTATCTTTACTGGAAATATTGGAGGAAGAAGATAGGGAATTAGGATTTAAGATTTATGATTTAGGATTTACGAATTAATGATTTACGAATTAGCGGATTTCGGACGAACTTGTTAAACAAAAAATTTCGTATTTTACTTAAAAAGTTTTTAACAAGGAGGAGACTTGTCATGGATTCCAAAACAATGCATTATATTTTCCTTTTTTCTTTCTTCTTAGTTCTGCTTTTCCCCCAGTCATTCTCTCAGAATAAAAAGATTAAACGTTACCTGTTTGAGAATGCTTATATTGAAAAAACATCAACTGTAATCAGCCCGGCGATGGAAAGTACAACAACGGAAAAAATTTATATTACCGAATGGGGAAATAAGGAAGCCCATTACAAGAACGAAATACGTAATATTAAAATGATGAATAAAAAGGAAGAGAGTAAATCAGTAAGCATAGTGGATGGTAACTGGCTGATTAATTACGACCCGGATAAAAAGACGGGGACCAAAATGAAGAATCCCTTCTATGATAAGTTTGCTGGCAAATCAGAAAAAGAGCTTAAGGATTTCAGCAAAAATCTTTCAGATGCTTTCGGAATTGATGTAAAGAAAGTCGGAACAGAAAAAATTCTTGGTAAAACATGTGATGTTATGGAAGGTAAAACCGATTTAGGCGGAATTAAATCGAAATCTAAAATGTGGGTCTACAAAAGTTTTCCATTAAAAACTGATACCGAAGCAATGGGAACGAAAACATCAGAAGTAGCAAAGGTCTTTAAAGAAGATTTTTCTCCCGATGGAAAATTTTTCATCGTGCCTAAGAATATAAAACTAACCGAGCTTAAAATTCCTACTAAAAATAAGTAGTGTCCGGTTATCTTAAATTTACGAATTAACGGATTTTCGAATTGTCGAATTAAATTTTCGAATTCGCTAATCCGGTAATCCGGTAATCCGGTAATCCGCAAACTACATTAAGTATTGCCATAGACCAAATAAAAGACTATATTTTAGTCAGGTATTTCAAAGGTAAAAAATGAAATTTAGTAAATCAATAAAGCCAATCAGTTATTTAAAAACTCACGCATCGGAAGTAATACGTGATGTTGCAGAAAACCAAAAAACTATGGTGATTACTCATAACGGTGAAGCTAAAGTAATTCTTCAGGACGTAAAAGTATATGAACAGACGCAAGAAGCTCTTGCACTTCTGAAAATTTTAGCTTTGAGTGTAAAGAATATGAAACAGAAAAATTATAAACCTCTTGATAAAACCTTCAAAGATATTAGAAAAAAAATTGAAGAGTTTAAAAGAAGCAAAAATGAAATTCAAAGTTAATTTTATTTTTGATGCCGAGAACGACTTATTTGAAATTTATAAATATGTTTACTTAAATGATTCTGAAGAAAGAGCAGAAAAATTATTCGATAAATTACATCAAAAATGTTTAGCCCTTCAGGAAATTCCGCAGAGAGGTCATATCCCCCCGGAACTAAGATTATTGGAAATTGAAGACTTTTTAGAAATTCATTACAAACCTTACAGAATTATTTACCGGATACTAAATGATGAAGTATTTGTTCATTGTATTCTGGATGGTAGAAGAGATATTCAAAAATTATTGGAAGAAAGATTAATAAGAAGTTAGTAAGAAAAACTATTTCAAATTTCCAATTTACGAATTATCGGATTTTCGAATTAAATTTTCGAATTCGCTAATCCGGTAATTTTTTAGGCATCCCGTATCTGGTATCCGGCATCATATTTTTCAATCCTGACATTAGTTTAAAAACCTCTTGACTATCATAGATATTATTCGGAATATTCATCGTCACCAATTATTCCATCTTAAATTAATTTTACAAACTTATCAGGAGGCTCATATATGAAACTCGTATTATCATTCTTGTTCCTCTTTCTTTTTACATTTGTCCAAACGCCTGCACAGGAAAAAGTGCCTGACCGGGAGATGTTCTTGTTTCACGAAGATGTTATTTTTCCTTATATGCAGGAAAAATATGAGAAGGCTTCAAAAGATTTTACAGAGATGATGAAGGAAGCCAACGTTGAAGGATCTTACCGCTTGATTCAACTCGAGTATTTTACTTACAATTATATTACGCCGGTAAAAGATTATGACGGCTTATCTAAATATATGGGAATGAGAACCGAAACGATGGATAAGATTGGTAAGGATAAAGTGGACGAGACTATGAGCGGGTTCGACGGCTGTTATGCTTCACACAAAAATTTTCTTATGACTTTAAGAAATGATCTCTCTTATAAACCGGCTTACGGTTTAAGTTCCGATGAGGGATTAAACTTCAGGCACGTTGATTATTTGAATTTAATACCGGGTAAGGAAGATGAAGCAGAAGAACTACTTAAAGAGTATAAAGCTCTTTATGGGTCAAAGAATATTGAAGAAGGATACAGGGTTTACTTTGGAGGTTTGGGTACAGATATGCCTTTGGTGATCTTCGTTCAGCCTGCAAAAGGGAGAACCGATTGGTCTACCTTATCTGATAGGCAGGATGAGCAGCTTGGTGAGGAAGGAAGTAAATTGCTGGACAAATTTATGGCGATTACACAAAAATTTGAACATAAAAATGGAGTGATGAGACCTGATCTCGGTTACTCACAAAAAAAATAATTTTATTTCATATTTTAATTAAGGGAGCTTCGGCTCCCTTTTTTCTAAACATTGGAAGCATTTTTATCTTTGGGGTATATTAGGAGTGATTTGCTTCTGATGTTTAATAAAGAGTATAGAATTCAATTCTGATTTCCTTATATTTAACACAAAAATTTTTTAGCTATGAAACAATTATGGTCAAAAGAAAAGGAAATTGAATTCTTTATAGAATCAAGGAAATTCGCTACTCCAGAACAATTGTTTTATGTATCGGATGATAAAAGATACTTTGCATATTGGCCAAAATCTTATAAAGGAGAAAAAGCAACTCTACAAAGTAGAAATTCATTAATTGGAAGTTTTACCGAAAAGTATTCAGTTGATTTGCTTCAAGATTTTGCCTCTAAACATAATTGGTTTTCTGTACAAGGAGTTGTATGTGAGGAAATAGGTTTAACACAACAATCTTCGGCTGATGTAGCAATTTGTAAATCTAAAGATATAGTTCAGAAAGCAGAAAATATCTTAATAATTTTTGAAGTTAAAATGTCAATCGTTTGGAATTGGGAATTGAAACTGAATAAGAGGAAAGAAGAAGTAATTTGTTTAGGTGATTTCAAATCACATCAGGGAAATCCAGGGCTTTTACGCTCCGATTCTATGTTAAAAGCAATTGGTAAAAGTATAAATATTAGAGTTTCTGATTTTGCAGCCTCACCTATTCCGATTATTGTTTTAGGTAATACACCCATTATGGCTTCATATTTTAAGAAAGTAGATTTTCTAAAAAATGCCGGAATTATTCATGGATTTTGGTCAATTAATCCAGAACCTTTAGATAATAATGGAGAAAATATTAAAAGGACAGATAATAACGGTTTCATTAGAATGGATAGCTATTCAGAACTAGAAGAATCTTTGGATAAATTAATTTCGGAACCAAAAGAATTCTTCTCAAGCATGAAATCAAAAAAGGAACTTGGAAGAATTATTGAAATTGCAAATAAAGAGTCAGACATTGAAAAGAAAGCAGAAAAATTTTTAGAGTTGGTAAGAAAGTAATATGTATAACCAAGAGAAAAAGAATGGAACAAAAACCAGTTCTTTCGGAACCCCCGGAAGAATAAATCATGATTCTTCCCAATTTTATAATTCAAGATTGTATGAAGGAATAATAACAGATGATAAAGTTAAACATATAGAAAATAAGATCCCTCAAGAATATTTGAACAAACACTTTTGTCATTCAAGCGAACAAATGAATGAATTGCCTAATAATTCTATTCACTTGATGATAACGTCGCCACCATACAATGTAACTAAGGAATATGACAATAATTTGAGTCTTGAAGAATATTTATTTTTATTAAAAAACATATGGAAGGAAACATACCGAGTTCTAGTTCCGGGTGGACGTGCATGTATAAATATTGCCAATCTTGGAAGAAAGCCTTATATCCCACTTCATAGTTATATTATAAAAGATATGCTGGAACAGGGATTTTATATGCGTGGCGAAATAATTTGGAACAAAGCCTCTAGCGCAAGCCCTTCTACAGCTTGGGGTAGTTGGTTATCAGCAGCAAATCCGGTTTTGAGAGATATACATGAATACATTTTAATCTTTTCGAAAAATACTTTTACGCATAACAGTAAAGGGAAAGAAAGTACAATTACGAAAGAAGAGTTTTTGGAATGGACAAAAAGTGTTTGGATATTTCCCGCAGTTTCAGCAAAGACGATCGGTCATCCTGCTCCATTTCCTGAAGAACTTCCACGTCGTTTAATAAAATTATATTCCTTCAAACAGGATATAATTTTGGATCCATTTTTAGGAAGCGGAACTACAAGTTTGTCAGCTGTAAAAAATGATCGGAATTTTGTTGGCTACGATACAAATATAAAATATATAGAACTTGCAGATAGAAGAGTCTCAGAGTATAAAAATCAAACAAAATTATTCTAACCCTACCAACTTGAGAGCTAAATCCATATATACAGCAAAAAAATCGGAAGAGAAACCTTACGATGAAATCTCTCCCGATATGAAAATGACAAAAGCATCCGTTAAGTTTGAAACGAGCAGAGATTTAACAGACAGGATAGAACACAGATGACACTGATAACACAGACCTGCCTACCGGTAGGCAGGTTATCACGGATAATTTAATCCGTAAAATCCGCGTCATCCGTGTTCCATTGCCCGAATTTAAACTTACCCCACTTATCTTTATTTTAGCTTAGTTATTCTCCTCAATAAATAACTGAACAATGCAAAACAAAAAATTTATAATAATCGACGCGATGGCGATGGCTTACAGAGCTTACTTCGCTTTTATAAACAGACCCCTCGTTACATCTAAAGGCGAACCAACATCTGCTGTTTACGGCTTTATCAACCAGCTTATCAAAATATTCGAAGATCATAAACCGGATTATATTGCCGTTGCTTTTGATTCGAAGGAAAAAACTTTTCGACACGATAAATATGAAAACTATAAATCATCACGTGCAAAAATGCCGGACGATATGTTTCCCCAGCTCGACAGGATAAAACAACTGATCGAAGTTATGAATATTCCTCTTTACATCATTCCGAGATATGAAGCAGATGATATAATCGGAACTGCAGCCTGTAAAGCAGAACAACTCGGACTCGAGACTTTTATCATAACTCCCGATAAAGATTTTAACCAGCTAATTACGGATAAAGTAAAGGTTATTAAACCCGGCGGAAAAGTAAGCGATGAAATTGTAGTTTATGATACAGCAAAAGTAAAAGAGGAATTCGGTTTTGAGCCGGGACAGATGATTGATTACTTAGCACTGATTGGCGATTCTTCGGATGATATTCCCGGTGTTGCGGGAGTTGGTCCAAAAACAGCAACTCCATTAATACAAAAGTACGGCTCGATAGAAAATCTTTACAATCATATTGATGAAATTGAAAAGCCTGCATTAAAGAATAAGCTTATCGAGGGAAAAGAAAATGCCATCCTGTCGAAAGACCTTGCTACAATTCATTGCGAAGTTCCACTCGAATTTAATTTTGAAAATGCAAAATTCACAAAACCTGATTTCGATTCTTTAAGAAAAATTATTGTCGAGCTCGAGTTTAAAGATATATATAACAGGCTGCTTTCGATTTATGATTCCTCTTCTGCAAATGCAAAGCTTAACGAAGTTGTTGCTGATGATGTTACAGCTTTTGATGAATCAAAAGTAAAATATAAGCTGATAAAAAATCTTAAGGAAGCCGAGGAACTGGCAGATTATCTGAGCAAAAAAGAATTAATAGTTTTTGATACTGAAACCGACAGTCTTAACCAGTTTGAATTAAATATTGCGGGAGCTTCTTTTTCTTCCAAAGAAGGAGAAGGATTTTTTATTCCTTTGCAGCCTGATAATTATGGAAAGCTTATCTCAAATCCTGATGAACGGTTAAGCATCGAAGATTTTACAAAAGTTTTCAAAAAACTTTTTGAGAATAAGAAAATCAAAAAGGTCTGCCAGAATGCTAAGTTTGATATTGCAGTTATGAGAAACATCGGAATTTCGGTTGAAAACTTTTATTTCGATACAATGCTTGCAAGCTATGTTATTGATCCCGATCAGAAGCATGGAATGGACGATCTTTCCGTAAAGTATCTTAAGTACAAACCTATTCCCCTTTCGGATTTGATCGGACCTAAAAAAGATTCGTCCAAAATATTTGAAGTTGAAACTGAGCCGTTGGGAAAGTATGCGAGCGAAGATGCAGATATTACTTACAGGCTTTATGAAATTCTCGATAAAGAAATAAAGAAAGAAAATCTTACCAAAATTGCTTATGATGTTGAATTCCCTCTCATTCCCATTCTGGAAGATATGGAACGAGAAGGAATTAAAATAGATAATGATGCACTGAAATCTTTGAGTGATGATCTTCAGATACTTATAGATAATTACACAAATGAGATTTATAAATCGTGCGGTGAAGAGTTCAATATAAATTCTACAAAGCAGCTCCAGGAAATTCTTTTCAACAAGCTTGGATTGCAATCTGGAAAGAAAACCAAAACCGGTTTTTCTACTGATGCAAAATCGCTCGAATATTTAAGAGGCGAACACGAAGTAATTGAATTGCTTCTTGAGTACAGGCAGCTAACAAAATTAAAATCAACTTATGCAGATGCGCTTCCGAATCTTATAAATCCTAAAACAGGAAGAATACATACGAGCTTTAACCAGACAGTTGCCTCGACTGGCAGGCTCTCAAGCAACGATCCGAATCTTCAGAATATTCCAATCAGAACAGACCGCGGAAAAGAAATAAGAAAAGCCTTTGTACCGAGAGACAAAGATCATGTGATTCTCAGCGCTGATTACAGTCAAATAGAATTAAGAATCATGGCTCACATTTCAGAAGATGAGGCACTTTCAAAAGCATTTAAGGAAAAGGAAGATATTCACAGAAGCACGGCAGCGCTTGTCTTTATGGTGAAGCCGGAAGATGTTACTCCCGATATGAGAAGAAAAGCAAAAGAAGTGAACTTCGGAATTCTTTATGGCATCGGTCCATTTGGACTGAAGACAAGACTTGGCGTTACACAAACTCATGCTAAAGAAATTATTACTACTTACTTCAAAACATTTAAGCGCGTTAAAAATTTTATGGATGATTCAGTTATACGTGCAAAAGAAAAAGGATACGCCGAAACTATACTCGGTAGAAGAAGATATCTGAGAAATATAAACAGCAGCAACCGTGTTGTAAGACAGTTCGAGGAAAGAGTTGCAATAAATATGCGGGTCCAGGGAACCGCTGCAGATATGATAAAGCTTGCAATGATAAACATTTATAAAGAGCTTGAAAAAAGAAAAGCGAAAACAAAAATGGTCCTGCAAGTACATGATGAGTTGGTCTTTGATGCACACAAAGATGAAGTGGATGAACTCCGTCCCGTGATAAAAAAATTAATGGAAGAAGCTTTACCATTAAACGTTCCTGTTGTTGTTGATACGGGAATTGGAGATAATTGGCTGGATGCACACTAAAAACATAGCACACGGATGACACAGATTACACTGATCTACACGGATTAAAAAACAATGCTGCACGAAGAAATCACGAGTCAAATTATTAAAGCTTTTTATAAAGTGAATAATGTCCTTGGTTATGGATTTCTTGAGAAGGTTTACGAAAATGCTATGCTGTTTGAATTGACTAAAATGGGATTAAAAGTTGAACGACAGAAAAATATTCTGGTTCATTATGAAAAAGTTGAAGTAGGTAATTACTTTGCAGATTTGTTAGTGAATGATGTTGTAATTATTGAGTTAAAAGCTGCGGAAAGTTTGTGTGAAGAGCATGAAGCTCAATTAATAAACTATCTTAAAGCTACAAATATCGAAGTTGGATTGCTGCTGAACTTTGGAAAGAAAGCAGAGTTTAGAAGAAAAATATTTACTAACGATAGAAAGAATAATCAGTGAAAATCCGTGTCATCAGTGTAATCCGTGTTCTATCATGAATTTAAATCCTTCGGCAATAAAAAAAATCCTTATCATTAAGCCACGTGGGATTGGTGATGTTGTTCTTTCAACTATTCTGCTTGATAATCTCAAAGCTCACTTCAAAGATGCAAAAATAGATTACCTGACAGAACCATTTGCAAAGCCTGCCATTGAAAATTTAGCAGATGTAAATAAAGTTCTTACAATGGGGAAAAATGAATTTTCTCTTAAAGTCGCGCTGATAATCAGAAAAGAAAAATACGATATGGTTATCGATACATGGTCAAATCCGAGAACCGCCCAGATAGTTTTTCTTTCGGGTGTGAAATACAGAGTTGGTTTCGGATACAGGGGAAGAAAATATGCTTACAATATTAAAGCAGCTTCTGCCAGAGGTTCACATCACATGGCAGAGCATAACCTGGAGCTGCTTCATGCAATGAATATTCCAATCATCTCAAAGAAAATACATTATCAAATAAAAGATGAAGATAACAAAAAAGCAAAGAGTTTTATTTCACAAAATTTTGATTTGGGAAAACCGGTAATTGGAATTGTCCCTGCAGGAGGATGGGAATCAAAAAGATGCGAACCAGAAAAATGGAGCGAGATATGTAATGCACTTTTAAATAAATATGATTGTTCGCTGTTAGTTGTTTCAGGACCTGGAGACGAAGCAGATGCAGAATTTATAAAAGACAAGCTGGGTGAAAAAATTGTTCATTCTCATAAAACAACTCTTAATGAGCTAACTGCAATAATAAATAACTGCATTATAATAATTGCAAATGATTCCGGACCGATGCACATTTCAGCAGCCTTAGGCAAACCCACTTTAGGATTATTCGGTCCGACTGATCCTTATACAGCTTATCCTTACGGCAATAATGAATGGGTAAGATTGGACGAACTATTTTGTATTAAATGTGATTTGCTTGTTTGCCCGTACAACCATGAGTGTTTTAGAAATCTACCGGTGAAAAGGGTTTTAGATAAATTAGATAAATTAATAAAGAAAAATTCTGTTAGCGTGATTCTTTTATAATTTCTTATTTGAAATTATACTCTTTAAAAACACATCGAGCTTTTCACCATAATTTTGAAGCTTATAATTGTTCATCACTTCTTTATTAACATTCACTGACAACTCTTTAGCCTTTTCATGATTACTGCTCATCTCTAAAATTTTTTCAAGCAAATGTCCCCGCTTATTCAATTCAAACAGCAAACCGGTTTTACCATTAAATATTATTTCATTGTTGCCGGGAATATCGGAAGCAATTATCGACAGCCCGGCAAAAGCAGCTTCAAGAAGTGAAAGAGAAAATCCTTCCGATCTTGAAGGCAGGATAAAAATATCCATAGCTTTGTAATACTCATAAATATTTTCAACAAAGCCAGGCATAATTAGTCGTTCTTTTTTAATTCCAAATGATTCAGCGTATTCATAAACCTCCTGCTGGTTTTCTTTTGGTATGCCGATAATTAACAGGACAAACTTATTATCTGTTCCGGAAAAAGCATCGAAGAGAATATCAAATCCTTTTCTTTCTTTATGAAACCAACTCGATACTCCGAGTATTATTTTATCATCTATGCCGAAATTTTCTCTAACATATTTTCCTGAGATTGTTTCAATATCATAAGGAAATTCGGCAATATTGTGAATTACTTTGACTTTTGATTTTTTTGCTCCTGCTTTTATCAGATCTTCGGCAACGCCGAAACTGCAGGCAAGCTGGTAATCAAAATAGTTATTATATATCCACTGCCCTATGACAGGAAAACTTTTAGACATATTCTGCCGATAAGCAATATTTATAAAATCTTTTTTATGTTTTTGCCGCAGCTTAATAGCAAGCTTTCTGTCTAATGAATGATAGCTTATTATAAAATTAGGTTTAAACTTGCTGAAATAATTTTCAACTTCATCAAAAAGATTTTTGTTTGTACTTCTGCTATTAAAAGAAACAACTTTCAGTCCCCTTTCTCTTCCTCTTTTTTCTGTCAGAGAGTTTTCAGAAACAAGAAGAGAAACGTTATATCCCAATTTACCAAGTGCAACAGAACTCAGAATCGCCATCGTTGCACTTCCTGCATAGCCGTCTCCAAAACTTATCTGCAATACATTAAAAGCCAATTTTCGTTACTTTTGTTTAGTATATTTGTATGAAATGAAAGTTAAATATCAGGTTCAAAATAAATAATTTATTCCTAAATTGTTTTAATATATGAATAAAGAAATTCTCCATAAAAAAGTTTGCCTATTTAATCTCGAATATATTTCCATGATCGGTCTTGACAGGATTACCGGAGAAGTCAATAACTATTTCGAAAATAAATACTCGCCTGCTTTCAAATGAATCTTTTCTCATTAGCAAAAAGAATAAACCGCCCTTTAATTCTTGATGGAGCAATGGGAAGTATGCTTCAGGCAATAAACTTAAAGCCGAAGGGCTCACTTTGGATGTCTTATGCCAACATTGAAAACCCGGAGAAAGTTTATTCGATCCATAAAAAATACCTACAATCCGGTGCAGATATAATTACTACAAATACCTTCAGAACAAACCCGGTTGCTTTGAAGGGGCTCACAAAAATAAAAAGTGAAAAACTGGTAAAAGCCGGTGTTGATCTTGCACTAAAAGCAAAAGGGAATTTACCGATACTTATTGCCGGCTCCAATGCTCCAGCCGAGGATTGTTACCAGGAAGAAAGAATCATCTCAAAGAAAGAACTAAGCCATAACCATAAAAAACAT
The DNA here is from genome assembly GCA_001802795.1 of Ignavibacteria bacterium GWC2_36_12. Classification (GTDB taxonomy): domain Bacteria; phylum Bacteroidota; class Ignavibacteria; order Ignavibacteriales; family Ignavibacteriaceae; genus RBG-16-34-14. The sequence continues at coordinate 1,304 of MGZZ01000131.1, read as the reverse complement.
ATTGATCTGTTAATGTCTGCCGGATGTGACTTTATTCTTAATGAAACACAAAGTCACACTGATGAAATAAAGATTATAGCACAGTATTGTAATCAACAAAAAATTCCTTACGTAATTAGCTTTTTCTTTAAAGATAACTTAAAGCTCCTTTCAGGGGAAAATCTTTTTGATGCTGTTAAATTTGTTTTAGAATATGATCCATTGGCGATTGGATTTAATTGTATAATTTCCAAATCGTTTAAGAAAGTATTAAGTGAAATAGACACTGATTTTAACTGGGGCTTTTATCTTAATTGCGGAGGAGGTAATTATAATGAGGAGATTATTAAATGCGCAGTTTCTCCAAAACAATATACTAGTGAAGTGAAATTATCTTTAACTAAGAGACCTTCATTTATAGGATCGTGTTGCGGTTCTTCACCAACACACATTAAAGAAATAAAAAGATTTTTTGATGAAAGAATTAAAAATTAAAGCTCCTGCTAAGATTAATATTGGGCTAAACGTCGTCTCCAAAAGGCAGGATGGTTATCATAACATTGAAACAATATTTTACCCTTTAAATTTGTGTGATCAATTAACTATCAAAGAAGCAGGCAGCTTTCTATTTACTTCTAACAACAATGAATTAACTTCTACACCTGATAATCTTATTGTCAATGCAAAAGAAGAATTAGAAAAAGAAAGAGGGGAAAAAATTAATGTTCATATTCATCTTGATAAAAACATTCCTATTGGCGGAGGATTAGGAGGCGGCAGTTCAGATGCTGCTTCAACTTTAACAGGATTAAATAAATTTTTAGAATTAAATCTTGATTATGAAAAACTATTTAATATAGCCTTATCTATTGGTTCAGATGTTCCGTTCTTCCTTAATCCTAAACCATGTTTTGCGGAGTCGAGGGGAGAAAAATTCAGTTATTTTAATCTCTCGATTTCCAATCCAATCTTAATAGTCAACCCGGGAATTTATATATCAACTAAACGAGCTTATGAGCAAATTATACCAACAAAGCCTGAATTTTCTCTAACAGATATAAAGCAGGAGCACTTTGACAATTTTAATGAGTTAAAAGAGAAAGTAAAAAATGATTTCGAGCAAGTTGTATTCTCTGAATTTCCTGAAGTTGAAAAACTAAAAAAACAAATTTATAAGAGTGGAGCATCATTCGTCCTGATGTCCGGAAGCGGTTCAACTTTGTTCGGAATTTTTAAGGATTTTGCTGCTGGATGGAAAGCTAAAAAAAAATTTGAAAAAGATTACTTTACTTATCTACAGAACTAACCTGAACTAATAGCGATAT
>MGZZ01000130.1:14483-14549 GCA_001802795.1 Ignavibacteria bacterium GWC2_36_12 | reverse complement strand
CATATTCTTTTCATAACTGATTCAGGAAAAGAAAAACTTTTAGTTCAGCCAAGAAATCTTTTTGTG
>MGZZ01000130.1:0-14454 GCA_001802795.1 Ignavibacteria bacterium GWC2_36_12 | reverse complement strand
TGAGCACTTCGTAAATATTAATTCGGGAATTTACTTTACAAATACGGTTACAGAAATAGTTGTCGGGGAGAATGCCATTGTAGATCATTTAAGATTGCAGGAAGAAAGTAAATCGGCATTTCATATCAGCAGAATGGAAGTTGACCAGGAAAGGACAAGCAATTTCTCTTCCCATTTTATTTCTCTCGGAGCGTCGCTTTCAAGAAACGAATTCAACTCCAGGTTTAATGATGAAGGAGGTGAATGTATGCTTAACGGTTTATTCCTTACCGAAGGGAACCAGTTATTTGATGTGCACACTTTAATCGACCACGCAAAACCTCATTGCAATAGCCACGAACACTATAAAGGAATTTTAAATGATGTTTCCAGAGGAGTTTTTAACGGGAAAGTTATCGTAAGGCAGGATGCTCAAAAAACAAATGCCTTCCAGGAAAACAATAATATTATTCTTTCCAAAGAAGCTCTTGTAAATACAAAACCGCAGCTTGAAATTTTTGCAGACGATGTAAAATGTTCTCACGGTGCAACAATTGGTCAACTGGATAAAGATGCAATGTTTTATTTAAAATCGAGAGGAATCGGTGAAGAAACAGCCCGCACAATTCTCATACATGCTTTTGCAAGCGATGTCATTCGGTCTGTAAAAGTTAATGCTGTACGAAACTATATTGAAGAAATATTAAACAGCAAATTCAATCCGGGAGATAACAATTAATGTCTGTTAAGCAAGAGTCTGTAATAGACCAAATAAAAAGCACCTATGACGTTTATAAGATACGTGAAGATTTCCCTATCCTCAAAACAAGGATAAGGAATAAACCTCTCTGCTATTTTGATAATGCAGCAACAACTCAGAAACCTCAGCAGGTTCTTGATATTGTTGACAACTATTACACTTCTATGAATTCAAACATTCACAGGGGTGTTCATTATCTGAGCAACCTAGCAACAGATGCTTATGAAGATGCAAGAAAAAAAGTAAAGAGCTTTATTAACGCTGCAAGCGAGAAGGAAATAATCTTTACAAAAGGAACAACGGAAGGAATTAATCTTGTAGCAAATTCTTTCGGTAGAAAATTCCTTAAAGAAGGAGACGAAATAATTATCTCCAATATGGAACATCACTCCAACATAGTTCCATGGCAGTTTCTTTGCAATGAGAAAAAAGCAAAACTAAAAATTATTCCTATAGACGATAGAGGAGAAATTATTTTTGATGAATTTCTAAAGCTTGTATCAGACAGAACAAAATTAATTTCAGTTGTTTATATATCGAATTCGCTCGGTACGGTTAATCCTGTAAAAGAAATAATAGAGATTGCACATAAATATAATATTCCGGTTCTACTTGATGCTGCACAAACTGTTAATCACAGACCAGTTAATGTAGAGGAACTCGATTGTGATTTTTTAGCTTTCTCGGGACACAAACTTTACGGACCCACCGGCATTGGAGTTCTTTACGGAAAAGAAAAACTTCTCGACGCAATGTCCCCCTTTATGGGAGGCGGAGATATGATCAGCAAAGTTACTTTTGAAGAAACGACTTTTAATGAGCTTCCCTTCAAATTTGAAGCAGGTACATCCAACATTGCAGGAGCTATTGGTCTTGGTGCTGCAATCGATTACGTATCTTCAATCGGGATGGAAAAAATTGCTGCGCACGAAGCGTCACTACTTGAATATGCAACCCAAAGATTGAAAGAAGTTCCCGGCTTAAAGATTATTGGAAATGCAAAATATAAATCCGGTGTAATCTCTTTTATTTTTTATAACATTCATCCCCACGATGTTGGAACTCTTCTTGATTATGAAGGAATTGCAATAAGGACGGGACATCATTGTACTCAGCCTGTGATGGAAAGATATAATATTCCTGCAACATCGAGAGCCTCTTTTGGTCTTTACAACACGATAGAAGAAGTTGATATCCTTGTTGATGCCTTGAAAAAAGTAATAGAGGTTTTTAATGCTTGATCCCGAATTGCGAGATCTTTATCAGGAAGTAATATTAGATCATAATAAGAGTCCGAGGAATTTTAAAAAACTCGAGACGGCAAACAGAACTGCAGAAGGCTATAATCCTCTATGCGGCGATAAAATCGATATTTTTATAGACGTGGAAGATGGAGTTGTAAAAAATATTTCTTTTCAGGGTTCCGGCTGTGCAATATCAAAAGCATCTGCTTCCCTAATGAGCACAATAGTAAAAGGAAAGACGGTTGAAGAAGCAAAAAGTCTATTTGAAAAATTTCATAACCTTATAACCGGAAAGCTTGATGAGAATGCAAGTATCGAAGAGCTTGGCAAGCTTGCAGTTCTTGCGGGAGTAAAGGAATTCCCTGTCAGAGTTAAATGTGCAAGTCTTGCCTGGCATACAATGCTTACTGCATTAAAAAACGAAAACAAAACTGTTACTACAGAATAGTTTAAGGTTAATATAGAATGGTTGATGTTAATAAGCAGGTTTTGGAAGAAAAAGTAATCGAAGTTTTAAAGAATTGTTATGATCCTGAAATTCCCGTTAACATTTTTGAGCTCGGGCTGATATATGAAATTGGTATCGATGATGATACAAATGTTGAAATTAAAATGACACTGACTTCGCCGGCATGCCCTGTTGCAGGTTCTTTACCGGGCGAAGTTGAGTATAAGGTAAAAAATATACCGGAAGTAAATGATGTAAAAGTTAAGCTGGTATGGAATCCTCCATGGGATAAAGATATGATGTCGGATGTTGCCAAGCTTGAATTAGGAATGTTGTAGTAAAATCTTAATCTTACTCTTAATCATAATCGGATTAAGATTATAAGATTAAGAGTACGATTACGAGTAAGATTAGAAAAATAATAGAATGAGTTTTAAGTAAAAAATAAAACAGGAGTAAAAATGTTAAACATTATTTCACGCCCCCCGATGTATGACCCTGAAGCCGTACAACATATGAGAGACGAGCTTGTTGCAGTTGGTTTTACCGAATTGCTTACACCGGAGGAAGTAGATAAAGCTATTAATGTTAAAGATGATAAAACAGTTCTTGTTATGGTCAATTCAGTTTGCGGATGTGCTGCAGGAAGCGCACGCCCCGGTGTTTCATTAGCTTTGCAAAACAATAAGATTCCGGATAAACTTTACACTGTATTTGCCGGGATGGAGAGAGACGCTGTTGACAGAGCAAGGCAATATGTAGCCGGTTTTCCGCCATCTTCTCCAAGTGTTGCTTTATTTAAAAACGGAAGTCTGATCTATTTTATGCCAAGATATGAAATTGAAGGAAGATCCCACCAGGAAATAGCTGCAGCTCTTTCAGAAGTATTTAATGAACTTTGTTCGAATCAGGGACCTTCGATAAGTCCTGAGAATTTTGCCCGGGTTATTCATGCAAAAATGTGCGGATCTAAAATTCCGTTATTTAAAGGATAATACTTAAGTGTCATACTGAGCCTGTCGAAGTATGACACTAAAGAAAAATGTCACCCTTCGACAGGCTCAGGGTGACCCTTATGAATTATAAATAAAATGAAATTCAGTTCACAGGAAGAATACGGCTTAAGATGTTTGCTCAGGATTGGTAAGTCCAAATCTCCAAATGGACTTACCATCCCGGAGATAAGCGACCTGGAAGGATTATCACCTGCAAATGCTGCAAAACTTTTAAGAACGCTCCGTCTCGGCGGATTTATTGAAGCAACCCGCGGGCAAAGCGGAGGCTATAAACTTGCAAAACCCGCAGAAGAAATTATTATCGGTGATGTGCTTGTTGTACTCGGCGGAAGATTATTTGAAGATGATTTTTGCAACTTCCATACAGGTATCGAAAATATCTGCACTAATACAATTGATTGCTCGATCCGCTCTTTATGGAGAACTATTCAAACTCTTGTCGATAGTGTTGTACTTAAGACAACACTAAAAGATCTTCTGGGAAAAGAAGAAGATGTTAAAGTTTTAGTAAACAGTTTTATCGAGGAATCCAATTCCTAAGCATTAAAAAAACTGTTCTCCATCCACACTTCTTATCTATTTCCGGACCCTGTCTTATTCAATATTATCCGACGGGATTCTTTTTAAATGTCCCTCCTTTACAAGACTGTCATAAGACTTATAAATTTTTATTGTAACAGAGTTTGACTGGTAATAACCAATCGACTCTATTTTTATTCCGTTTATCTCTTTTTCAAGTTTAATAGATGCTAATAATTTATCATCAACAATAAGATCGGTCTCAAGCTTCGTCTTTTTATCCGGGATATTTTCTAATGCCCAGTAAATTCCTTTCTTAGCATTTTGATATACAATATCAATATCCTCCTCTGTTTTTGCTTGAGGGTTAATAGCTGATGAAAAACTTAAACTGAAGAAAAAAAGAAAAAGAAAAATACTTCTCATAATACCCCCGCAATTTTGAGGAAAAAATAGCTTGAAAATTTGTGATTATCAACACGTAATCGAAAATTTACGGAAACCATTATTGACAAAATAGTTTCCAGGTATTATATTGGAAACCATAAAAACGATAATAGTTTCCAAAAGGAGTTTAAAAATTGCAAGAAAAGATAATTGACCAAATAGAAGATAAATTTTTCAAAGAGGGGTTTTATAAAACCACTATGGATGAAGTTGCTTCAGAGTTAGGGATGAGTAAAAAAACGATTTATAAATTCTTTCCTTCCAAAGAAGACCTTGTTATGGCTATCGCCAAGCATTTTATGAATAGAATGAAAAGCAAAATTCTTCCTGCATTAAATTCAAATAAAAATGCTATTGAAAAGTTAGGCGAACTTATAAGAATCCTGGCTGGAGCTTCAGAAAAAATCTCTACTAAAAGAATGGAAGAAATGAAAAGACATTTTCCTCAGATATGGAATGAGATAGATAGTTTTAGAACAAAAATGATGTTTGAAAATATTACCAAAGTTATTGATCAAGGAAAAGCAGAAGGTTTGTTTATTGATTACCCGACATTAATAATAATGAATATGCTGGTTGCATCAATAAGATCCGTTGTTAATCCTGATTTTATCTTGAATAATAGCTTTTCAATTATCGAAGCAGCTCGTTTTGTATTCAAAATAATTATTGGTGGGGTTGTGACTGAAAAAGGTGAAAAAGTTTTTAATCAAACAATAAATAAGATTTAATTATGAAAAGATTATTAATCATTCCAATATTTTTACTGAGTGTTGGATTAGTAAAACCTCAAAAGACACTAACACTTGATGAGTGTTATCATAAATCACGTGAAAATTATCCGCTTATTTTACAGAAAGGCTACATTGTGAAAAGTAAAGATTATACTGTAAGCAATGTTTGGAATGGATACTTTCCGCAAATAACAATTAGCGGGCAGGCAACTTATCAATCAGATGTAATAGCACTTCCAATTTCATTCCCGGGAATAACAGATTATAAATTAACTAAAGATCAGTACAAAGTTATAGCTGATGTTTCGCAAGTAATTTATGATGGCGGAATAATAAGTTCGCAATCAGATTTTCAAAATTCATTAGCTGAAGCTGATAATCAGAAACTTGAAATTGAATTACTAAAAGTAAAAGAAAGAGTTAACCAGATTTATTTTGGTATTCTTTTGCTTGATGCGCAGATAACTCAAACTGATTTAGTAAAAAGCGATATAAATGAGAGTTTATCAAAACTCAATGCAGCATTAGAAAACGGGACAGTTATTAAATCCAATGTTGATGTTTTGAGAGCAGAATTACTTAAAGTAAATCAAAAAGAGATTGAATTAAATTCATCACGCAATGTATTCATTCAAATGCTTGGCTTGTTAATTAATCAAACTTTGGATGAATCAATAAAACTTGAACAGCCAATCATAAATCGCCTTTCATCTGAAGCGGGAATAAGCCGACCCGAGTTAAAACTTTTTTCTTCGCAACAAAATATGATTGAGAGCCAAGATGGTTTAACGATCTCAAAAGTTTTACCCAAAGCAAGCTTATTCTTCCAGGGTGGCTACGGTAAACCGGGCTTAAACATGTTGTTAAATGAATTTGATTGGTTTTATATAACAGGTGCACGCTTAACCTGGTCATTGTCAAATATTTACAGTTACTCAAATGAAAAAGAGATCAATGAGTTAAACAAAAAAAACATTGAAGCGCAGAAGCAAATTTTTCTTTTGAATACAAACATTTCAGTGAAACAACAATTATATGAAATTGATAAATTGAAAAAACTGATAACTGTTGACCAGGAAATAATTGATATTAGAACTTCAGTAAAAGAATCTGCAAAAGCCCAGCTTGAAAATGGAGTAATAACATCAAGCGATTTTATAAGGGAGTTAAATGCAGAGGACACAGCAAAACAGAATTTGGCAATTCATACAATCCAGCTTTTACTAGCTCACTATAATTATAAAATTACTATTGGAAATTAATTACTAATCAAAGAGATGAAAATGAAAAATAAAATAAATATAAAAATCATAATCCCGTTGTTTCTTTCGCTTCTTAATTTTTTCTGCTCAAACGGCGACGGGGATTTTGATGCAACCGGGACATTTGAATCAGATGAAATTATTGTTTCATCGGAAGCAATGGGAAAACTTGTATTGTTTCAAGTTGATGAAGGATTAAATCTTAAACAAAATCAAATTGTTGGTTTAATTGATACAACCCAATTATATCTGAAGAAAAAACAACTTCAATTAACCATCAAAGCTGTATTAAGTAAACAGCCGGATATTGAAACACAGCTTGCATCAATTCAAAAACAAATTGAAACGGCAGTGACGGAACAAAAAAGAATAGAGAGTCTTGTAAAATCAAACGCAGCAACAACAAAACAACTTGATGAAATAAACTCTCAAGTAGAGGTTTTACGCAAACAATACAATGCATCAAAATCCAGTTTAACAATTACAAAAGAAGGAATTCAAAATGAAACGCTCCCATTAATTGCACAAGTCGAGCAGATTCAGGATCAAATAAATAAAAGTATAATTAAAAATCCGGTTGATGGAATAGTTTTAACCCGATACGCTAAACAGGATGAAGTTACAACTAACGGAAAAGCGCTTTATAAAATTGCTGATTTATCAGAAATGACTCTGCGCGCTTATGTTAATGGTGATCAACTTGGACAAATAAAACTTGGACAAAAAGTAAAAGTGTTTGTTGATAAAGGTGAAGGCGATCAAGAAGAAATGAGAGGTAAAATTTATTGGGTGTCATCAAAAGCTGAGTTTACACCAAAGACAATTCAAACAAAAGATGAGCGTGTTAATCTTGTTTATGCAATCAAAATAAAAGTAATAAATGATGGCTACTTAAAAATTGGTATGTATGGCGAGGTTAGATTTTAACTTTTATGAAAGCCGTTGAATTAGAAAATATTTTCAAATCATACCCAATAAAAAAAACCTCAGTGCAAGTTGTTGATGATGTTTCTTTTTCTGTAGATGACGGAGAGTTGTTTGGTTTGATTGGACCTGATGGTGCGGGTAAAACTTCCATCTTCAGAATTCTCACAACACTTTTGCTTGCCGATAAAGGGAATGCAAAAGTTTTAGGTTATGATGTAGTAAAGGATTGGAAATCCATACGCAATATCATCGGTTACATGCCCGGGAGATTTTCTCTCTACCAGGATTTAACTGTTGAAGAAAATCTTGAATTCTTTGCTACGATTTTTAATACAACGATCCGGGAGAATTATAAGCTGGTTGAAGATATTTATAAACAGCTTGAACCATTTAAAACTCGTCGTGCCGGGAAATTAAGCGGCGGTATGAAACAAAAATTAGCTTTAAGCTGTGCATTAATTCACAAACCAAAAGTGCTCTTTTTAGATGAACCAACCACAGGGGTTGATCCTGTTTCAAGAAAAGAATTTTGGGAAATGTTAAAAAGATTAAAATCGCAAGGCATAACTATTCTTGTTTCAACACCATATATGGATGAAGCAAAACTTTGCGATAGAATAGCTTTGATACAAAATGGTAAAATATTAAAGATTGATACTCCACAAAATATTATGGATAGTTTTGATAAAAATCTTTTTGCAGTTCGATCAGAAAATATGTTTAAGCTGCTTAATGATCTTCGCACTTTTAATAATACGGAAAGTTGTTTTGCCTTTGGTGAATTTCATCATCTTACTTTAAAGGATAATGATATAAATATTTCGGATTTAGAAAAGTATATAGCGCAAAGCGGGCATCTGAATGCAACTATTAAAATTATAAAGCCGGAAATTGAAGATTGTTTTATGCAGTTAATGAAGTAATTTAATTGAGAAAATGTTAATAACTGAAAAAGAAATCGTTATTAAGACAGATAAACTCACGAAGAAATTTGGTGATTTTGTTGCTGCCAGCGAAATCACTTTTGAAGTGTTTAAAGGTGAAATATTTGGTTTTCTTGGAGCAAATGGCGCAGGCAAAACAACTGCAATGAAAATGCTTATTGGGATTTCAAATCCAAGCTCCGGTAATGCTCAGGTTGCTGGTTATGATATTTACAAACAGACAGAGCAAATTAAAAAAAGTATTGGCTATATGAGTCAAAAATTTTCTTTGTACGAAGACTTAACAATAAAAGAAAATATTCAGCTATTCGGTGGTATTTACGGGCTAAGCGATAAGGAAATAAAATCCAAAAGTGAAGAGTTAATTACTAAGCTTGGATTGAATACTGAAGCAGATAAATTAGTTGCATCTCTTCCTCTTGGATGGAAACAAAAATTGGCATTTAGTATTGCAATTTTTCATCAACCTAAAATTGTTTTTCTTGATGAACCAACCGGGGGTGTTGATCCAATTACACGAAGACAATTTTGGGATATGATTTATGAAGCCTCGCATAATGGAATTACAATTTTTGTTACCACACATTATATGGATGAAGCAGAATACTGTGATCGTGTTTCTATTATGGTTGATGGAGTAATTAAGGCGCTTGATTCCCCGGAAAATTTGAAAAAACAGTTTAATGCAAAATCTATGGATGAAGTATTTTTAATGCTCGCTCGCGGTGCAAAGCGAGGAGAGTAATACCTAAGTTATGAAACAACTATTAACATTTGTAAAAAAAGAATTTCATCACATACTGCGAGATAAGCGTTCGATGCTTGTGTTGATTGGATTGCCAATTGTTCAATTACTGATTTTTGGTTTTGCAATTACAAATGAAGTTCGCAACACAAACATTGCTGTACTTGATAATTCTAAAGATGAAACTACACAAATCATTATTACCAAAATTGAAAGTTCACAATACTTTGATATTGACAGAACTATTTCTACAAGTGATCAAATAGAAAAAGCTTTTAAAACCGGTAAGATAAAAGTTGCAGTTATATTTCAACAAAATTTCCAGGAAGAATTAGCACACTTTAATAAGGCACAATTACAAATTATTGCTGATGCAACTGATCCAAACCAGGCAACAACTCTTACAAATTATATTAGCTCAATTGTTGTGGATTATCAAAACCAGGTGAATCAACAAAATAAATTACCATATACAATCAATACAGAAACGCGAATGCTTTATAATCCACAGCTAAAAGGTGCTTACACATCAGTGCCTGGAGTAATGGGAATGATTTTGCTTCTTATTTCTGCAATGATGACTTCTATAGCAATCGTAAAAGAAAAAGAATTGGGCACAATGGAAATACTTCTTGTTTCACCTATGAAGCCGCGGCTTGTAGTAGTAAGCAAAGTTATTCCATACTTTATTATTTCTTTAATAAACGTTGCTACAATTTTAATATTAAGTGTGTTTGTTCTCGGACTTCCAATACAGGGAAGTTTGTTATTGCTAATTGGCTCAACGGTTATTTATATATTTTGTGCACTTTCACTTGGGCTGCTTATTTCTACAATTACAGATACACAGCAAGCTGCTATGCTAATATCACTACTTGGATTAATGCTTCCTGTGGTGATGTTAAGCGGTTATGCATTTCCTATTGCAAACATGCCTGTTATTCTGCAAGTACTCTCCACCATTGTCCCTGCAAAATGGTATATCATTATTGTTAAAGGAGTAATGATAAAAGGAATTGACATAACACAAATCTGGAAAGAACTATTAATACTTGTAATAATGACCGTCATATTTTTATCAATAAGTATAAAAAGATTTAAGATAAGGTTGTGATGAGAACTCTAAAATTTTTATTAAGAAAAGAATTTTTACAAATCTTCCGGAACAAACTTATTTTAAGAATGATTTTTGCATTACCGGTAATACAGCTTATTCTGCTTCCTTATGCTGCAACTTATGAAATGAAAAATATTACCCTTAGTGTGGTCGATCATGATCATTCAGAGTATTCCAGGAAGTTGATAAATAAATTTACTTCGTCCGGATATTTTATACTTACAGATTATTCCGCTACTTATAATCAAGCATTAGATCAGGTTGAAAATGACAAAGCAGATTTAATAGTTGAAATACCGAAAGGATTTGAGCCTGATCTTTCAAGGCAAAATGAAACTATAATTTTTTTAGCTGCCAATGCAATAAGTGGACAAACAGCGGGATTGGCCGTTGCTTATGCTAATACCATTATAAAAGATTTTAATAATGATGTCCGTACAGAATGGATTCCGCAATCACAATTAAATACAATTCCTGTAATTGAGATTACCAATTCAAACTGGTTTAATCCACTTATGAACTATAAAGATTTTATCGTTCCAGGGGTATTGGCTTTACTCGTTACTTTGGTTGGTTTTATCCTGTCATCTTTAAATATTGTTAAAGAAAAGGAGATTGGAACTATTGAACAGATTAATGTTTCACCAATAAAGAAATATCAATTCATATTGAGCAAACTTATTCCTTTTTGGATACTTGGTCTGGTTGTGATGACCATTGGGTTTGTAATTAGTTTTATCGTATATGGAATTTATCCCGAAGGAAGTTTTTGGGTCATATATCTTTTTGCCGGTATTTATTTAATTGCACTACTTGGCTTTGGTTTGCTAACTTCCATTTATGCAGATACACAGCAGCAGGCTATGTTTATCGCATACTTTTTTATGCTGGTTTTTATTTTGCTTGGTGGATTATTCTCTCCAACAGAAAATATGCCTGATTGGGCAAGATATTTAACTTATATAAATCCCGTTAGTTATTTGATTGAAGTAATGAGAATGCTTGTGCTTAAAGGCAGTAGCTTTTGGGATTTGCGTTTTCACTTTCTTGTTATTATTGGTTTTACAATTGTGTTTAACGGATTGGCAATCTTTAACTATAAAAAAACAGTTTAGCAATTCACTACAAACCTTCAGCAATTGGAAGAAGTTAGGATGAAGATTTAAGGGTTCTAAAACCCCGCAATCTTCAAGAAGTTTTGAAATAGTAGCTACCCTACCAGGTATACTCATCTTTAATTTCCCCGAAATCTTTCCGCAATTGTCCTTTGTCAAATGTAAGCAGATCCGGGTCTTCATTAATCCAGGTTTCAAACATTCGGGGTGTAAGTTCAAAGTGACACTGAATACCATATGCGTTTGAGCTAAATTTAGCAATCTGATTTCGGCAGAATTTTCCTGTTGCCAATAGCTTCGTATTCTTTGGTAGGTCAACAGTTTCACTATGAAGATGAAATACACTGAAAGTATGATTGAGACCTTTAAAGAGAGGATCTTGTTTTCCCTCCTTCGTTAAATCTACTGTAAAGTAGTTGTTTTCAGGATCACGAAAACCAATTTCTTCGATCGGATTTTTAACCACCTTTCCTCCAATGGCTTTAACAAGAGCTTGAAAGCCGAGACAAATCCCTAAATAAGGAATATTTGCTGTAATAGATTCACGGATTTGTACCAGCTCATTGCGCATTTTATTATTATCATCATTAGCACTCTGGGGACCACCAAGCACAATTCGGAGTAATTTTTGCGAGCAGGAAAAGTTTGCCCTTGATTAAGGTCAACAATTATATATTTAATATCACGTTCTTTTAATAAATCCTCAAGAAGACCTGGAGTTTTCCGGGTAATATTTTTAACTATGAGTATTTCTTTTTCCATAAAGTGAGTAACTAAATATTGAGTTGAAAATATTGTTGATTTCAATTTAATATTTTTATATTATTAAATCAGATAATTTTCTCCGAATATAGCAATGTTTTTCCCCTTTACCATAGAATGTCTTGAAAAAATTTTATACTTAACCATAACCAAAAACGGAAGGAGCACATTATGTTAGCAGAGAAGTTCACATCTATTTTCAGGGAAGAACATCGACAGGTTCGCGATCTTCTTTTGGCTCTCATCCAGGCATTTAAAACCCGGGATAAAGTTAATATCAAATTGATGCTGCAGAAATTGGCTATCGTTGCCGGTCCACATTTCCGATATGAAGAAGAATCAATCTACCCGGAGTTGAACGCATTCTTCACAAAAGAATACGTTGAAAAACTATTAGGTGATCACGACATGGCAATTGTTTTTGCTAAAGAACTTGTTACCCTGTCTGGGAAAGAAGATCTCACAGATGAAGATATTCAGAAAGCGGTATGCATACTGCAAAGTATTATGCCGCATGTTTCCGATTGTGATGGATTATCTATTCTCATTGAGACCTTGCCTCAAGAGAAGATTCAGAGAGCGTTAGATGCAAGGGATCGAGCCCGTGAAAGAGGATTAAACCTGATTGATTGGGCAGATAATGAGCGGAAACGACCGGTTCCTGACGGTATTATTTTTTAATTATCTATAGCTTCATGGATCAATGGAGATTGTTGAATCATTTAATCAGAGAAACAAAAGCTACCTTTACTTTATTCATCAAAGGAAGAACAATTAAACAATGCAGTTGCTTTAAAAGAATATATTGAGAAGAATTAAATAATCCTTTAACCAGAAAAGAAAGGTGAACAATGAGCAAACCTTATTTCCCTGTAGAATTGCTGAAATGTCTTGTATTGCCGGAGTTGGTGGTAATGTAAAACCTCTTGTAAAGAAAGCACAATCTGGAAGAAAAATTATCGCAATAGATGGTTGCGCTCTACAATGTGTTAAAGTATGTCTTAACAATGTAGGTGTTGAGCCTGATGTTCACTACGTCCTTACAGATTATGGACTGAAAAAAGAATATCATAAAGATTATAACGATGAATGTGTAGATGAAATTTATGAACTTGTTACAATCGAAAATTTATAATAATTAAGGAGGAAGCATTATTTTAAACCTGAATGAAAATAAATACAATGGATTCAAATAATCTAAAAACATTAATAAATGAATTAAAAAGTCGGGTAAATATAAGTTCAGCAGCACGGTTTTTCATAAAGAATATTTGTCAATTGAATAATTGGGTTTATGGAGAATTCTGGTTACCTGACAAGGATAATACATTTATGATCTGGTCGGGGTGCTGGAGTAAAGATGAAGATTACTTTGAAAAATTTTCAAAATTTAGTTTGATGCACAAATTTTCCAAAGGCGTTGGTCTTATTGGTAAGATTTGGGAGGAAAAAAATTTAATATGGATTAATGATCTTTTTAGCGATAGTAATTTTTTGAGAACTGAAATAGCAATAAAAAGCAGGTTAAATTCTGCAATAGGAATTCCAATACTAAATGAAGAGAAAGTTCTATTACTCCTTTGTTTTTTCCTGAATAATTTGTCATCGAATGATCAGGAAAATGCAAAAGCAATATTTAGTCATTCCGAAGAAATTGGTGAAATATTAGCTAAACTTGATTAGTATGTATATTAAATTAACGTATTCCTTACTTAGAAGCACTTTATTAACTTTGAAAGGAAAAAGAAGTTATAATTTTATCTTTAAGTTCATTAAGGTTCAGAAAAAAATTAGGATAAATACAGCACTCCACTAAAAGGTGAAGTGCTTTAACCTTATTTGCTTTCCGCAAGTTTAACAGAAACTTCAAAATCAATTTTTTCAAAACCGGGTCTTTGTCTACCCATTCCACCGGGAGGCATTCTATCGCCTCTTCCTTCCATTCCTCCGCCCGGCATATTTCCACCCATTCCAAATCCGGAACCATCTTGCCTGTCAAAATCACCCATTTTAAATTCACCGGATTCAAAACCTAAACTGAATTCGTTCCCGGGAGATAAATTCAAAATGTGATCTCCAACGAGACTGCTTTTTAACGGTATTTTCATTTCATATACTGATAGCCCCATTTGATAACCAACATCAATACTTATCCCTACATCATTTTTAAGATTGTAAGAGGTCAATGGAAAATTATCGGTATTAACGATTCTGAATTCAGTCTGCGAACTTTTAAAATGATCTAACCTTACTTTAAAATCCGGTCTTTCACCTCCCTGCCATTTTCGCGTAGGCATCATTCCACTTTCTTCTCCCGTTCTCAATGGATATTGAATTCCTATTTTTTCACTTCCGTTTTTAGGCTCGAACCATACCGTAAAACCGGTAATAAAAAGCTGAAACATTTTTGAAGTATCGCTCGTTGCAAGGCACAA
>MGZZ01000129.1 GCA_001802795.1 Ignavibacteria bacterium GWC2_36_12 | reverse complement strand
TAATAATTTCTTTTGGTCCTCCCGCGTAACCTATTCTCCAACCAGTCATTGAGTAAGCTTTGCTTACTCCGTTTACGGTAATTGTTTTATCTTTTAGGAAATCCACAGTTCCTATACTGAAATGTTCTTCTCCGTCGAATACTATCTTTTCATATATTTCATCTGTAACAACAAAGATATCTTTCCCTTTTAATACCTCAGCCAGGGCAAGAATTTCTTTTTTAGAATATACAGTTCCTGTAGGATTTGAAGGGCTGTTAAATAAAAATACTTTTGTTTTTTCAGTAATCGCTTTTTCAAGAGCAGCCGGTAGAATCTTATATTCGGTTTCAACTCCCGCATCAATTATTACCGACTCTGCGCGTGCAAGTCTTGCCATTTCCGGATAGCTTACCCAGTAAGGCGATTGAAAAATTACTTCATCACCCGGATTACAAATTGCCAACAAGATGTTGAATAAAGAATGTTTGGCTCCACTCGATACAAGAATATTTTCAGGGTTGAATTCGAGACCATTATCTTCTTTGAATTTTTTGATAATTGTCTTAATAAGATCGGGATATCCTTCATTAGCTGTATAATAAGTAAAATTATTGTTGATTGCCTTTATGGCTGCTTCTTTAATGAAAGCCGGAGTAGGGAAGTCGGGTTCTCCGGCACTAAAACTTAAAACGTTTTTGCCTTCTGCTTTTAACTTTTTTATAAGCGAAGTTATTGCGAGTGTCCTGCTCTCCTCGACAGAAGATATTAAGTTGGATAGTTGTTTCAATTATGTTACCTCTCTAAAATATTTTTTTTGTCAATTATAAATTAAACAACTGATAAGATAAAATCTTCTTTTGGAGAAAATAATAGGTAGGTTTTTTAATTAACGATTGTCAACTATTCTCATAACAGATGTTGTGCTCAATCCTGTTTTTCCTTTGCTATTCTTTCTACTTCAGACCAGACTCTTAAAATATTTCCCGAACATATTTTTTCAATATCTTTATCCGAATAACCGGCTTTAAGTAATTCGTAAATTAAGTTGGGATACTCAGAAACGTCTTTCAATCCTTCAGGAAGTGAATCACCGACTCCATCGAAATCTGAACCGAGACCCACATAATCTATTCCGACAAGCTTTACAACGTGATCAATGTGTGCAACAACTTCTTTAACGCCGGCATAACCAGGGTGATTTTCTTTAACATAATTAGTTCTGAATTTCGTTGCTTCTTCACCGGTAAGATTTTTTTCTTTAATATATTTTTTAATATGGGCGTTATTCTCGTTGATCTTCTTCCTGATTTCACCACTTAGGAAAGAAGAGCCAAAATTTATTTGTATTACGCCTCCATTTTTTGCTAATGCTTTTATCATTTTGTCTGACATATTTCGCTCCCATCCCGGAGTGAAAAACCTGCAGGAAGAATGTGAAGCAATAACAGGGGCTTTGCTTATTTCTAAAACCTGGTAAAATGCACTGTCCGATATATGAGATACATCAACCATTATTCCCAGTTTATTCATCTCTTTAATTACCTTTTTCCCGAAGGGGCTCAGACCATTCCACTTTATGTCTTCATCGTTAGATGAATCGCATATTCGGTTGTTCTTGAAGTGTGATAGTGTTATGTATCTTATCCCTTTATCATAAAAGTATTTAAGATTTTCTATCTTATCTTCAATGGGAGATCCGTTTTCCATTCCTAGAGGTAAAGAGATTACCCCGGAATTGAACTGTCTTGTAACGTCTGCAACAGATCTTGCAAGAGCAAACTTATCCGGGTATTCTTTTGTAAGATTTTCAACCATTGTTATTAATTTTTCTGCTGTAGTTTTTGAAGTACCTTTGGCTTCTAAATCTGCCGGGGTATAAATTGACATAAAAGCAACATTTAACCCGCCCCGGATCGCTCTCGGATAATCGAAATTTCCTTTAGCTGTTCTTTTAGATATGTCTTCCCATTCCTGTTTAAGCCTGTAAGGAACATCGATATGTGTATCGACAATAATTATATTTTTAGCAAGTGAATCAGCCATTGTTCTAATATCCTTTTCGGTAAGTTTTTTCGCTTGTCCATTTATCTCACGTAAGCAGTAAAATGAAAATAAACTTATTGCCAATATTAAGGAAAAAGTAAATTTCATTTTTTCTCCGGAGCGTTAAACAAATAAGGATTTTTGATAGAATAAACAGGTTTTTGGAACTGCAACAAAAAACTTGTCTAAAAACTTTATTTTGATTTTCTCCTAAACCTCTTTTTCAAAGCCATCTGAACTGATGGAGGCACAAAATCACTTACATCGCTGTTTAAGCCTGCCAGGTTTCTAACAATTGAAGAGTCGAGGTAAGTGTATTTTTCATGAGGCATAAGAAAAATTGTTGCTATATCGTTTGCGAGTTTCCTGTTCATTAAAGCCATCTGGAATTCATATTCAAAATCACTTACAGCACGCAATCCTCTTATTATTCCTATTGCGCCGACTTTATGAGCATAATCGACAACCAAACCGTCAAACGATTCGACAGAAACATTATTGAATTCTTTAAGACTTTCTTTGAGCAAAGAAACTCTTTCTTTAACCGAAAAAAGAGGCTTTTTTGCAGGATTAATTGCGACCGTTACGGCAACAAAGTCAAACAATTCAATAGTTCTTTTGATAATATCTATATGTCCGTAAGTAACCGGATCAAAAGTTCCCGGGTAAATTACTTTTCTCATTAATGGCTCTTAAGATTTTGTACAAAATTATTACTTAAAAGTTAAGTAGAAAAATTCACTTATAAAATTGAAACGATAAAAAAGAATCAACCCGGAGAAAAAAAGAAGATAAAGATTAATTCCTTATTTCGTAAAGACAAGCATCGCCAATAATTTTGAATGGCTCAACATTAAAATTCCGGATATCTTTTTCTTTAGTCTGGATTGACCTTTCAATGATCATCAGACCTTGTTTGCTAAGATGACTATTATCAATAATCTTTTTAGTCACTTCATAAATATCATCTTTAAAAAACGGTGGATCGGCGAGAATAAGATCAAAATTGGTATTTGAAAAAGAATTACAAAATTTTAGAGCTTCCGTTTTATGAACAACACATTTTTTCCCTATGCCAAGAGAATCTATATTTTGCAGGAGGTTCTTATAAATTTGAAAATTTTTTTCAACAAAGTGAACTTCCGAAGCGCCACGGCTAAGGCACTCGATTCCCAAAGAACCCGAACCGGAATAAAGATCGAGTGTTTTTATTCCTTCCAAATCAATTTTATTCCTAAGAAGATTGAATAATGTTTCTCTAACGCGGTCAGTCATCGGTCTTATAAGTTTTGAATCGGGTACATTTATCAGTCTGCTTTTAAACTCTCCCGATATTATTCTCATTTTCATAATAGAATCTCGCTGGTTAAAAAAGAACTCGTGGATTTTCAGGCTAACCTGTAAGCTATGCCTGCGGCAGGGGAGAATGTATTAAACTTTTGAGAGTAAAAATTATTGTCAAGCAATTTTGGGTCAGGATTAATGTTTTCAAAAGGATTGAAACGTGAAAATTCAATCCCCGTATTTGCACTCAATGTATTTACAAAAGAATCGGAAATATCTTCGCCGGAAATGTACGCTGAATCAATCAGTGACCTGTTGATATTTACTGTTTCACCTGGAGATGTTTCTTTTAATATAATTTCGGGAATTTCCGATGCAGAATGATAAGCAACGGTCTTAAACCAAACGGGTTTTCCTTCTAAAGAAAAAATCAGGGACAAACTGCTGTTGCTTACGTAAAGGCTCAAACTAACAGTGTCCTTCAAATTGTAAACTGAAGACAAAGCTCTTTCTGATGCAAAGTGGCTGTTATCTACAAATTTTAAGCTAAGTTTATTTTCATCGCAAAAGTATTTTATCATCTGTAGATATTTTCTTCTGAGAGCACTAACAAGAATTGTATTTCGGTCGACAATTTTATTCTTTTCAATCTCTATGTGTTGAATTACAAGTTCTTTCGGGTTTACGAATGGGTAGAGAACGGATAACTCCCACCTGATCTCTTCAAGCAAATCCTGGTAAAGAAGAGTATTGTCATACGGTATTTGAACCGTATAAAACATTTCAACAGGAAGAGTGAAAGAAGCGGTACTTGCCGAAGTGCGGTTTTTGATCAGTAGCTCATTGAAGGCTGTTTGAAGAACAGATGTGATTTTTGTTTCTTTATCTTCAGTAAGATTCAGGCGCTCATCAAAATAAACTTCATCAATGTTTTGTAAAATAAATTTTTCGTTTTTAAAACCTACTTCTACAAACTGAATTTTTGAAGATGTGAGAGTAAATCCGGTATGGTCTTCATTTCCCACAGCTCGCAAAGTTTTTACTCCCAGGATGCAGTATTTTTCAGAGCATCGTTATCAAGGCTGCCAACAGTTCCATATCCGTCGGGATCCTCGATATAATATCTGCCTCCGATAACTATAGTCGAATCAACTCTTAAAATTTTTCCGGTACGATTAACTACCGTATCAACAGAAAGGCTTGTATCTATCTCCACAATATATCTTTGTTGAGACTTAGGCGTTTTATAGAGACTATCCGGGGCGAATTCTCCGTTAGATAAAGAGATAAATGGATTTGAAGATTTTTTGGATACGGAATCAACTGCCGCCATTACACTATCAATCATCGGGTCGTTTTTAATGAAATCCACCAGGGTATTAATATCACCTGAGAACTTACCGAATTTCTTTTGGTATAGAATTTCGGCTTCTTTAAGATTTTGCATTCTCAACCTGGATTCTTTTCTATTGAATTTGTCTTCATTTACAACTTCTTTTGGGTCAATTATTGCAACTTTTATTAAAACAATTATTAATACAACAATTATAGTATATAATCCGGCATGAATATACCAGGGTTCAGATTTTACCATTTTCCCTCCGGGGATTAAAGATTAAAAATTTATTCAATAAAGATATATTTTTTTATTTTGTCTAATTTTACCTCTCCTATTCCCTTTACATCGAGCAACTCATTCACCCTCTTAAAACCGCCTCTTGTTTCCCTTAACTCTAATATTCTTTTTGCCGTATTTACACCGATTCCCGGTAGTAAAATTAAGTCCTCGAGCCTTGCAGAATTAATATTAATGCTGTTTTCTTCAGGAGTTTGCCGTGTATTACTTTCGGTAAAATTACTTTCATTAAAATCTAAAACTTCCTGCTTATAGTCAACTGATTTCTCAGTTTCATTGTACATCCCGGAGGTATCAAATTCATTACCGGCTGAGAAAAAAATGCTGTCTTCTTCTGAATAATCGAAATTTTTTACATTGCTTTGGTCATTATAAAAAAACAGTGTTTTGTAACCAAATCCTAAAATAAAAGTAGAAAGTAAAAAGAGAAGCACTTTAATTTCTGTTTCAGTAAGCCCAAATAGCACTGATATTTTTTTTAGCATTTTAGACCCCCATAAAGGTTCCTTAATTAAAAAAAGATTCTAAAACCGGGTTCGCTTAAAGAAGTTTTTTTCATCCTTTTCACCGGAGTTTTTAATGTTAGGTGAATCTGCAAGTTCTTTAAGCAGTTCTCTTTCCTTTGAATTAGTCTTCTTAGGAACATCGATATTAATTTTAACTAATTGGTCACCGTGCCCGGATGAATTAAGATGTTTGATTCCTTTTTCTCTCATTCTTAAAAGTTTACCAGGCTGGGTACCGGGTTCAATCTTAAGCTTGGCTTTACCCTTGAAAGTAGGAACTTCCACTTCAGTTCCAAGTACTGCATCAGGATAACTAATAAACAGTTCATATAAAATATCATCGCCGTTTCGTACAAAATACTCATGGGGTAATTCCTGAAACATAACTAACAGGTCGCCTGCAGAACCACCTTTTCGCCCTGAGTTGCCTTCGCCCCGCAGTGTCATATAACTACCTTCATACACACCTGCCGGGACGTCAATTTTTACTGTAATTTCATCTTGTATCCTTCCATCTCCGCGGCATTTTCTGCAGGGGGTGTCAACAACAACGCCTTCCCCGTTGCAGTTGTTGCAAGTTTGAATATTTACAAACTGTCCGAAAACCGATCTTGAAACGGTTTTTACTTCACCCGAACCATGGCAAACAGGACATGTTTTTGTTGATGAACCGCCCTCAGCTCCTGAACCATTACATTCGTCGCATCTTATAAATTTTTTTATTTTTATTTTTTTGGAAATTCCTTCTGAAATTTCTTCGAGAGTTAATTTAAGAGTAACTTTTAGATCAGAGCCTGGAGTTCCGCCTGTGCGTCTTCTGCCTGATCTTTGTCCTGAACCAAAAATATCGTCGAATATTGAACCACCGCTAAAAATATCGGCAAAGTGGGAGAATATATCATTTATATCGGTAAATCCTTGTGAGCCAAATCCGGTTCTAACACCTTCGTGTCCAAACCTATCATAACGTGCTTTCTTCTCGTCATTATTTAATACCTCGTAAGCTTCGGCGGCTTCTTTAAATTTTTCTTCTGCGGATTTGTCATTCGGATTTCTGTCGGGATGGTATTGCATAGCCATCTTTCTGTATGCTTTCCTGATATCTTCTTTAGTAGCATTCCTGTCAACGCCGAGCACTTCATAATAATCTCTTTTAGAAGCCATAAAGTTTATTCTTCGTTAGTATTCTTTTTATTAATATTTTCTTCCTCGTTTTTTTCCGTACCAACAGATTCTTCCGAAGAATCCTCACTTACTATAACTTTAGTATGCCTTATCACCCTATCTTTATATAGATATCCTTTTTCTAATTCCTCAAGTACAGTGTGCGGCTCAACTTTGTCGGCTTTCTTTTGCATAAGAGCTTCATGATAGTGAACATCAAAAGGTTTACCAACCGATTCAATTTTCTTCACTCCCTGGTCATCCAGTACTTTTATTAATTTATCATAGACTAATTTTATGCCTTCTTTAAGTGCATCATTATTCTTTGCAGTATCAATGTGTTCGAGTGATCTTTCAAAATCATCAATTACAGGTAAGAGCTTAATTATAAAAGATTCGGCAGCGTACTTAATCAGGTTTAGCTGATCGTTTTCGGTTCGTCTTTTATAGTTTTCAAATTCTGCTGCTTTTCTAAGAAATTTATCCGTTAGTTCTGCAACTTGTTTTTCTAATTCGATGAGCTTTTTATTTTCATCCGAAAATTCCTCTTCTGAAGGCAAAGATATTCTTTCATCACTTTTTATTTCTTCAGTTTCTTCTTTTTTTAATTCTTCAGGTTGCTTTTCATCTTTCATATGTTTCTTTTTCCTGTCATTAGAATCCATTAGTTATTACTCCTTATTTAACGTTTGGGCTTGTTAATATTTCAGAAAGCATTTTTGACATATAATCTATAATTGCAATTATTTTTGAGTACTCCATTCTTTTGGGGCCAATAATTCCAACAGTACCGTTAGTTTCACCGAGCTTGTATTCTTTGGAGATAAAGCTATAGTCATTAAGTTTCTCATCTTCATTCTCACTCCCAATTGAAACAAAAACATGGTTGGGAATTGTTTCCCCGGATTTTTCAAGAATGTGAACAATTATATCTTTATCTTCTATTAGTTCTATTATACTCTGAAACCTTTCCGGATCTTCAAACTCAGGCTGCCTGATAACATTCTTAGCCCCGGAGATAACAAGATTATCTTTTTGCCATACATCTTTGAAAATCTTGTCAACTGAATCATAGAAAAGTCTGACTATGGAAGTCTTATCAACATCAATTAAATCATGTAATCTTTCGTTAAAAGTTTTTCTTATTTCATTAAGCGTTAACCCCGAAAGTCTTTCATTAAGTAAATTTTGAATTGGCTCAATCTTCGAAGCCTCGATCTCAGTTGATAATTCTAAAGTAATGGTTTTCACCAATCCTGATTTAATACTTATTACAACAAGCAGTCTTGTAGAAGAAAGAGATACTAATTGTAACTTTTCAAGAACTCCTGATTCGAGCTTAGGGTAAGTTACACAGGCAAGCTGATGAGTTATTTTGCTTAGTAAAACTGAAGTTATTTTCAAGAGTTCATCCGCTTCATAACTTTCCACAAGTTTCTCTTTAATGAAAGCCTTTTCAGAACTTTTTATATCCTGAATATCAATTAATGAATCGACATAAAACCTGTAACCTTTATCTGTAGGTACTCTTCCGGCTGATGTGTGTGGATGATCTACATAACCTTCATCTTCTAAATCGGACATAATATTTCTTACCGTAGCAGGTGAAAGACCAATTTCATATTTTTTTGTAATATTACGGGAACCAACAGGAGAAGCAGTTAATATGAACTGCTGGATAATATGTCTGAGTATATTTTTTTCCCGTTCGTTTAGTTCGCGATACATTGTAATTTCTGATTTTAGGTTATAAATATACTAAAATTTCTTCCAAAAATTAGACACCGTATTTAGTACAAGGCTTTGTTTTATTAAGGTTTATAGGGTAAAATCTGATATAGTTTCTTAAGAAAAGAATAAATAGAAAACCCGGTCCTGAGAATAGAACCGGGTTTGTGGGATGCGAAAAGATGATCAGAGTTATTTGAGGAATATCATCTTCTTCGTCTGTCTGAACGAGTTTGATCCATCAACCGCATTTGCTTCAAAGGAGTAGAAGTATATTCCTGACGACAGATCAACCCCATAAGATCCGAAAATTTTTGTGTTGCAATACATTTAGGAAACTGTTCTGCTGTAGCTCCAAAGTTACCAAGTCCAATAACGTCCGGTTTGAACTGCACCCAGGTAGGGTCAGTTAATACCTCCAGACCCGCTGTAGGAGATGCGGGCTGAGAGGTTAAGGTAAAGGTGGCAGAGTTAATTGGTTCGTCATTACCAATATTCCTTGCGGAGAGATAAACGTAGGTTTGGTTGGGTACTACGTTCAAACCGGATGAAACTGAATTTCTTGTAAAGCCTGAAGTTCCCAGTCTGGGAGGAGCCAAAGTTTCACTATTAATTTTTTGCTTTTTGAACATAAGAAAATTGAAATAATAATTATAAAGAACAGTAAACGAACTATATTTTTCCTATTATTCCTCTTTAATCACTAAATTGTTTATTTACTTTTGTCAAAAATTGTTCCGATTTCTTTATTCACTAAATGTTGTTAACATCGATTGAAAGTAAAGATTTGGTTTGATTGAAATTTCTACAACCAGAGAAAAAATTTTTTTTATTTTCAGAAGTGAGAGAAAAAGGATTAATCTCAGGCTATAAAACCGTATAGTTTATTTGTCATTTGACAATCAATGTGACACCATCATTAAGCAGACTAAGTGACTTATTGAATAGTCTCTACTTTGTTTAAAGTTTCATTAAATACTAATTTTTATAATGCTAAAAATTAATTTATAAAGGAGCCCGAGTTTGAAAAATACTTATAAGTCGGCTGGAGTTGATATTGAAGCGGGAGATGCGATTGTAAAGAGGATAAAAAATTTTGCAAAGTCAACTTTTAATAAAAATGTACTTTCAGACATAGGGTTATTTGGTGCTTTCTATAGACCTGATCTTTCAGGATATTCGGAACCGGTTTTAGTATCGAGCGTTGACGGGGTTGGAACCAAACTTAAAATTGCTTTTGCTACAAACACCCATAATACTGTAGGACAGGATCTCGTTAATCATTGTGTTAATGATATTGCGGTTTGCGGCGCTCTTCCACTCTTCTTCATGGATTATCTTGCCTTTGGTAAACTTAATCCTGATGTGGCTGCTAATATTATTGAAGGATTTTCAATTGCTTGCAAAGAAAATGGATGTGCATTGATTGGTGGTGAAACTGCGGAAATGCCCGGGCTTTATGATGAAAAAGAATATGATATATCGGGAACTATTGTGGGAATTGTTGATAAGGGAAAAATCATTGATGGTAAAACTATTATAAAAGGCGATCTACTTCTGGGTTTCAAATCAAACGGACTTCATACGAACGGCTATTCCCTGGCTAGAAAAGTTCTGTTTGAAAAATTCAAGCTCAATGAAAAAATACCTGGTTTAAATTCAACCTTAAGTGAAGATCTGTTAAAAGTGCATAAATCATATCTTAAACTTATAAACACTTTAAAAGAAAAAATTGAAGTAAAAGGTTTTGCCCACATAACCGGTGGTGGAATTGTTGGAAACACAACCAGGATTCTTCCTGAAGGTCTACGGTTAAATATTTCCTGGGATAACTGGGAAGTACCCGCAATATTTAGACTCATTCAAAAAACCGGAAGCATTACAGATGATGAAATGAGAAAGGTCTTTAATCTTGGTGTTGGTTTGATAGCTGTTATTGGTAAGAATCAGCAGGATGCCGCGCTGAAAATTGCAAATGAACTTGGAGAAGAATATTTCTTAATTGGTAAAGTTGAATAAAGTTAAGTAATCTTCTAAACAAACTGAGTAATAAATAGTAAAAAATATTTACGGGATGAAAACCGGATGTTTATAGACACACACTCACATTTATTTTATCCGAATTTTGCGGAAGATATTGACGAAGTAATTGAAAGAGCAAAATCTTCCGGGGTGGATTATATTATTGTTCCTGCTACTGATATCGAGACTGCAAAACAAACTCTTGTTCTTGCAGATAAATATGAAATGGTTTATGCTGAAGTCGGAGTTCATCCGCATGAAACAAAAGAATGGACGAACGATAATCTGAAAATTATTGAAGACTTAGCTCAGCACGGTAAAGTAGTTGCAATAGGAGAAATAGGACTCGATTATTATTATGATTTCTCTCCAAAAGAAAAACAGGTTGAAGCTTTCAGAGCACAGATCGAATTAGCATTAAAAATGGACTTGCCGATAGTAGTTCATAACAGGGAGTCGGATGAAGATGTTATGAGAATAGTAAAAGAATATTGCAACAGCGGTTTGCGCGGGCAATTCCATTGCTTTAATGGGTCTTTGCCGGATGCCAGGGACCTGATAAGAATGAAATATTTTGTTTCATTTACCGGTAACATTACTTTTAAGAAAGCCGATTCACTTCGCGACATAGTTTCAAACATCAGGTTGCATCATCTTTTACTTGAAACAGATTCTCCTTTTATGACCCCTGTTCCTTACCGTGGAAAAAGGAATGAACCTTCTTATGTAAAGCTTGTTGTAGAAAAAATAGCAGAGCTTCATAAGATGCCCGTTGAGGAAGTTGCAAGAATTACTTCTATAAATGCTTTCCGCTTATTTGGAATAGGAAGCCTGCAGAAAACTAATTATACGTACTTGCTTGGAAATAATTTATATATAAATATTACAAATAGGTGTAATGCCGATTGCGTATTTTGCAACAGGAAAGGGGATGCGATTCTTGAAGGCTATAATCTTAAGATGAGTAAAGATGAAGAGCCTCCAGCAGAAAAATATATTGAAGAAATCGGTGATCCTAAGAAATACGGTGAAATAGTTTTTTGCGGTTACGGCGAGCCGACAATAAGGTGGGATGTTGTTAAAGCCGTTGCAAAGTATGTAAAACAGAATGGTGGAAAAACAAGGCTTGATACTGACGGGCATGGCAGTTTTATTAATAAAAGAGATATTACTCCCGAATTGAAAGGAACTATTGATGTGGTTTCAGTCAGCATGAATGCTGCTGATGCTTCAAAGTATGCCGAGATAATGAGAGTTGAAAAAAGAATGTTTAACGAGATGATAAGCTTTGCAAAGAGTGCAAAACAATATGCTGAAAAAGTTGTAATGACGGTGGTTTCTTTCGATGAGATTGAAATTGAAAAAGCAAAAGAAATTGTTGAAAATAAGATTGGTGCGGAATTCAGAGTTAGAGAGTATTTCTAATTAAATAAGTATGAATGCATGATTGCATGCAACCATGCAGCCAAGCATTCATGCTGCATTATTTCTTTAAATGAAAATTAATTTAATAGCCTGCATTTTATTTATTCTTTTTTATCTCCCTGCTTTCTGGCAGGTATTCCCACAATCATCCATCCAGGAGAAACTGGATAAAATTTTGTCCAATAGTTTTTTTGAATCGACTTTAGCTGCAGTTGATGTTTACGATTTAACCGGGAAAGAGATAATCTACCAGAAGAATAACAGGTATCTTCTGCATCCTGCCTCTAATATGAAAATATTAACATCGGCAGCGGGATTGGTTTTTCTGGGTCCCGATTACAATTTTGAAACTACATTCTATTATAAAGGTGATATAGATGATGGTGTTCTTGATGGAGACCTTTATGTGGTCGGTGGTTTTGATCCCGCATTTTCCATCCAGGATCTTGATTACTTTATTGATGCGATAGATTCTCTCGGGATAAAAAAAATAAAGGGCAATATATTTGCCGACGTTTCTAGAATGGACACAATGTATTGGGGTGAAGGATGGATGTGGGACGATGATCCTTCAACTGATTCTCCATATTTATCATCGCTTAATATTAATTATAATTCCGTTGAAGTATTTTTGTTAGGAACGGAGCCGGGGAGAAAGGCACAGATTATTCTTAATCCTTATTCAAAATATTTTAATGTTTACAATGAAGCTGTGACAGTTTCTCCTGATGAAGACAATTCCTACAGTATAACAAGAGACTGGATGAATAAAAAAAATACTGTTGTTGCAAAAGGTAAAGTGAAAAAGGGAAGAATGATAACCGGTGATGAAGAACCGCAGAGCCTTAATGTTTTCAGACCCGATTTATATTTTCTTACCCTTTTTAAAGAAACACTCCAGAGAAAAGGAATTAAAGTGGAAGGTAAATCGGATAATTTCTGGCTTCCTTATGATGCAATATATTTAAGAACGATATCAAGACC
The DNA here is from genome assembly GCA_001802795.1 of Ignavibacteria bacterium GWC2_36_12. GTDB lineage: Bacteria > Bacteroidota > Ignavibacteria > Ignavibacteriales > Ignavibacteriaceae > RBG-16-34-14. The sequence continues at coordinate 2,327 of MGZZ01000129.1, read as the reverse complement.
TTTTGCAGAGATTATTATACCTCTAGACAAAAAAAGCATAAACCTTATCGCAGAAATGGTTCTTTATGCATTGGCAGAAAAATATTACGGTAAGCCTGCTACTGCTAAGAACGGGATAAAAGTTATAAACAACTTTATTTCTTTGATTGGAATGAGTCCGGAAAAATACAATCTTGTTGACGGATCGGGGTTATCACATTATAACCTGGTCTCGGCAGAATTAATTCTGGAAGTATTAAAATACATGTATTACTCAGAGCCGGGTTTATATAAAGTTCTTGTGGAATCATTTCCTATAGCGGGTGTTGATGGTACTCTTGCAAAAAGAATGAATGGAACTTCTGCAGAAAATAATGTGAAAGCAAAAACAGGAACGATCACCGGGGTTAGTGCTCTTTCCGGTTATATTACTTCACAAAGCGGTAGACTTATAGCATTTTCAATTTTAATAGAAAATTTTGCGAGGGGAACTTCTACTGCAAGAAATTTCCAGGATGAAATTTGTAAGATTCTTGTTGAGTATTAATTATGAAAAATCTTGCCGTTATTTATGATGAATTGCACATTAAGCACAAGCCACCTTTCTCGCATGCCGAAAGACCTGAAAGAATTTCTTCTGTGATTGATTTCTTAAAAGAGAAAAAGTTTTTTGAAAATGTTGATTTGATAAAACCAGTTGAAGCAAGCAGAGAAAATATATTAGCGGTGCATTCGTCGGCTCATCTTGATTTTGTCGTTGATTCAATTAAAGGGGGGAAAACTTTGCTCGATGGGGGAGATACGTATGTAGTTAAAGATTCATTAGTTCCGGCTCTTCTTTCTGCCGGCTCGGTTATTAAAGCTGTTGATCTGGTGATGGATAATTCTTATAACTCTATTTTTTCTTTAATGAGACCACCGGGACATCATGCAGAAAGCAGCAAGCCTATGGGTTTTTGTATTTTTAATAACATTGCTATCGGTGCCAAATATGCTTTGGATAAATATAATCTTGATCGAATAGCTATTGTTGATTGGGACGTTCATCACGGCAACGGTACACAGGAGATATTTTATAATTCATCGCGGGTTTATTTTATAAGTCTGCATCACTATCCTTTTTACCCGGGAACAGGAGCGGAAGGGGAGAGGGGAAACGGGGAAGGGAGTGGTTATACTTTAAATTTTCCTTTACCCGCGGGTACAACAGGGAAAACTTATCTGGAGATTTTTAATAATAAAATTACAAAAGTGTTAAATGATTATGATCCCTGGCTGCTTTTTATTTCTGCCGGGTTTGATGCACATAAGGATGACCCTTTGGCAAATATGGAATTGACAGAAAAAGATTTTACTGAAATGACGAAAGTCGTTAAGGATTTTGCCGATAAGAAAAATATTAAAATTATTTCTGTGCTTGAAGGAGGATATAATCTCGATGCACTTTCTGCTTCTGTCTATGCCCATCTCAAAGTTTTAAATGAATAAGACTTATAAAGAATTTCATATCAGGACGAATCCTTTCGTTCCTGAAATAATCAGCGGACTCTTGTGGGAATTGAGCATTTCAGGTCTTACTGAAGAAAGTGATTTTATTAAAGTCTTTTCTCCTGAACACAATCTCTTCAAAAAGGAAATAGAAACTCTTCTTAAAAGATTAATTGATGAAAAAGTAATCGACGAATTTTCAGTTGAAGAATATGAACTAGAAAATAAAAACTGGAATGAAGATTGGGAGAAAAATCTTAATATTATAAAAGTTACAGAAAGAATAGTGATCAAGCCTTCTTACAAAGAATACATTTCAAGCTCAAATGAGATTGTGATTACTATCGATCCGAAAATGTCCTTTGGTACCGGCGAGCACCAAACAACTAAGTTAATGCTAAAATTAATAGAAAATTATGTTAAGCCGGGAATGAAAATTCTTGATGTTGGTTCCGGTACGGCTGTTCTTTCAATTGCATCTGTTAAACTTGGAGCCTACAAAGCCGTAGCGATTGATAATGATGAATTATGTTTTGAAAACGGAATAGAGAATAGCCGTATTAATAATGTTCGGAATAAACTTGAAGTCAAAACGGGAGAAATAAAAGATATTAGTGAAAATGAATTTGATATTATTCTTGCAAACATTCAAAAGAATATTCTTCTTGATATTGCTCACGATTTGAAATCTAAATTGAAAAAGAATGGTTTATTAATTCTTTCAGGTTTACTTGTTGAAGATGAAGCAGACATGGTAGATTATTATGGCAGGTTGAATTTCACATTTATAGAAAAAGAAAGTATGGATGAGTGGATTGCGATTGTTTTTAAGTTATTAAAATAAAAAAGAGCCTGTTACA
>MGZZ01000128.1 GCA_001802795.1 Ignavibacteria bacterium GWC2_36_12 | reverse complement strand
TAAAATGTTTTAGTTCTTTTGAGCCGGCTACATTCTCTACTATATCAAAAAAGAAATTATCATAAGTAGATATTAAAATATCCGGGGCACTTTGCCATTTCTTTTTTCTTTCCTGTATACTTCCACTCAGATGAACAACATTAAGTTCAGGGACTCTTTTGTGAAGATGCCCAATCCAGCCATCTACGTGACCTTCAAGTCTTCCCACACTACCTATTCGATCAGATGTGCAAATAATTAAGGCGGATTTAATCCTACCGCTTTCAAATAAATTTTTTAATGTAGAAACCGCCTGAACCGTTTTTCCAAGCCCAAGCTCGTCTGATAATAATGCACGTTTATGTTCTAAAAGGAATTCGGCTCCCTCTTTCTGAAAATTATAAAGAGATTCGAAAACATTTTCATAATTAATATCATCTTCATTCTCCTGCTCGATATTATCTTCAGATTGTTCCTCATTATTAATTGCTAACTCATCTATTATATTTACATTTGGTACCTGCTCTGTTTCAACATAAACTTCTTCAATTGAAGATATTTTCTCTACAATATTTATATTGGATACGGTATCTTCAATAGAATCTGCTTCCGGGATTTGTTCTTCTATTGTTTCCTGTTTCATACCCAGAATATTTAAATTAGATTCAAATACATCAGGCTGAACAAAAATATTTGCTAAGTTTCCTAAAAGTTTAGCCTGTTTTACATTTATATTCTTAAGAAAATAAATCCTCGTTTGTTTAATCTTACTCAAACTGAGAATTTTGTCCTTATAAATTTTAGGCGGGACAGCAATTGCAGCAAGTTCGACGTTTATAATATTATCCCTGTTCTTTTCAATTGAAAACATATCCGCATTTAGCAGATCAATCTTAATTATTTCAGGTTTTAATTCCCACGGTTGGTTCTTAAACATTGAGTTGGGAATTTCGCAATCTATACTTTTAACATTTATAGATTTATTGCGGAATTTTATTTCTTGAGGTTTATGTTTGTAGTCAGTCTCGTATTCTTCAGGCTTAAATTTTTTTACATCGGGAGAACCGAATCCAAAAAAAACTAAATTAGTCTTTGTTTTTCTTGAAGAAAAATCTTTTAGCTCGGGTAGTACAACAACTTCCTGAAGAATGACTTGTCTTTTCTCATAAGATGGTTTTTCCAACCACTGGTTCAGATGATCTGTGTCTTCGAGGGAAGCTACAAAGCCTTCGATTTTTTCTTCCTGCAGTGAAGGTTCTTTGAGCCATTTCCTCCACTCAAAATCTTCGGAAGCCTGAATGTTTGAAACAGACTTTGCAAGCTTTTTCCTGATTAGTTTGTACATTCACTTTATCCGTCCCGTGGGAGAGACTTATTCGCCTGTCTTTTGAAGATGCACTTGCTCGCAAGCAGCTTTAAGTCTGTCAAACGGTTCTATAAGATTTCTGTGCTCGGCAATTGGACTTAATTTCGTTTTTATTTCAGCCAACTCCGGTTCAAATTTCTTTGATGTTTCAACAAATAGCTTGGGGCTTCCGTTTGAAGAAGCAAGCTCCTGAACCGACTTATCAGTTCTTTGACGTCCTTCATCTTCATTTAAAACTCTAACAACTCTAATTCCCTGTTTCTCATTTGCGCCCATAAACAAAGAATCTCTCACAAGAATAAGATCAATCTCTTCATTAATAGCATTTAAAAGAGGAACTGAAACCAGTTCGGTTAGAACGTGTTCTAAAAGAACATCTCCATAAAGAGTCTTTTGAAAATTTGTGGGCTTAATTGGCGCAGTAACTCTAAACTCCAATGGTTTTGTTTCTGCATCCGTTACCAGTATTGCACCCATTATACCTGCATCGTTTTCGAGGGTATATGTTTCAAGAAAAGCAATTTTTCGAAGCTCCATTCTGCCTCCACTTTAGCGATCTTTAATAATAATATTCTTAATTCCTGCCTGTCTCTTACTCTTTTCTTATCACAAGATAATGGGACAGCACCCCCAATACTTCATTTTCAGTGCCATTTCAAAGCTTTATATATGTGCCAAAAATTAAGCTGGATGCCTATTCTTAAATCAAATATTACATATTTACTTCACTACTTCATTCATGATTACCAGTTAAAATCTGTTGAGACTTTACTTGGATTGTCTCTAACAGAATGTCAAAAAAAAGAAAAGTATTATGGTAATTTTTACCGGAGTGTTGTCTTATTTTGGAAAAAAATATTTCTCCATTAGACTCAAGATCTTTCAGGATCTGTTTTCAAAGTTAAGGATTTCAACTGTTGGCAATAGTGGCAATGCCGTAAACTTTAAAATAAAATGCCCGAACAAATCGGGCACCATTAACAAAAATATAATGTAGAAATTAATTTCTTTTAAGAGATTCGGGTAACCTTCTTGCAACTGCAACAAAGAAACCGAAAACCATAATAACAACTCCGACCCAGACAAAACTTATAAAAGGTTTGATGCTTGCAGATACAGAGAGAACTTCCCTGGGTTGTTCAGAAGAATTATCTCCGGCAATCTTAGATACAACAAACTCTGCCTGCTGAGTTACCGGATCAATTTTTTTTAACTCAATTTTAAAATTTACCGCTTCTACCTGATCCGGAATGTATTTAAAATCTTTACCTTCCTTTTTAATTAAAGGTTCGGCGTTGTATGACTTACCATCTTTAGTAATGACTAATTTGGTCCCCATTTGGAAATCACCTCCGCCCATCATTACACTCATTTCGGGCTTGTCAAAATCTTTATATTCAATTTTTACACCGTCAATTTCCTTTGAATCACCAAGTTCCAGGTTTACAGTTTCTCCCTGAACCTGGGATTGAGATTGGTCTTCATATCCCAGTGGAGAGACATAAATATCTCTTGTAAGCGTGGTAAGAATAGCGGGCTCTCTCATCAAACCATTATTAAATTCACTTATGTACATTACAGGAGAAACTGAATAAACTTTGTCTCCTTTTTTAATATCAATATTGAAAGCATACTTAGTATTATTTTCTATCGGCTGGAAGCCGGTAAAAACCAATTGGTAACCGAATGCCTCTTTAGGCTCGTTCTTTACAAGATCAATATCTTCCTCTGTACTGTAGGCAGCGGAACCTATTACACCGAGAATGAACAAGGCAATCCCGATATGTGCAACGTAAGCACCTAGCATTTTCATGTTTCCACGAACAATTTTAACAGCAATTTCAGCATTTACAAAGAAAGAAAATGCAGCCGAGAATGCAAGTATGATCATCATTATATCCGTTATACCGCCAAACAATACAATAAGGATTGCAAGAATGATGGATGCCGCAACAGAGAACACAGATTTTTTAATAATCTCCTCCTTCTTTGTTGTTTTCCATTTAAGAAGAAGGCTGAGACCATTTAATAACCCGATTATTATCGCAAGGGGTGCATGCATTTCGTTGTAAAAAAAAGTATCAACCGCATGACCGAACAAAGGGGCTGATGTTCCTACAAGTACTATAATAGCTGAAGCACTTAAAACAATTGCAGCAGTAAATAATGCAAGATCACGTGAAAGCAATCCCTCATCGGTGGGAGTTTCTTCAGTCAAGGTTTTCCACCTGTAAATCAACATACCGAAACCGAGAATAATAAAAGTTCCTATAAAGATTACCAGAAAGAGATATACTACCATTCCCGGGTCAACAAAAGAATGAACGGAGGCATCTCCAAGAACTCCGCTTCTTGTTAAAAAAGTGCTGTAAAGAACAAGGATGTAAGTCATCAAGCAGAGGATTAAATTTGTTTTCGCATACCTGCCGATACCGCCTTTTGCCTGGCTTCTTCTCTGAACCAGTAAAGTATGAATTGATGCAACACCAACAAGCCATGGAATCAAACTTGAATTTTCAACAGGATCCCATGCCCAGTAACCGCCCCATCCGAGCATTTCGTAAGCCCAGTAACCGCCGAGCATAATGCCGAGACCAAGTATTCCCGCACCGGCAAGAACCCAGGGAAATGCCTGCTTTATCCAATCCTTGTAATCATTTTTAAGCATCGCCGCAATTGCAAATGAAAAAGGAACTGTCGACATTGAAAAACCTGTAAAGAGAATTGGCGGATGTATCTGCATCCAGAAATTCAGAAGTTGTGGATTAAGACCCTTCCCGTCAATTATAAAATTATGAACCGAGATACCTGCTGAAGAAAGAACAGTATAAAGTTCACTGCTCATTTTTACGAAACTTTCTCCGCTTGAATTATCGCTAAAAATAAAATTCTGTAGCAAAGGCATTCCAAGCATAGCCTGGTTAATTGTTTTTATATTTAAGAAAATCGGCTCTTCCCAGATGTAAGCAAATGGATTTTTGAACAATGGCGAAACCATTATCAACAAAAATGTTGTGGCAAGAGTAAATATAGTCATCGTTCTTTGTTCAAGATCGCCTCTCTTTGATGTATAAGACTGCAGAATAATTCCTACTATCGAAGTAAGAAGCAGCCAAAGCATAAAACTTCCTTCCTGTCCTCCCCAGAAAGAGGCAATAAGAAATCCCGTCTTTAGTGAATCCTGGCTGTAGCTGTAAACATATTTGTATTCGTAGGAATGAGTAAGAATTGCATGCCACAACAATGTTGATGCAACAATTACAAGCATCGCCATTACATGGTAACCGATCCGCCCATAGTTAAGTGTATTTCTATATCCCCTGTAACTAAGAAAATACATCACCATCGTAAAAATACTGCAAGCCAACGCTATTGTTAAAACTATACTTCCTATCATTTATTCCTCGTTACTTACTGCTTAATTATGATTTACGATTACAGATTTACGATTTATTTTCTCAACACTATCAGTCATTTATTGTCATTAAGCTACGCCGTCATTCAATTGTTTATATCAAAAGTCAAACTCATCCATCTTCCATCAACCATCACACATCATCCATCAGATTCCGGACGTTTTAACCTTTTGCTCTTCATATTGTTCTTCATACCTGATATTTCAGTAGCTATTAACCATATTTCCAAATCCTGAAATCTAAATTTACTCATTCACTATGCCCCCTGCTCTATGCACTTTGCTAAATGCTGGAGGTTTTTGTCTTTTCCTCTTCATATTGCTCTTCATACTTGCTCGGGCATTTAGTTAGAATATCTTTTGCATGAAAATATCCATTGCGGTATTCTCCGGTTACAACAACACTCACTGCAGATTCAAAATTATTCGGTATTGTTCCGTTATACAAGACTTTCATTTCAACGCCTTTTGCATCTGCAAGGTAAAAGCTGAACGTTTTATCCTTTTTATTTATTTCATAATATTTTTCTTTAACCCACTGACCCGTTGCTTTTACCATTTTTGTTTCTTCTTTTACTTTGGTAAAATCTTCCTCGTATTTAATATTGCTTTGAGTTAAAAGATATCCAAGTAAACCGAGAAAGACTACAATAATAAATCCACCAAAAACATATTTGTTCTTCATTTTTTATCTCCAACTTCTTTTTCAATATTCTTAAGTCTTTTGTCTAAGTTCCACAAATAAAGGAAAACGCCAGCCCAGACAATTAAAACAATAATCATTACAATGTAGATCGCATTCTCCTGTAAAAATTCCAAATTAACCTCCCTGTCCCGACCTTGTCGGGATTATAAGTTGTCTGTTAAGTTTATCCCTGTAAATAATTGATTTGTAACCAAGCCTCCACATCCAGAAGTAAAGTATTGTAAACCCGATCAACGATAAAAAGAAAATCAATTGCATATTTCCATTCATCTTAAAATTAATTACGGGACCTGCGTTTGTGTCATCTGCAGAACCGGGATGTAGTCCGGTCATTATCCTCGGCATTATAAAAATAAAAAACGGAACTGTTACAAAAGCTATAATTGCATAAACCGAAGAAAGCGTTGCGCGCTTTTCTTCAGATTCAATCGAGGACCTTAATGCAAACCAGGCTCCGTAAATTAAGAGCAATACAAATATACTTGTTTGCCTTGGGTCCCAGCTCCAGAAAGAACCCCATGCAAATTTGGCCCACACTGCACCAGTAACAGTAGCAAGAATGCAGAATATAATTCCTAATTGTGCAGCCGCATAAGATTTTGCATCGTCATCGAGATTTTTCTTTCTTAAATATTGAACGCTGTAAACAGCCGTCATAAGAAAAGCAATTACTGTAAGCCAGGCAGTAGGAACATGAAAGAAAATTATTTTTGCATTTTCTTCAAGTCCTTTTATAAAAGGAAATTCATACCACGCCTGGGGATTCTCTACAATGGGAAACGATATTCCAGCTATTGAGACAAAGCAGAGAAGCAGAAATAAAAATATTTTCCAGATCATTTAATTACTAATGGATTAAGTGCTTAAAATTACTATTCTTTCCAGATAAAATCGAAAAGCATATAGGATACAGTAAGTATAATAACATCATAACACACAACAATTGCTAATTCAAACTTAGCGGTTTCAAAGCTTGTGCCATTCATTGCAAATAAAGTTAACTGTACGGAGGTTAATATTAAAGGCAGTAAGATCGGAAAAGAGAGCACGGGATACAAGGTTCCTTTTGCACCCGCTTTCGAAATAATAGCTGCAATTATAGTTGATGCAAAGGCTAACCCAATATTCCCAAGTATGAATGAAACCAAAAAAAGAGCAAAATTCCTAAGAACAAAAGCTTCAAAAAGAGCGGAATAAAGAATGGCAATTATGGTATTCATTGCAAAAACCAAAATGAGATTAAAAAGAAGCTTCCCTGAAAATACAGTCGATGGTGCTGCAATTAATTGAAGTGTAAGTGAAGTTCCCCTCTCTTCCTCACTAACAAATACTCTCGATAAGCCCGACATAGAAGTAAAGAATATTACAACCCAGAATAAGCCACCTGTTAAGCTTTGACTTATTCTTTCATTACCAATTGAAAAAAGAATTATGCTCAAAGTTACAATAATGAACATCGCAAGTGCATTAATAGCATAGCGTGTTCGCAGTTCGGAGTTTAAGTCTTTTTTAAATAATGCTAATGATTTCATTTTCTTTATAGAACACTGATTACACGGATCACACAGATTTGTACGGATTTAAAACCAGTGCGAATCCGTGTTATCGGTGTCATCTGTGTTCTATTGGATTTTTTCATACTTTGTAATCGTTCAAATCTATTTTGTTAGTACACAAATTTAAATCGGTTTTCTCATTCGAAGCTACGATCACTACATTCCTGCTTCCTTCTTCTTTTACAAGTTGGTAAACGACTTCCTTTCCTTCATCATCTAAATTCGAAGTCGGTTCATCTAAAATTATTAATTGCGGCGAGTGCATTAAAGCAAAAATGAATTTCAATCTCTGTTTCATTCCCGATGAATATGTTTTTACAAGATCATCTTTGCGATTAAAGAGAAGAAATTTATTTAACAGCTCATCAACTTTTTCTTTATCAAAAGAAATTCCCCTTATTTCGGAAAAGTAGTTAAGATTTTCATAAGCTGTGAATTCATCATACAAAACAAGATAAGGTGAAACAAGTCCGATATAATTGTGAAGCTTTTCCGGTTTTATTTCTGTTCCGTTAATGCTATGAACAAGCTTACCAGATGAAGGGGAAATTATATTTGCGATTATTTTTACAAGAGTAGATTTACCTGAACCGTTGGGACCGGAAATTCCAAAAATTGTTGAGGAGTTTAATTTAAAATTTATATCTCTGAAGATTAATCTTCTGCCAAAAGTTTTGTTAACGGATTCAGCAACGAGAGAATATTCACTCATTAAAAATTACCAGTTTGCCTGCTGAAGTTTCACTCCCGATTTTAGTAACATATATGTACACGCCGGATGCAAGTTTTGTATTTAGAACTTTTCTTATATCCCACTTAAGAATTTTTCCCGTTATATCAAAAGGAATTGTTGCCGAGTAAACCAGTTCCATTGCAGGCGTGTAGACATTAAAATTCGCATCGGCTTCTCCTTTCGAATCGGCGGCAATTTTAATACAGTTACAATCGTTGTTATAAATTTTATTGTAATAGAAAGGATTAGGATAAGCGAATAACTCTTCGCTTGCGGGAATTATTATGATTATAGTTCCATTTTGTCGTACGACCTGGTTATTCAATACTTCTGAAACCGACCAGAAATTCGGTTGGTCAACACTAAACTTGGCAAAATAATTATTTGTCAGCATCACACTTCCTTCACTCGAATCTGATGCAAGCGTATATTCAAAATTAAAATTCTTGGAAGCGCTGTCAATTGCAGTTGCATAATCCGAGTTTGTAATGATCACTACCAAAGTATCCCTCGGCGTAACAGAAGAATTAATAAAAGCTAAAAAATTATTTGATGTAGCTTTTATGTTAGTAATTGACACAGGACTATTTGGGGTATAACCTGTTATAGACAATCGAACAAGCGGATAATCTGCAGCCTCTTCAAAATACTTTCCGGGCATTGCACGGTATTTAGTGAAAAATGTCCATATCCCGAATTCATTTAGCTCCTGACCGAAGGAAGTATTCTCATCTGTAAGGCTTGATTGAATTGCTGCTAATGCGCTCGTGTTGGGTAATAATTCCCACTGTTTTTTAATTATACCGTAGCCAAACTTATTTTGAAGAAAAATGTTCCAGATAGCAATGTCATATCCGTCAGTCGTTCCCGATCTGAAAGAATTAAATATCCTATTGGTAGCGTTAAAATAATGAGGCATGTAAGCGTAATAATCATTTACATCATCATAAACAAATTCCTCCATCGCAGTCGAAGTCATTTCATAAAAAAAAGGATCAACGTCAAATTTATCCGCAGAATAATTCCCAACTTGTATTGCGTGGTGAAATTCATGCGCTACAGTTACCTTCGCAGCTGCCAGACCCTCGGTATAAAAATTTTTGAAGCTATAATGAATTTCTATATAAGATGTATATTTTTGATTACCCAAAGATGTTTCCGGTTGCGTAAATCCATAACTTCCCATTGCCGAAGTTATATAAATATCGTAGAGATTATCACCGCCGTCCCCATTATCAGCCGGTGGAGGTGGATATCCTAAAAAATTAACTTCGAAATTATAAGCCGAGTCTGCAGCTACGGCAACCTGAATTGCATTTTCATCTGCACTGAGTAAAAGATTATAGTTTGGGGCTTCACTTCCAGTCAAATCATAATGGATTCTAAATTTATTCTCCGGACTTACAATACTTTTTTGTTTGATCGGACGCTCCAACAGGCTTTTTAATAATTGCTTTTGTTGCTCCGGGTAGTTGTCAATGTTCCTGATCAACTGGTTAACTATTCCAAATGTGCATTTAATATTTTCTGAACTTTCAACCGAATTATCCTGTGTATTATGAATTTCCATAAAAGCATTGTAAAGAGAATCGAGTTGCTCTTTTTTATACTCCTGTGAATATGCAACAGCAGTAAAAAAAGTTAAATATATAAGTATCTGAATTACTCTCATCCTTTTATCCTTTTAATCGTAACGCAGCTTTTGTCTGTATTGGTATAAACTATGTGATAATTTTTCGAAGTCATATTTTTTACAAAAAAACTTCCAATAAAAGATTTATCCGCTATCTCAGTGAATGCTATATTTCTTCCCTTATTAATAAATTCCAGCCTGTTCACAACTTTCTTTTCAGGAAGATAAACACAAAGTTTTTTAAGTCCGTTAAATCTTGTTTCACCAAAAAATATATTATTTTTTGAAGTTATCCTAAAACCAGCCTTGCTTTCCTTGCCTTTAATGAAAGAGGAAAAAGAGCCGGAAGTAACCACGGCAGAATTGCTTACAGTTGATGTAAAGAAACTAATCGAAACATCTTTTTCCATATTAAGCAAATCACCAGTATAAGTATTAATTCTGAGGCTGTCTATAAAGGGAATTGTTATGACACTCTCCTTCCCTTCGGATGAGTTAGCGAGACGTTTTTTTTCAAGCGAAACATTTTGCCCTGCATTCTGCCAATAGTATACAACCAGTTCATCGCGAATTCCTATCGAGGCGTCATAAAATCGCCCGGTGTCAATTAATTGTTCAAAAAAATTAAATCTTAAATCCTTATAACTGAAAGCACCCAAAAATAAAGAGTTGTTATTTGTATAAACTATATAAATTAAATACTCGCTGTCGTTTATTCTTCCTAGCTTCAAATCTTTTATGGGTCCCGGGGAATATAGAGCAGTCTTTTCAATTTTGTTTGAGTTAAAATCCGCTTTAATTATTTCGATAAGCTTTTTGTCAAAAGAATAGCAAATATAATTTTTCAACCCGGAATTTAGATTTTCAGAAATAATCCTGTCGTGATTCTCATGTAACTGAAATGAAAAGAAATTAGCCGGAATTCCTCCGCTGTTCCTGAGAACGAATTTTATTTTCTTATCATATTCATCTATAAAACAGAAATCCGTTATACCGTTGTTTTCATTATCAAAAAAAGAAAGAGCATTTGGCTTTGCACCTAACGAGATATCAACAACTTCGGCAAATGAGGAAAAATTGGTAACTGTATGAATGCTTCCATCTGTGCTTAATGCCGCTATCCCGTTTATAAACCTGCTGTAATATGGAGTTATATCCGTGAGTCCTTGCCGTTGCAAATAAATTATTTCAGGATAAAACTCAAATTCGTTCTTAGAAAAAAGGACTGAAACAAGCGAATGCTCAAAGTTCAGGTAAGCGAGATCTATCTTTCCGTCTTTGTTAAAATCTCCGATGATATATTTATCTACTTTATAGCGGGTTTCAATTTTACTTGTGTTTTCGTAGGAAGATCTGAAATCGCCATACCATATATAAAATGATTTGCCCGAAGCGAAAAGCAGGTCTTCATAAGAATCAAGATTTATATCAAAAGATTTAAGATTGATAATTCTTTCCGGGAAAGGAATAGAACGAACTTTCCTGAACTGTCCCTTACTGTTGTTATAAAGAAATTCAAACCGGCGCCTGATTATATCATAAGCAGCAATATCAGGGGAGCCATCATTATTAAGATCGCATAAAACAGAATGTGAGAAAGCAGTTCCTTCAATAATTTTCTTTTCAACCAACTCATTTTTATCCTGGTAAATTATTGAAAGACCATTGAATGCACTCCCGGAGACAAGTATCTCATTCCTTCCTTTTCCATCAATATCGGCAATACTTAAATAGTCGGGATAAGAATCAAACTCAATCGATCTTAAAAGATTAGGTTTACCGTTAGAATTTAATTCATAAACACCTGCCTGCATTTTCCTACGGCTGGAAAAGAAATACCCTGAACCGCGCCTGCTTTGTAAAGGCTGAACTGATGTTATTTCGAGAGGGACCCGGAATGATTTTTTATATTTAAGTATTCCCTGCTCTTCACCTTTAATTACTCCAACTTCTTTTTTTGCCGGGTTGAACAAAATAAAATCGGAGTAGGCGTCACTATTAAAATTTACAGTCAGGAAATTCGTAAAACCGGAGTCGGCTTTATAATAATTATATTTACAAAAACCATTGATTGGTATTTGTGAAAATACGCTTTGTGAAAAGAGAAAAAAGATAAGTAGCGGCTTAACCCCGTTTAATTCTTTCTTTAAGCCTTGCTTCTCTTCTCTGAAGAGCTTCTTCATATCTTCGTTTTTCGTCATCTGATTCCGGCACAGCTTCAATTGCTTTAACAGGTTTACCTTCATTATCAACGGAAACAAAAGTAAGGTAAGCCGTATTTGTGTGCACCCTCTTTCCTTCATTAAAATTTTCAGCATAAACTTTCACCCCGATCTCCATTGAAGTAGTAAACACCCTGTTAACCGAACCTGACAGAGTAACGGCTTCTCCGACTTTTATTGGATGATGAAAATCTATTTTATCAACCGATGCAGTTACACAAATCCTCTGGTTATGTTTTGATGCACAAAGTGCCGCACATATATCTATCCAGTGCATCAGCTGCCCGCCAAGTAAATTCCCAAGCTGATTTGTATGGTGCGGTAAAACCAGCTCGGTCATTATAATCAGGGATTCATTTACTTTTTTAGATTGAAGCATTACCTGGATGCAGACAGTTTATTCTCGAGAGAGGATTTTAATTCCAGGATCTCGTTTTTGTTGGAATCTTCGGGATAACGCTGGAGAAATTTTGATATTTCCGTGAGGGCTTCCGAATCCTGGTCTCTCTGAATCAACAATTTTATTTTGTTGTACATAGCCATAGGTGCATATTTTGTATCATGATATACTTCAACAACATCGTTATAATAATTCAAAGCTGCCGTATAATATTCGAGCTTTTCATAAATCCCCGCAATTGTTAATTCTTTATAAGCCAGTTTCTCATTAAGTTCGGTTATTTTTCTTTCAGCTTCGGTAACTCTTTCATTCGACGGGAAAAAATCTATAAAAGCCTGGTATTCCTCCACTGCTTTCCTGGTATATTTCTGATCGAGCGAGTAGTTGGGAGATAACTCGTAATAACATTCTGCCAGCATAAACTGGGCATCCGGTACAAACCCGCTTGCAGGCATGTTTTTAACAAGTTTGCTGAACTCGTAAGCTGCAAGTATATACTCATCTCTCCTAAACCTGGTTTGACCAAGATAATATTGTGCATCATCAACTACTGCATTGCCGGGATATTGAAGCACTATAGCCTGAAACTCATTGACGGCTTCTTCATAATCTTCATCTTCATAAATTTTGATAGCATAAGCCAGTCTTTCTTCGGCAGGCAGGTTAATTGTATCAACAGAAGAGGAACACCCTGCAAAGATTCCCGCAATAATAAGTGCATAAAAGAAATATTTCATAATCCAATAAAAAATAAGATTTTAGGTTGTAATAATAACTATTTTACCAGAGGCTTCAAAGGTATTTAAAATTATTTGCTCCTTACAGTAAAGAACAAAATAACAGCAAGTGCCGCTGCACCTACTGCAACTATTGGTTCAAAGAGACTCGATAAGAAGGGTTCGGAAGGTACTTCTCCTTTTGTAAATGGAAAGGACTCGTTCTCAACATTTTGAATGTCATCAAATTTTATTGTGTCATTATATGTATAGCTGAAGTCTTGAAAAACTGTACTGCTGCCTTCAATTGCATAACTACCATCCAGGAATAAATTTCTTTGTAAACAATATTCCCCGAAGAAACCGTCTCTGAATATTTCACCGTAAGTTACAGTAGCATTATTTACAACATAATTAATATTTAATGATCCGTCGCTTTCTACATTCGAAACTTTTTTCTCAAAAGAAAAGATTTTTGCAAGCACTTTGTTATTAAAAACCGAGTAATTTTCTCCAAGGTTTAAATCAAGTTTAAATGATTCCTCAGGTAGAGGAACTTCAGAAATAAAATCTGTAACTGAGGAATCAACCATTATATAAAATATATCCAGATTAGTATCGGGTTGTTGTGCATATAGATCGGCAAATAAAAAAAATATTACAACCGTAAAGTACCTTAGTCCTCTGATGATTTCAGGCATATATACCGCGTATCTTAAGAGTTCTTGCAACTTTATCAATAGCAAGAATATAAGCTCCGATTCTTAAAGGTACATCATACTTTGCTGCAGTTTTATAAACATTCACAAATGCTTCATGCATCATTCTCTCAAGCCTGGTATTAACCCTGTTCAAGGTCCAGAAAAACCCCATCCTGTCCTGCACCCATTCAAAATAAGATACTGTAACTCCTCCTGCATTTGCCAGTATATCCGGTATAACGAGAATACCTTTTTCCTGTAATATTGGGTCTGCTTTTGCAGTTGTCGGACCATTAGCTCCTTCGGCTATTATCTTACACTTTAGGCGTCCCGCATTTTTTGATCTGATCTGATCTTCCTTTGCTGCCGGGACAAGTAAATCACACTCAAGCTCAAGTAATTCTTCATTCGAGATAACTTCAGCATTAGGAAATTTTGCCAGAGATTTGTTTTTCTCTACATAGTCTATTACTTCCGGCAGATTAAATCCTTTGGAATTATAAATTGCCCCGTTCACATCGCTCAATCCAATAACCTTTACTCCCTGCTCATAAAGTAATTGTGCTGCAACAGAGCCAACATTTCCGAATCCTTGTACAACTGCAACAGCATCATTCGATTTAATTCCAAGCTTCTGCAATGCAGCTGTCGAAACAATCATTACACCGCGTCCGGTTGCTTCCCTTCTTCCCTGGGAACCTCCAAGAATCATAGGCTTTCCTGTAACAACACCGGTTACAGTTCTTTTAGAGTGCATACTATAAGTATCCATTATCCAAGCCATGGTCTGTTCGTTCGTATTCATGTCGGGAGCGGGAATATCTCTCTCAGGACCAAAAACGTCAAGCAGGTTAGCTGTAAATCTTCTTGTCAATCTTTCCAGTTCGTGCAGGCTGAGTTTAGCGGGGTCACACTTTATTCCACCTTTAGCACCACCGAAAGGTATATTTACAATTGCACATTTCCATGTCATCCAGGCTGCAAGAGCTTTCATTTCATCAAGTGAAACGTCGGGAGCGTACCTTATGCCCCCTTTTGACGGACCAAGTATATCGTTATGAATAACCCGGTAGCCTTCAAAAACATCTATACTTCCATCATCCATTATAATTGGTACCGAAGTTATTACTTGCTTAACCGGCGATTTGAGATAATTATATATTCCTTCATCAAGACCAAGCTTATTAGCCGCGGTATCAAAACGCTCCATCATAGATTCAAAAGGGTTCTCCTTGTTCATTATTGGAGCCGGTTCTTTGTAATTGACCTGACTATACATAAAGTCTTCCTTCTTTCATTTTTT
>MGZZ01000127.1:3522-16281 GCA_001802795.1 Ignavibacteria bacterium GWC2_36_12 | reverse complement strand
TGGCTCACGCAATAAGTGATCTTGCATCGAGATCAAGAAATAAAAAACTTACACCTGACGATATTACAGGTGGGACATTTACTATAACTAACTACGGAGTATTTGGAACTATATTCGGGACACCAATAATAAATCAGCCGGAAGTTGCAATTCTCGGTGTCGGCGCTGTTGTTAAGAAACCTGTAGTTGTCGAAGTCGAGGGAGCCGATAATATAGCCATAAGGCATATAATTTCTTTAACTCTTTCTTTCGATCACAGGTTAGTCGATGGTATGCTTGGCGGACGTTTTTTAAAATTTTTGAAAGATACGCTCGAGAATTTCGATTTAGATTCAATTTAAAGTCAGGATAATATGTCTGTAATAAATAAATACCAGAGAACATACAAAGAGGAAAAAGAAAAAAGTTCTGACCAGTTAGGCAAAAGACCTGAATGGTTAAAAATTAAACTTCCTATGGGGGATAACTATACAGATGTTCGCAACCTTATGCGGAGGCAAAAACTTCACACTGTTTGCGAAGAAGCAAAGTGCCCCAACATTGCCGAATGCTGGAATGCCAGAACCGCAACCTTTATGATTCTTGGAGATACATGTACGCGTAGTTGCGGCTTCTGTAATATTAAAGTCGGTCTGCCGTCAGAACTGGATACTAATGAACCAGGAAGAGTTGCCGATTCTGTAAAGGAATTAAACCTCAGGCATGTTGTCATAACTTCTGTAAACAGGGATGAATTACATGATGGGGGAGCTTCGATCTTTAGCGAATGTGTAAGACTAATTAAAGAAGAAATGCCGGATACTACCGTAGAAATACTTATCCCTGATTTCAGGGGAGTGGAAGAAGCTTTTGAGATTATTATGAAAAAGCCCCCGGACATACTTAACCACAACCTCGAAACAGTACCAAGGCTTTACAAAGTCGTAAGACCACAGGCAAAGTATGAACGTAGCCTTAACCTGATCAAATGGTTTAAAGAAAAGGGATTAAAAACTAAAAGCGGAATTATGGTTGGAATCGGTGAACAACAGGAAGAAGTATTGAATCTTATGGATGACCTGGTTGATCACGGTTGTGATATTTTAACAATAGGACAGTATCTTCAGCCAACTAAAAACCATTTACCCGTGGATAGATTTGTTCCTCTCGAAGAGTTTAAGGTCTACAAAGAGTTAGGCTTGGAAAAAGGATTTAAAATTGTTGAGTCCTCTCCATTGGTAAGAAGCTCATATCATGCCGATAAGCATGCAAGGGCAATTTTTTGATTGAACTATTCTTTTTTCACTCAAATAAAAAATCATAAAAACTTAACACCCGGATATTTTATTACAAAGTAAATATTATTATCTTCTACTACCGCTTTAGAGAGGTTGTTAATAATTCTTTTTCTACTGTATCATTAAATGAGAAAATATTTACTATTTTTATTTACGGCAACACTGTCTCTCTGCTTTACATCAGGTTCTGACGATGATAAAAAATTCCTAAAAGTCTTAGACGACGACAATTCAAAATATACAAACACAGGTAACATTGGTCTTACTGTAACTAACTTCGGCACTTACGGTCACGGTTTCACTTTATGGCCAGACCAGCCAAGTTGCGAATACCCTCTGGGCAGCGGGATCGAACATATTTTTGATGGCGGATTATTGATAGGTGGATTTATTAGTAACGATGCTCAAGGTAGTGGAAGAGTCGGACCATTTGTAACAACAGGCGCTGTCGATGCATCTTCAGTTTCTGCACGGGGAGGCGGATTCGAATATACAACTGCGCCGGGTAGCAAAGTTATTGAAAAATCTTCGCTTGTTGACTCCCGTTTTTTTGAGCCCAGTGCTGTTTCTCATCAGGATTTAGTAATGGATTATACGGATACGAACAAAACACTAAGTAGCGGAGAAATAATTGAAAATCATTCCCCCCTCGGAGTAGCAGTTCACCAGGAATGTTATGCATGGAATTTTCCTTTCGCCAACTTTTTTGTAATAATGAATTACACAATAAAAAACGTATCGAATAAATATTTAGACAGCATATATGTTGGATTATGGGCAGATGCTGTGGTACGAAACACGAGAATTACCGGTAGACCAAGCGGAAGCTCCTTTTATAATAAAGGTGGCGATGGATATACTGACTCTCTGAAAATTGCATACGAGTTTGATGCAACCGGTGATGTTGGTTTTACCGACAGCTATGTTGGTTTACAGTTTTTAGGATCAACACCTTCTCTCGATAGTTTAATAATTGTATCTGACGGTAGTATCCCATCTGTAAATTTTGTCTCATGGCAATTCAGAAATACTGATAATCCCAATTACTTTGCTCCTCAAAATGATAACGAGAGATACCGAAAAATGCAGGGTTATTTTGGTTCAGATAACAGGTACAATGATGGCGTTAATCCAGCTGAACTTAAAACACCTTCTAACCGGTCTATATTAATCTCTGCCGGAGATTTTGATTCTATAGCACCGGGAGATTCTATTAACGTAGTTTTTGCTATAGTATGTGCTAAGAAATTTGGAAGCGATGTGGCATCGCTGGATACAGAGGAACAAAAATACAATCTGTTGATAAATGGAGGTTGGGCTTTAAGAGCATATTACGGCGAAGATAGAAATAGAAACGGCATACTCGATCCGGATGAAGATTTTGATGGTAATAATCAAATCACACGTTATGTCCTTCCTTCACCTCCGCTTTTTCCTGTTGTAAAAGTAATTCCTGAAAATCAGAAAGCAACAATCTATTGGGATAAAAGAGCGGAAAATTCCATCGATCCCATCTCAGGCAATAAAGATTTTGAAGGATATAAAATATACAGAACCCAGGCTGGTTCTGACCTGACTGAGTCACAGGATATTCTTTCTTCTTTAGTACTGCTTGCTGAATTTGACAGTACCGGCAATTCGATCAGTTTTAATTCCGGTTTCTCTTTTGTTGAACTTGCAGAACCTGTCACATTTGAAAACGATACGACTAAATACTATTACAAATTTGAGATCGATAATCTTTTAAATGGCTGGCAGTACTTATTTTCTGTTACAGCTTTTGATGAAGGTGATTCTGAAAGCAATCTTGCAAGTCTCGAGTCTGGTCCTTTAGCCAGTCTTCAAAGAATATTACCTGGTACTCTTGCAAATGAGGACGAAAATGTTGAAGTAGGAGTCTTTCCAAATCCATATTACGGAAATGCAATTTGGGATGGAAGCTCAGAGAGACTTAGAAAAATATATTTCTTTAATCTACCAGGTGAATGTGAAATAACAATTTATACTCTTGCAGGAGATATAGTCAAAAGAATAGAACATGACCAACTGAGCAACGGAAGTGATATCCAATGGTTTCAAAGCTATGCAAGCGACGGCAAGCAGAAATTTGCCGGTGGAGAACATGCCTGGGATCTTATTACAGACAACGACCAAGCAATTGCAACCGGCTTGTATCTTTACACAGTTAAGAATAAAAGAAACGGAAATATTAAAACCGGAAAGTTTTTAGTAATTAAATAAGGAGAAGCAAATGAATTCAATAAAAATTCTTATCCTCTTCCTGATTATTTCAGGAGTATCTTTTGCACAATCGGAATATCCGCTGGTTACAATCCAGGATATACAACAGGTACCTGATTCGCTCCAGGGAACAGATCCACATTCACCTTTAGATGGAGACACTATAAGAGTTCGTGGAGTCATTTTAGTCAGTCCTGTTATCGATCCCGATACAAACAGACGCGTTATTATATCGGCGGGTGAAAGATGGGTAACTTATATCCAGGATTCCAGCGGGGCTTTATGGGGCGGACTGAATGTGCTTCAGGAAGATATTTCTGAAAATGGAGAGAATACTTTTTTTGATCTTGTTCGGGTAGGACAAATAGTGACACTTACAGGAAGAGTATTTGAATTTAACACGAATACAGAAATAATTCTAATTACTTCACCAACACCTATCCCGGTTGAAGATATTAATGAAACTAGTTTCACTGATCGTCCTGCTCCAATTGAACTCGAATTATCGGATTTATTTACTTCCGGAGGAGGATATAACTTTGATGCGGAAAAATACGAAGGTATGTATGTTATTTTCAGAGATGTTATTACTTCAGACAGAGCATCAAATGGCAATTTCAAAATAAATGACGGCAACGGACATTCTGCTTTTATTTATAATCAATCCAGGTATTTCAAGACCGGTTCTGCGGGAGAAATTCCGGGATATGAACCTCCCCTTGACGGCTCTTATTTATCTTATCTTCAGGGTATCGTTACAACCAGGACTGATGGATATTACATCGTTCCTGCATACCCGGGAGATGTAGGACCGGTTATTACGTCACCACCTATTGCTTCCTCAGTTAGAAGAGAACCGGTTTTAGTCGGACCAAACCAGGATGTTACAATTAGTGCAAATATAGTTGATCTTGATGGAACGGTTGCAGAGGCTAAATTATTTTACAGTGTAAATGGAGGAGCCCGTGATTCTCTGGAAATGTCTTCTGCTGATTCAATATACACTGCTATAATTCCTGGTATTCCGGATTCTGCTCTGGTTGATTTTTATATTAGATCGACAGATAACCAGGGAAATGTTGCAATCAGTCCTTCTGATACAGTTAAATCAAATTATTTCTATTTAGTTCTAAACAGGCAATTAACAATAAGTGATGTTCAGTATTCGCCTTTTGGAAGTGGTTTCAGTGCATTTCATAATTACAGGGTAACATTAAACGGAGTTGTTACAGCCGATACTGCCGGGTCTTCATACAGAACAGGTGCTGTTGCTAACAGAATTATTATTCAGGATGGTGAAGGTCCCTGGAGCGGCATTTGGTTAAATGCTTTAAATAATTCATCCGGAACGGATGTTTATGATCTTAAGTTAGGAGATAATGTTACTGTTGGAGGTTTGATTGCTGAAGATTTTAATGTTACAAGGATTGATAGCATAACTGAGATAACAGTAAATTCATCGAATAATCCATTACCGCAATCTCAAATACTGGAAACAGGTACAATAGGTTCGGCTACAAACAATTCAGTAATCGGAGAACAGTGGGAATCTATGATAGTATCATTTGAGAACCTCACTATTTCCGACGTGAATGCAGATGGTCCACCGAGTAATTTTGGTGAGTTTTCTATAACCGATGGTTCTGGCAATGTGCGGGTGGAGTTACAAGATGGAAATCATTTTTATCATAATGCCTGGGACGGCGTAAATAATTTTCCAGACACCATTGGAATAGAGGAAAATGCTACAATTGATAAACTGACGGGATATTTATATTTCTCATTCAGCTTTTATAAACTCGTACCAAGATATAATACAGATTTTGAAGGATACCAGGGTGTTGTCTCAGTTGAAAATGCGCCCGGCTTACCTGATAAATATCAATTAAGTCAAAATTATCCTAATCCGTTTAATCCTTCAACCACAATTTCTTATTCTATTCCGAAAGAAGGAAATGTGGTTTTAAAGATTTATAATGTTTTAGGGCAGGAAATAAAAACTTTAATAAATCAATTCCAGTCTGCAGGAAATTATAAAATTTCTTTTGATGCAAGTTTTCTTACATCGGGAATTTATTTCTACAGTATTAGATCTGATAACTTTACCCAGGTTAAAAAGATGGTATTGGTAAAATAAGTTCTTAACAATAATAAAGTGTAGCATGGAGTAATAATCTGTGCTACACAAAATTTTTTGTAAATGAAAATAATCCTAATATTAATTATTTGTTCATTAATTCTGACTTCCTGTTATGAAGACATAACGGATACAGTGATTCCAAATCAGTCTCCTGAAACAGGTTTATCTCTTTACCCTGATAGTTCATTAGGAAGTCAACCGAGCAGACTAACAGTTTCCTGGTGGGGCGATGATCCCGACGGATTAATTATTGGCTATTATTTTTCGTGGGATGGAATAAACTGGACTTTTACAAAAAATAATGATAGCCTTTTTTCATTACAGATTGGTGCTGTTGACACGACCTACATTTTCAGAGTTTCTGCTGTAGACAACAGCGGCAATGGCATATTTGATAATCGAATACTGCAAAATAATATTGATTATGGACCCGAACCATTTGTAGATGCAAATCAAAACGGGATTTACGAAAATAACGAAACCTTTTATGACATCGGACTAATTGATCCTACTCCTGCAGAAATAAATTTTCCAATCAAAAATTCTACTCCAGCTATTTCCTGGAGTTCTCTCTCTTTCTTGCCGGATACATCCTTTCCGGTTATGACTTTTGGCTGGAACGTAGAAGATATAGACGGAAACGAAACTGTCCAGCGGATAGATATCGCGTTAAATGATACAAACAATTTTATTTCTATTGATGGAGCTGTAAGAATTGCAACAATTAGAATAAACGATCTTGATTCCGAAAATCCTTTAATGGATGTGTTAATTGAAGGGAACGCAAGCAACATTGCTCCGGAAAAACTGCCCGGCTTAAAAATGAATGAAGATAATATTTTTTATGTCCGGGCTGTAGACGTATCCGGGGCAGCATCACCATTTATCAGGTTACCTGACGAAGAAAGTTCATGGTTTGTGAAAAAACCAAATGGAAAACTTCTAGTAATCGACGATTACACTTCTACCGACAATGCTGCAGGATTTTATTCTGATATGATGGATAGTCTTGATTTGAATAATGATTACGATGTTTATGATTTTCACACTAACGAACCTCCTTTTTTGAGCATAACTTTTCTTGAGACTATTAAACTTTTCAGATATTCATTATGGTATGCCGATAATAATACATCACTTGATCTCGCAATTTCATCTGTTCAAAAATATCTTGATACGGGAGGGAAAATTTTATTTTCTATACAGTTTCCTCAAACCGTTGATCTATTGAGCCTTCAGGGTTTCCTTCCTATTGTGGCAGACAGCAGCAATACGAGATCTTCATTAAGCTCAGGAGTGAAAATATCTGCTGAACTTACTCAAGCAGCTTATCCCGAGCTGGAAACTACATCTTCGTTGTTCAGAGTAAGGTCATTTTATTTAGAGGAACTCGGTGTTATTCCAATTTATTATTTCCCAAATAGCGAATTGAACGGCTATATAGGTTTCTCCAATAGTCTGAAGAATCTGTTTTTCGTCGGACTCCCTTTTCATAAACTCAATGGCGGGAACGCAAATGTAAAAATATTATTACAGAAAATTCTGTTCCAAGATTTCGGACTGACTCCATGATAAAGTTTTTTTGTTTTATAGTATTTATAGGATTTACAACCAATTACTCTCAAACAGGTAATCTGGCAGGTAAAATAAAGGATCAGAAAACAGGGGATGAACTTCCGGGTGTAAATATTATTCTCAAAGGTACTTATTATGGAGCTGCAACAGACATTAATGGTAACTTTAGAATTAATAATATTTCAGCAGGAAGCTATACAATAGAAATTTCATTTATCGGTTATAAAACCGTTCAGTTCACCGGAATGGATATTGAAGCAAATAAAACAAAGCAGCTAGATGTTGATCTTGAAGAATCTGTTCTTACACTTGGACAGGATGTTGTTGTAATTGGTGATAAACCTTTACTTGATGTAGAAGAAACTCAAAGCAAAAGAACAGTCTCAAAAGATGAAATAGAAGTATCGCTTGTAGAAAATATAAGTGATGTTGTAGTTCAGCAAGCCGGGGTTGTTAAATCGGATAATGCAATACATATAAGAGGCGGAAGAGCTTATGAAAATGCTTTTTTACTTGATGGCGTTTCTGTTCAGGATCCACTCGCAGGAACCGGTTTCGGGCTTCAGCTTAGTGCAAATTCAATTGAAGAAGTAGAAGTTATTACCGGCGGATTCAATGCAGAATTCGGTCAAGCTACTTCTGGTGTTGTAAATGTTAAAACAAGAGAGGGAAGCGATAGGTACAGTGGATATTTTTCTTACAAGACGGATAATTTTGGCAGCTCAAAATCAAATCATGTTTTTAACACCGATGTTGCCGAAGCAAACTTTAGCGGTTCGGAACCGGTTACTTCTTTACTTCTGCCCTCGATCGGTTTGAACATACCCGGAGAATTAACTTTCTTCGGAAGTTTTTTTATGGGTATAACCGATGGAATCACCCAGGGATATTATAAACCAACCGCAAATCAATTATATTCATCTACCTTTTACGGAACGCGGTTCGCACCACGTGCTGAAAACAGTTGGTTCTGGCTGGGAAAATTATCTTATAAATATTCTCCAACTTTAAAGTTTGTTTACTCGTACAATCAATCTATAAACATTAACCAGAATTCACAGTCGCTTCAGTCTAACCTGGAATATGTTGAACCGAGTCCCGGTTACCAGTATGAGTTTCAGAATATTCTCGATGGAGCAAACACTTTTACACACAACAGTAAATATAATTCCTTTACCATAACACATACGCTTAGTTCTGCAACATACTATGAACTTAAGTTAAATCATTTTTATACAAATTTGAGAGCTGATGCAAACGGCAAAAACTGGTTCGAATATACTGAACCACAGGACATAACAAACTTTCCGATTGAATATTATAATCGTGACAGGGATACTGTGGGTGTAATTCCCGGAGACGGTTTGTGGGATGTTGGAAATCCTTTTACATGGCGTGACCATTACGTTGAAGAATTTTCTATCAAAGGAGACGTGACGAGTTTCTTTGATGAGAAAAATAAATTTAAAGCCGGTTTCGATTTGCAGTTCCAGGAAATGCAGGTAGTTGATATTTATAAACCATGGGTTGGAGAGCTCGGTTTGAATAATGATATTTATAAAGTCTATCCTGCTTTGGGTTCCTTTTATGCTCAGGACAATATAAACTTTAGCGGTATGATTCTTAATTTCGGTTTGAGAATGGATTACTGGTTCCCGGGCAAATATGTAGATAATGCAGTTGAAAATCCTGATGTTATAACTATTCCTGATGAAACCAGGCAGAATTACAAAAATGATACCTTTGGCTGGTTTGGCAGCAGGAGATGGAAAGCAAGGATTAGTCCCCGTGTGGGAATATCTCATCCCGTTTCTGATAACCAGACTTTGTTTTTCTCATACGGGCATTTTAGTAAATGGCCCAAGCCCCAGTTTGTTTATGCGAAATTAAATCCTCTGAATGCACAATCTTCATTTCAAAGATTTGGGAATCCGAATCTAAACCCTGAAACAACTGTTGCATATGAGTTAGGACTTAAGACTCAATTCTCCAATGACGACGTTCTAACAGTAACAACATATTACAAAGATATTTTCGATTATGTAAGCACCCGCACCGCTTTAATTAGATCTGCACGTTTCGCAACACAGAGCTTTATAACATATGTCAATTCGGATTATGCAAGATCGAGGGGAATCGAGGTTGAATACAAGAAAAGAATTGGAAAATGGTTTAGCGGATCTGCAATTTTTTCTTATGCGATAACAACAGGCAAAAGCTCTTCGGCAGATGAAGGTGTGCTTGTCTTAAGTGGTGACCTGAATGAATCTGTAAAAGAGGAATTTGTTGTTTGGGACAGACCAGTCACCTCCTCAATAACAGCTAATTTTTATGTAGAAGAAGGGTCACCCCTTTTTGGTTTTGGAGAAGGAATACTCGACGATTATAATTTCTATATAAGAGCTTTCTTTGAATCAGGTAAACGATATACAACAGCGCTCTTTACAGGGAGCTATGACTCGCAGGAAAGACCTGAATACGAATCTGATAAAATTAATCGGTACACCGAAATAGGTGATAACTGGTTCTGGATCGATCTTAACTTTGAAAAGTATTTTAATCTGTACGGTTTAAAGTTTTCATTGTTTATCGAAGTAAATAATCTTCTCGATAATAAAAACTCAGCGATCATAAATCCTGTTACAGGAAAAGCTTACGAATACGGTGATTATGTGTTGAGCAGCTGGAACGATCCGAGGTTCCCCGATCTACAGGCGCCGATTTCTCCTTATCCTTACGATCCGTCAAGATATTTAACAAGAAGAAATGTGAAACTAGGATTGAGTCTGAGATTTTAATCCCGAGAGTCCTCCCTTTACTAAAGGGGAGGCGAGGAGGGGTTTTATAAAAGTACAATAAAATGAAGAAATATTTATTAATATTATTTTTCTTTTCTCTATTCATTAACGTAAGAGCCCAGCTCTTTCCCGTTCTCGGCGGGCAGAGAGTTGGTATATCTACCGCACAGTTCTTAAAAATCGGCGTTGGGGGCAGAGCTTCAGCACTCGGAGATGCATTTGTCGCTCTTGCAAACGATGCTTCGGCACTTTACTGGAACCCGGCAGGATTAACACAGTTTGATCAGAACCAGGTTTTCTTTTCTCACAATAGCTGGGTTGTAGATATCGATCACGATTTCCTTGGTCTTGTTTATCACCTTGATGCTACAAATGCATTTGGAGTAGCTATAACTTCTCTTCGTATGCAGGATATGCCCGTTACAACCGAGTTTGCTCCTTTTGGAACAGGGGAATATTTTGGTTTTAGCGATATTGCTTTTGCAATTACATACTCCAGAAAAATGACAGACCAGTTTAGTTTTGGAGGAACAGTAAGATACATCGAGGAGACTCTCGATAAATTAAAAATGCGTGGGGTAATGATTGATTTGGGAACTTATTACTGGACGGGATTAGGAACTACAAGATTTGCAGTTGCAGTTTCAAATTTCGGCAACCAGCTTGCACCGGATGGTAAAGTTGTTTTAATAGGGAAAAGAGAGAAATCGGACTGGCAGTCATTTTCTCCCCCTACTATTTTCAGAATTGGATTTGCGTTTGAACCTTATCAAACTGAAGAACATAAAATTACTGCATCCATTCAGCTAAATCATCCAAACGATAATAGTGAAAATCTTGTAACAGGAATTGAATATAACTGGCAAAGCATTGTTTATCTGAGAGGAGGCTACAAGTTTAATGTCGATGAACAGGATTATTCACTTGGTGCGGGCTTTAATGTTCCGTTAAGTATTGCAGACTTCACTCTCGATTACGCTTTTTCGAACTTCGATAGACTCGGTTCTTCTCACAGGTTCTCTTTATTACTTGGTTTATGAATGAAAAAAATATTATTAATTAATTTAATTCTGATTACAGCTTTTCTGATTAGTTGTGCTGACAAATTTGATATCGGCGTTTTCGATAATGTGGGAAGAGACACAAATATTAGCGGAGATACAGTTTACGTTCAATTAAGCCCTGCCTGGGAAGGATTTAATAAACCACAGGATATTTTTATGGGAAGGGAACCGTTTATTTATGTAGCCGATACTGATAATGACAGAATTGTTATGATGAATCTTGACGGACAAATACTGGGCACAAAGGCAATAAAAAAACCTGTAGCCATATCTCAGGATTACGAATTGGATTTAATTGTCTGCGCACAATTTGATACCGTTGTGCAGGGAATTACCAAAACCTACAGCGCAGTTTACAGTATTGATTTAGTTGCTGCAAACCACAGAATTGAAGACGCTCCCATTGCCAGACTTTTACCCAGGGAATCAGATCTCAACTTTCCGCAGAGAGAGTATACAGGTGTAACTACTTTCTTTAATAATATTTTTTACGTTGCCAGGAAAGGTCCCAATAATACCAGTATATTCGATCCTGATAATTCGATACTAATATTTGTTCCTAAATCTTTAGTAAATCAGGGCGAAGGTGATACCTTAGTCGGGAGAGTCCCTAATATTGATCCTATAAGCAGCGGTCTTGTTTCGGCAAATCAAATTAGCTCATTAACCTCTCTTAATTCCAGCATAGATTTTATTGCTACTTTAACAGGTAATAATAGTTTCAAAGCTCAATGGTTTCATTACCAGGTTACTGCTATAGATGAAAGATATGTTAGTCAGTTTTCAACAAGCGGGGGTGCGGATTTTGTTGTACCAAATAAATTTGAAAAACCCGAAGGAAGTTGTATCGATAATTCAGGTAATATTTTTATTGCAGATGCAGGAAAAGACAGTATTTATAAATTCAATCCTTTTGGAGACGAGCTTCAATCATTTGGTGGTGGAGAAATATTTAGCCAGCCCCACGCAGTAGCTTTTTTCGACCAAACCCTTTATGTACTTGATACCGGAAACAACAGGATTTTGAGATTTATTCTTTCAACAG
The DNA here is from genome assembly GCA_001802795.1 of Ignavibacteria bacterium GWC2_36_12. Taxonomy (GTDB): domain Bacteria; phylum Bacteroidota; class Ignavibacteria; order Ignavibacteriales; family Ignavibacteriaceae; genus RBG-16-34-14. The sequence continues at coordinate 4,141 of MGZZ01000127.1, read as the reverse complement.
ATATACGTTAAAAATTCAAGTGTAAGCCTGCCTGCCGAACAGGCAGGTGTATGTTCAAGTGAAGTTTGATTAAAGCTAATTCAAAAAAGTTTAACACATGAAAAAAATCTTTTTTCTTTTAATATTATTTACTCCTTTTATTCACACTCAAAATGTTGTCCCTATTTCAGATTTAAGAATAAACGATGCTAACGGTGTACCTGCTAATGTTGGACAGGAATTTACAGTCTCAGGAATCGTCACTTGCTCGGATCAGTTTGGAAGCCCCAGCGCCATACAGGATGAAACCGGGGGTATCTCAGTTTTTGGCAATTCGTTTACCAGCCAGGTTTCTCTGGGTGATTCGGTTACTGTTACATCAACCATATCACATTTTAATGGTTTAACAGAATTTGATTTCAGCAGTGCCGGCTCATCAGTTACAATTCATTCTAATACCGAAGTACCTGAACCGTCTGTTCTTACTATTAATGATATTACAATCCAGGAGTGGAACGGCTTTGAAGAATATGAAGGATTATTGATACGGATTAACAACGTAACAATCTCGGGTTCTGGTAACTTTGCAAGCGGTACAAATTACAATATTACAGACGCTACAGGAACATTGGCTTCGGGG
>MGZZ01000127.1:0-3512 GCA_001802795.1 Ignavibacteria bacterium GWC2_36_12 | reverse complement strand
ATAATAATGTTACCTCGATTATCGGCTCGCAAATTCCTTCAGGTCAGGTAGATATAATTGGAATTCTCGGGCAATACAAAACCGCTCCTCCGTTCAATAATGGTTACCAGCTACAGCCAAGATTTATTCAGGACATTGTCTATGATGGGGCTCCACTGATTCTTAATCCGGTTTATGCTTCCAACATCAGCACAACATCATTTACCGTTTATTTTAATACTGCAAGAAACGGCAGCAGCCAGGTAAAGTATGGATTAACTCCTTCTTTGGAACTCGATTCTGTTGTAATTGATACTGACACAACTATTCATTCAGTAACTGTTTCAGGGCTTGAGCCATTTACACTTTATTATTTTAAAGCTTATTCAACAAATGATGTTGGTACAAGTACCGGTAATCTTTATTCAGTCAGAACTGCAACATCAAATCCAGCATCCGGAACAATTAACGTTTATTTTAATTTCCCGGTTGATACGACTGTTGCAATTCCCGGGAATAGCGCAAATGGAAATGTAAATTTTAAGGATAAGCTCATCGAGCGAATAAACCTGGCAACTTATTCAATCGACCTTGCTCTTTACAGCTTTTCCAGTATGCCGGAAGTTGCGGATGCAATTATTCTTGCAAAAAACAGGGGAGTCAAAGTAAGAGTTGTTTATGATCACCGTTATCCTGATTACCCGGTTCAGAATTCGATGCAAACATTAATTAGTAATGGCATACAGGTCAGCCAGCGACCCCCGGAGACCCAGGTATTTCCCGGAATAATGCATAGCAAGTTTTTTATCTTCGATGCAAGAGATACCATTCCAGCAAACGACTGGCTTTGGACAGGTTCATGGAATGTTACTTCAACTGAATTGAACTGGAAGAATAACGTGATAGAAATAAACGATCCGTCTATAACTTCTGCATATACAGCCGAGTTTGAAGAAATGTGGGGAAGTAATTCTGATACTCTCAATACTTCGAATACAAAATTCGGAAACCAGAAAGCTGATAATACAACTCACAGTTTTAACATCGGGGGAAAAGAGATACAAAGTTATTTCAGTCCCTCAGATGGCACAACGAGTAAAATTCTGGCTCAAATAGGCTCTGCAGATTATAGTATTTATCTTGCTCAATATGTTATCACACGGGATGACATCAGGGATGCTATTATTTCCCGATATAATTCCGGGATGAATGACCTGAGAGGAGTTGTTGATCAGATCGATGCGAGCGGGACTGAATTTTATTCTTTACAAAATTATGGAGAGATGTTTGCAAATCCTTCTCCGACTCTTCATCATAAATATGGAATTATAGATGCATCATACTCTGAAAGTGAACCGATTACAATAATGGGTTCTCACAACTGGTCCTCAGCTGCGGAAAATGATAACGATGAAAATACCTTGATAATAAAAGATGTTTATATAGCCAATCAATATATGCAGGAATTTAAGAAACGTTATAATGATGCAGGAGGAACAGGTATTTTCATCATTCCTACTATAGTTCCTGTTGAGCTTGTTTCATTCGATGCGACTGTAGAAAACAGAATTGTAAAATTACATTGGTCGACGGCAACAGAATTGAATAACTCAGGATTTTACGTTGAAAAATCTTACGATAAATTAAATTGGTTTTCTTTAGGATTTGTTGAGGGAAAAGGAACTTCAAGTGAACCTAATAATTATTTCTTCGATGACAGTGTTTATTTGCAAAGAGTTCAATATTATAGATTAAAGCAAACAGATTACGACGGAAGCTATGAATATTCAAAAGTAATTGAAGTAAACTCAAACTTAGCATCTTTTTCTTTTCAACTTTATCAAAATTATCCTAACCCGTTTAATCCAATTACCACAATCAGGTTCGAGATTCCTTCCGAACAGGAGATTGAGCTTACATTATTCGATATGCTCGGCAGGGAAGTTAAAACTTTATTTAATGGAAAAGCTCCGGCAGGTATAATGGCAATCGATTTTAAAGCAGACGGACTTCCAAGCGGAGTCTATTTTTACAGGCTAAAAGCCGGGAATTTTCTGGCTTCAAAGAAGCTTATCTTAATCAAGTAAAGCCTGTAACTCCTTTCTATACATTTATTTGGAAATACTTCCGCATCTTGGTATTTTTGAACTTCAAATTTTAAGAATTAAGGATTAAAAATGCCCGGAAGTAAAGCAGATCGCAAAGGAAAAATTATACAGGTAATAGGACCTGTAGTTGATATTGAATTTGAAGAACACCACCTTCCTAAAATTTATAATGCCGTCAGCATACCTCGCACAACAACTGAAGGAGAAAAAAATAATTTAATTGCCGAAGTTCAACAGCACCTTGGCGAGGACAGAGTGCGTGCCGTTGCAATGGATTCTACAGACGGTCTTGTACGTGGTATGGATGCGTTCGATACAGGCGAACCGATTACTGTTCCTGTCGGACCTAATACTCTCGGCAGGCTTTTAAATGTAATCGGGCAGGGAATTGACGGGTTGGGAGAAATTAAATCTGAAAAAAGATATCCTATTCACAGACCAGCACCTAAATTCCAGAACCTTACTACCAACACTGAAATTTTTGAAACCGGAATTAAAGTTATCGATCTTATCGAACCTTATTCCAAAGGCGGGAAGACAGGGCTTTTCGGCGGTGCAGGAGTTGGTAAAACGGTTATTATTCAGGAACTGATTCATAACATTGCACAGGAACATGGCGGTTATTCCGTATTTGCCGGTGTTGGAGAAAGAACCAGAGAAGGAAACGACCTCTGGCTTGAAATGAAAGAATCAGGTGTGCTTGAAAAAACTTCCTTGGTCTTCGGTCAGATGAATGAACCACCGGGAGCAAGATTGAGAATCGGTTTAACCGGGTTAACGATTGCAGAATATTTCCGCGATGAAGAGGGAAGAGACGTACTTCTTTTTATAGATAATATATTCCGTTTTACACAGGCTGGTTCAGAAGTCTCTGCACTTTTAGGACGAATGCCCTCTGCCGTCGGTTACCAGCCTAATCTTGCAACAGAAATGGGTGCATTGCAGGAAAGGATTACTTCTACGGATAAGGGCTCTATTACATCCGTACAAGCTATTTATGTGCCTGCAGATGATTTAACAGATCCTGCACCTGCTGCTGCATTTGCTCACCTCGATGCAACAACAGTATTGAGCCGCCAGATTTCCGAGCTTGGAATCTACCCTGCAGTCGATCCTCTCGATTCTACTTCAAGAATACTCGAACCGGGAACTATCGGACAGGAACATTACGATGTTGCCAAAAGATGCAAGGAAATACTTCAACAGTATAAAGATCTCCAGGATATTATTAATATTCTTGGTATGGATGAATTATCCGATGAAGACAAGGTTGTTGTGAGAAGAGCAAGAAGAATACAAAGATTCTTCAGTCAACCTTTCCATGTTGCAGAGCAGTTTACCGGCTATAAAGGAAAATATGTCAAGCTTGAAGAAACTATAAAAGGATTCAAAGGAATAATTGACGGCAAATACGATGATCTTCCC
>MGZZ01000126.1 GCA_001802795.1 Ignavibacteria bacterium GWC2_36_12 | reverse complement strand
TTTATTATAATAATAGTCCCGATACACTTTATGAAATTGTATTTAACATAATCCAGGATTTGAACAAAGCTGAAACAGAGAGAAATGTTAAAATTTCAAAGGAAGCAATTACAAACGGTGTGGAGATTGAAAAATTATTTGTAAATAATAAAGAAGCAGACCTTGGAAACAGTGATATTGTTGAAAGAAAAAATACTTTGATGACAATTATACTTTATGAGCCTCTTCCACCTGGTTCCCAGATGAATTTCAAAATTGACTGGAACTTTGTAATCCCGGCTGGAAAAAATCCCAGGATGGGTACTTATGATTCAACTTCTTTCTTTATCGGGTATTGGTTTCCCCAGGTTGCAGTTTATGATGATATTGATGGTTGGGATAAGCTCGCTCATAACGGCGAACAGGAATTTTATAATGACTTTTCTAATTATGAAGTTGAAATAAGTGTTCCAAATACCTTTGGTGTCTGGGCAACCGGAATTCTTCAAAACCCTGCAGAAATTTTAACTCCTGAATATCTTGAACGTTATAACAAAGCTCATTCATCTGATTCAATAATTAACATTGTAACCAGTGATGAAGTTAATTCGGGAGAAATTTATAAAGACGATTCAAAGCTCAATACCTGGAAATACAAAGCAAATAATGTAACCGATTTCACTTTTGCAATGAGCGACCATTACTTGTGGGATGCTGTTAGCCTTGCTGTAGATGATAATTCCAACCGGAGAACTTATATTGCAGCAGTCTATAATGAAGAATCGGAAGATTTTTATGAAGTTGCCGACATTGCAAGAAAAGCAATCCATTATTTTTCAAATACACTCCCGGCTGTACCTTTTCCATTTCCATCATTAACAATTTTTAACGGTTCAGGTGGAATGGAATTTCCTATGATGATTAATGATGGTTCCACTCCGACAAGATCCAGAGCCGTAGATGTTACTTCGCATGAAACTGCTCACCAGTATTTCCCTTTTTACGTAGGAATAAATGAAGAGAAATATTCTTTTATGGAAGAGGGAATGGCTGAATTTCTTCCTTTCGATTTCCAGGAAGAAGAAGGGAAGTATGATCCGAAATTCAGAATGATCAGAGCTTATGAAAGATTTGCCGGGCAGGAAATGGAAATGCCGATGATGATACCTAACTTTCACTTAAAAGATTGGACTAGAGCATATTCAATTTATTTTCGTCCTGCATTAGCTTATGATTACCTGTGCAGTGCCTTAGGAAAAGATTTGTTCCTTGAATGTTTGCAGGAGTATATTAAAAGATGGCAAGGAAAACATCCAATCCCGTTTGATTTCTTTTTTACATTTAATGAAGTAAGTGGTAAAGATTTAAGCTGGTACTGGAAACCCTGGTTTTTCGAGCAGGGATACCCCGATCTTTCGATTAAAAATGCTTCTTATAAAAATAGCAAACTGGAAATAGAAATTGAAAAGATCGGTTCCATTCCAACGCCTGTTGAACTGATGATTACCTGTGAAGATAGCTCTGTAATTAATATTAATAAGACTGCTGAAGTCTGGGAAAATGGCGATAAGAATTTGATAATTGAGAAAGAAACAGATAAGAAGCCTGTTTCAATTATTCTTGGCTCAAGCTCCATTCCGGATTCTGATAGAAGAAACAATTATTTTTTCTTTTCAGAGACTGACTGATTTGAGAGAAAAACCCGATTATTATAGAGCAATTACTTTCCTCATCTATTAAGAATAAGTTAATTCTTCTTACTTTTTTATTTTAGAGTTTGCCGGAAACTGAACTTATTAGCATATTTCTATAACCTATATCTGATTTCTATGAAAATCTTAAAATACTTTCTTTACCTGTTGCCAATAACATTATTTGTAATTATTTTATCAGCCAGGGAGCTGAATGAGGGTGCTCTCGGTTCCCGTACTAATCCTGTAAGAATATACTTTACTCCTTCTGTAGATGCCGAAAGAATTACAACAAATGCAAAAGAATTAGTAGATTTTCTTGAAGAAGAAACAGGATATTATTTTACTACCGCAGTTCCGGCAAGCTTTGTAGCAGTTGTTGAAGCATTTGGTACAGGCAAAGCTGATATAGCAGGTATAAATACTTTTTCTTACCTGATGGCTAATGAAAAATACGGGGCTGAAGCTAAACTAAGAATCGTAAGAGATGGTAATCAAACTACTTATAAGGGACAGTTTATAACAAGATTTGATTCCGGAATTAATAGCTTAAAGGATATTCAGGACAGGACAATTGCCTATGTTGACCCATCTTCCACTTCAGGTTTTATCCTTCCAAAAGCAAAATTAGATAAGATGGGAGTTAAACCAAGCGAGTCTGTTTTTGCAATGAAACATGATAATGTTGTTATTATGGTTTATCAAAGGCAGGTTGATGCCGGCGCAACGTACTATGCTCCGCCACGGCAGGGAACAGATGAAATCCTTGATGCAAGAATGAGGGTAAAGCAGCAATTCCCGGATGTGGAAGAGAAGGTTAAGATTATAGGATTTACAGAAGACATACCGAACGATCCACTGGTATTTAGAAAAGATATTGATGAACGAATGAAAGAAAAGATAATAAATGCTCTTATAAAATTTGTAAGTACCGAGGAAGGGCAAAAAGCATTGTTCGAGATTTATGATGTTGTAGGGCTTATACCCACATCTGATAAGGATTACGATAAGTTAAGAAATATGCTTAAAGCTCTTGGGATATCTTTCGAAAAATTAGTGAAGAAATGATAGTCGAAGTTAAAAAACTGCATAAAATTTATAACAACGGAACTCACGCTTTAAAAGGAGTTTCGTTTTCTGTTCAGCCAGGTGAGTTCCTTGTAATTATCGGTCTCAGCGGTTCGGGTAAATCTACTCTTCTTAGATGTATTAACCGATTAATCGAGCCTACTTCAGGCACAGTAAAATTTTTAGGAAAAGATATAACCCATATTAAAGGGGAACAACTGAGGAGAGCTAAATCACAGATAGGGATGGTGTTTCAACAATTTAATCTTATAAGAAGAAGGTCTGTTCTTACTAACGTGATTAGCGGAAAGCTCGGTGCAATTTCTACTTTTGATTCGATACTTGAAAGATTTGATAAAGAAATTATTGATGAAGCTTACAGGAATCTTGAAACCGTCGGTATTACTGAAAAAGCCAGGATTAGAGCAGATTCACTAAGCGGGGGACAACAACAACGAGTGGCGATTGCAAGAAGCCTCATGCAAAATCCAAAACTTCTTCTTGCAGATGAACCTGTTGCATCTCTCGATCCTGCAACATCCAACTCTGTTATGCATTATTTCGAAAAAATAAATAAAGATCTTGGGACAACTGTTATTTGCAATCTTCATTTTCTTAGTTTAGTAAGAAAGTACGCTTCAAGGGTGATTGCGTTGAAAGCCGGAGAAATAATTTATGAGGGGCTCCCGGGAGAAATAAACGAAACCTGGTTTAGAACAATTTACGGGGAAGAAGCTGAAGAGGTAGAGATAAGATGATTGCTGAACCGGAAATTGAAATTCTTCCTCACAAAATAATTGAGAGGAACAAGCAGAGGGAAGATAAGTTTAACTTTGTTAAAGCAGTTTTACTCGATATCTTTTTTGTTTTTTATTCAGTTGTAGTTCTTAAACGGGCAATATATTACAAATTTTTTCTTGAGATGAGAGAGTTGCCCTTTTCATGGGGGGATATTGGAATTCTTTTCATTATAAGTATTGTTGTTGGAATATTCTGGGCTTCTACAAAGACCTCTTTATCATGTAAACTTTTTGGAATTGCAAAAGACAACAAAACAACCAAATGGACGGTTGAGATTTTCGGATGGTTTCTCTTCAATATTACTTTTATTGCAGGATGGATTGTAACTAAATTTTCTCTTGTAGATCTCTTCAGCAGTGAAGGAATACAAGGTGCACAAAGGATATTCGGTGCTCTCTTTCAACCTGAAATGGGAATTTTTGATGATGCTTTGTTTGCAATCATAGAGACGATTTATATTGCTTTGCTTGCTACTTTAATATCTATCCCGCCGACTTTGTTCTTAAGCTTTTTTACTGCCCGAAATCTTATGCGTGATAATAAAGTTTCATTTGCTGTTTACTATGTATTAAGAATAATACTAAACTTTGTCAGATCAATTGAGCCGCTGATATGGGCGATCATTTTTTCAGTTTGGGTCGGAATTGGTCCCTTTGCAGGAATGATTGCTTTATTCATACACACTATTGCATCTAATGCTAAACTCTATTCGGAAGCGATTGAGAATATAGAACAGGGACCGGTGGAAGCTATTTCTGCAACCGGCGCAAATAAAGTACAAATAGTATGGTATGGTGTTGTTCCGCAAATAATTCTTCCTTTTTTGTCATTTACAATTTATAGATGGGATATAAATGTTAGAATGGCAACCGTAATCGGTCTTGTTGGAGGAGGCGGGATAGGAACTATGCTCATTCAATACCAGGGTTTGGCAAGGTGGCACGAAGTAGGGTTAATTATTTTAATGATTGCGTTTGTTGTGTGGGTTATGGATTATATCAGTGCAAGAATCCGTGAAGCTATTTATTAGATTACCATAGTAATTGTTAACAATAATTTAATAATGCCCTTAAAAATCGATAGTCATTTCTCATGTATATTTTGAGGTTATTTAAAAAAAAGGAGAGGATATGTTAAGAAAAATTCATTTTGTTCTTACCGCATTATTAACTGTAACTTTAATTTTCTTCTGGGGCTGTAAGAAAAAGACTGATGTGGAAAAAGCTGTTATTACTGTAAAAGGTTCTGATACAATGGTCAATCTTTCCCAAAAATGGGCTGAAGTTTATATGCAGCTTAATCCAAATGTTTCGATCCAGGTAACGGGAGGAGGATCAGGTACCGGGGTTGCGGCTTTGTTAAACGGTACTACTCACATTGCAAATTCGAGCCGCGAATTAAAAGATATTGAATATGAGAAAGCAAAATCTTTAGGAATAACCCCTAAGGTTTATAATGTGGCTTTAGATGGTCTTGCTGTAATTGTACATACCGATAATAAAATAAATGAACTTACTCTGGAACAGATTAAAGATATTTTTACCGGCAAAGTTACCAACTGGAAACAGGTTGGTGGAGATGATATTCCTATTACCCTGTACGGAAGAGAAAACAGCAGCGGAACCTATGAATTTTTTAAGGAACATGTATTAGGCAAAGATGAAAATGGGAAACAGAGAGATTATGCTACTTCAACTCAGGTGTTGCAGGGAACAGCAGCTTTAGGAGAAGCCGTTGCCAGAGATACGAAAGGCGTTGCTTATGGCGGAGTAGGATATTTTGCACAAAGAACAGATATAAAAATTATTGCTGTGAAAAAAGATAAAGGTTCGCAAGCTATATTCCCGGCTCATAATGGTAAAGTAAATTATAATGCCATATGGAACGGCGATTATTCAATTTCCAGATATCTGTATTGCTTTACTCAGGATAAGCCTTCAAAGGATGTTAATGATTTCTTTAATTTTATACTTTCGGAAGAAGGACAAAAATTAGTTTTACAAATGGAGTATATACCTCTACCAAATAAAACAAACTAAAGTAATTATCAAAAGAATAAAACAAGTTGACTAAAACAATGTTTTAAGAAGGAATGAAAGCGAGTTGAAACGGCATTTATTGTTAACAATTCTTTTTGCTTTTTCCTGGGGAGTATTTGCACAAAATAATTCAGGTAAAATCTCGGGATATATGTTTGGAGATTACTTTTATAATATTTCACGCGATGCCGGGCATGATTCTTTAACCAACACTGCACTTAACGGGGAAAAGGATTTTAACGGTTTCCAATTCAGGAGAATATACTTTACTTATGATTATAGAATTTCCGAGAAGTTCGATACAAGATTCAGGCTCGAAGCAGATCAGTCCGGCAACACAAGCAACGGTAAAATTGGTGTAGCTTTAAAAGATGCTTACATAAAATGGAAAAACATTTTTATTGGTAGTGATCTGGTTGTAGGATTACAGCCAGGACCTGCGTTTGAAATCTCAGAATTAGTTTGGGGATACCGTTCTTTAGAAAAAACCATTATGGATTTGAGAGGGATCGTACCTTCCCGCGATCTTGCTGTTTCGTTAAAAGGGAAAATTGATAATACAGGAAATATTAATTATTGGGTTATGATTGGCAACGGTAATGGAAATTCTCCTGAGAATGATAAATACAAAAGATTTTACGGTCACCTTTATTTTAAACCTGCTGAAAATTTTCATATTACAGTCTACGGCGATCTTAAAATCAGACCATCGCTGAAAATTAATTCTGCTTCATTAAATAATAATGATATTACATCGGCTCTTCTGGTAGGTTACATCGATAAAGACATATTTTGTGTAGGGGCGGAAGGTTTCCTTCAAATGAGAGAAAACGGGTCAGTTAAAAATTCGACGTCGGGTCCTGATTATCAAACAAAAAATGCAATGGGCATTTCGGCTTTCGGATCTTATAACTTTTCATCTATGTTAGGTGCGGTTGTACGATTTGATCTTTTTGATTCTGACACTGATCCCGGTTCTAAAGGTGATATACGAAATTATTATGTTTTTAGTTTAGTTTTTAAGCCCGATCCTCTTGTTTCCATTATGCCTAATGTACTCGTGGAAACTTACGAATCAGTAGCAGGAAATAGTTATGAAGCTTCTGTTACCGGAAGAATAACTTTCTACTATAATTTTCTTTGATCTGAAATTAAAAGAGAAATTTAATTTTGATAGCTGAAAAAATAAATACTGATTCAAACATTCCCGAAAGACCTGCTGAATCTTCTTTCGGAAAGAAGATAAAAAAATCTACCCGCGTTAAGGAAAAACTGATTAAATATTTTTTTGCTGTAAATGGTGTTATGGCACTGGTTTTTATTATACTTATTTTTGTCTTTCTTTTTAAGGAAGGGCTCAGGTCTCTCGATCATATTAATATTCTTGATTTTATTTACAGTGACCGGCTTCAGACAGACGGTTCTATAAAAAAAGTATTCGAATGGTATCCTACTTCCTCTGATGCAAGGTATTCACTCATTCCTTTAATTCTTGGCACCCTGTTTACAGCAATTCCTGCCACACTCATATCTACTATTTTTGGCGTGGCGGCGGGCATCTACCTTTCCGAAATTGCTAATCCAAAACTTAAAGAGTTTTTAAAACCGGCAATCGAATTATTTGCAGGCATTCCTACAGTAGTTCTTGGTTTTATTATGCTTGTTGTCGGTGCATCCTTTTTCAACGATCTTTTTGACCCGGTAAACAGGCTTAATGCTTTTATTGCAGCACTTGGATTGTCTTTTGTTATAATTCCTGTTATTGCATCATTAACGGAAGATGCGCTTCATTCTATTCCGAATGAACTAAGAATGGCTTCTTACGGTATAGGTGCAACCAGGTGGCAAACTATAAGACATGTTATTCTTCCCGCTGCATTCAGCGGTGTGTCGGCAAGTATAATTCTCGGTTTCGGAAGAGCAATAGGCGAAACTATGATTGTTCTTATGGCATCGGGTAATGCCGCAAATATTACGACGAACATTTTTCAAAGTGTAAGAACTATGACTGCTACAATTGCCGCCGAAATGGGTGAAGTCTCCCAGGGTTCTGATCATTATTATTCTCTGTTTTTTATTGGTATTGTGCTTTTTACAATCACTTTTTTTCTTAACCTTTTTGCTGAAATTATTATTAATAAAATGAGAAAGAAGAACAGGTTTTAGAATTTAATGGAAAGCGTTAAAAAGAAGAATAAAGATTTACAGGGAATGATCTTCATAAACCTTACGAAGTTAATGTTTTTCATTCTTGTGTTTGTGCTTTTTCTTCTTCTTGCTAAAATTTTTATTGAAGGGATTGGAGTCATCTCCCTTGAGTTCGTATTGGATTCACCGAGAAATAATATGACCGAAGGGGGGATTGGTCCTGCAATTTTCGGAACTATTGCAGTTACTTTTATTATGATTTTATTTGCAGTACCTCTTGGAGTTTTTTCTGCCATTTATCTCAACGAATATGCTAAGGATACATTCTTAACGAGAGTTATAAGAACCTCGATTAATAATCTTGCAGGTGTTCCTTCAATCGTATTCGGATTATTCGGTCTCGGTTTTTTCATTTTGTTTATAGGGAAAAACATTGACGAGGTACTTGGAACAGGTCTGCTTTTTGGGCAGCCGGCTTTATTGTGGGCTTCTTCAACTCTTGCAGTGCTTGTTTTACCCATTGTAATAGTTTCCACACTCGAAGCTCTGAACTCTGTACCTAAAACACATAGAGATGCTTCGTTTGGTTTAGGTGCTACAAAATGGCAGACGATAAAGAATGTTGTATTGCCGCAGGCACGACCAGGAATTTTAACCGGAACTATTTTGGCTATCAGCCGCGGGGCAGGAGAAACAGCACCTATTCTTTTTCTTGGCGCTGCATTTTTCCTCCCGAACCTTCCGGTCGTTGATTTATGTATCGGTGATTACTGTATTCCAATTATAAACCCTACTGAACAGTTTATGTATCTTGCCTATCATATTTTTATTTTGGCAACTCAGTCTTCTAATCCAACTCTAACGATGCCGATACAGTATGGCTCTACTTTGGTTCTTATTGCGTTAACATTCCTTTTGAATATTACAGCAATTATTTTCAGATACAGGTTCAGAAAAATTTTAGGAAGGCTTTAATTAAAAGAAAATATTTTCAATGAAAGAAGTTAAAATATTAATAAGAAATCTTAATCTCTTTTACGGAGAGAAGCAGGCGTTAAAAAATATTACACTCGATATACCTGCAAATAAAGTAACTGCATTTATAGGACCTTCAGGATGCGGCAAATCAACTTTTCTCCGCGTTCTAAACAGGATGAACGATCTCATCGATCACGTCAGGATTGATGGGGAAGTTGTAATAGATGAAGTGAATATTTATGATAAACAGATCGATGTAGTTAATCTTAGAAAAAGAATCGGTATGGTTTTTCAGAAATCCAATCTTTTTCCAAAGACTATTTACGAAAATATTGTTTACGGTTTAAAGATAAACGGAATAAGAGATAAAAAAGTTCTTGATCAAACTGTTGAAAAAACTCTGAAGCAGGCAGCGCTGTGGGAAGAAGTTTACGATAGGTTAAATGAACCGGGACTAAGCCTTTCGGGCGGACAGCAGCAAAGATTATGTATTGCGCGCGCACTTGCCGTCGAACCGGAAATTATACTTATGGACGAGCCTGCCAGTGCTCTCGATCCGATTTCTACTGCAAAAATTGAAGAACTTATTCATGAACTAAAAACGAAGTACACAATTGTTATTGTTACACATAATATGCAGCAGGCAGCAAGAGTAAGCGACCAGACTGCGTTTTTCTATCTTGGAGAATTAATTGAATACGATAAAACGACGAAGATATTTACCAATCCCTCCAAGAAGCAGACCGAAGATTATGTAACAGGAAGATTTGGTTGATTTTTTATTTATTAGTACTTTCTCAGAACTTAATATTTATAAAAGCGAATTACAATGGAAAGACAGTTCGAACAACAGCTTGAAAAACTGAAAACAAGAGTACTTAAAATGTGCAGCCTTGTTGATGAACAGGTTGATCTTGCTATCAGGGCAATTGATGAGGAAAATCCTGCTTTAGCGGAAATTGTTCTGGAAAAAGAAAAGAAGGTAGATAAGTATGATATCAAGATAGATAAAATTTGCCAGAAAATTTTTGCCTTAAATCAACCCGTTGCAATGGATCTTCGTTTAATCATGTCCGCTCTCACTATTAACACAAATCTTGAAAGAATGGGAGACATTGCTGTGAATATAGTCGAGAATTCTAAACTTATTGGTAAAAAACCTGACTGGATAAATAAAACACATTTTGCAGAAATGGCAAAAATTTCCCGTGAAATGATTCGTCTTTCAATTGATTCTTTTATACAGGACGATGCACAGCTTGCTAAGAAAGTAATTGAAACGGACAAGGTTCTTGATAATTATAATAAAGAAAATCACAAGATACTGATTGATATAATGCGTCAGAACCCGGATAATATTCAGACAGCTGTTGCATTGCTGGTTATCTCACGCCAGCTTGAAAGACTGGGTGACCACGCTACCAATATTGCCGAGGATGTTTTTTTTATTGTTGAAGCAAGAATGGTTAAGCACAAATATGAAAAATATTTGTTCGGTGAAGATAATGATACGGACGATGACGAGTAGGAATGGTCTGTGACCATTCCGTTAATGAAATATTTCTAATATTTAGAGGGAACAGTTACAAAACTGTTCCCTACATTAAATAATCAATATAATTATGGGGCTTCCGAATCGAAAGAGAAACAGATTAGAAGGTTATGATTATTCATCAGGCGGATATTATTTTGTTACTGTTTGTATAAAAGAACGTTCCGATTTTCTTGGTAAGATAAAGAATGAAAAAATGTTTCTTAATGGATTTGGAAAAATTGTCTCTGCTGCATGGTTAGATCTCCCGAATCATTATTTTAATTGCGAGTTAGATTACTATGTAATTATGCCGGATCATATTCATGGAATAATTATTATAGATAATACTCTAAAAAAGAAAGATAATAAATCTGCGAATCATTCTTTGTCTGAAATCATAAGAGGCTTTAAAACATTTTCATCTAAAAGAATTAATAAAAAATTGAAAATCGATAAGAAATTCAAATGGCAAAAATCCTTTTACGATAGGATAATAAGAAGTGAAAATGAATTATATTTTATACGGAATTATATCCAGCTGAATCCTCTGAAGTGGGATCTAGAAAAAAATCATCCCGAAAATTTATACATGTAGGGAATGGTCTGTGACCATTCCTTTTTTAGATACATTTTATTGCTAAAAGAAGCAGGGAACAGTTATGAACTGTTCCCTACATTTTTATTTAACCCTTTTCCGCCCGATTAAAAAGAATCCAACCAATAATAATCCGGAAATAAATCCGCCAATATGAGCTCCGTATGCAACTCCGCTTTCAATGCCCCCTCCCAACATTCCTATTCCGCTCACTAACTGGAATACAAACCATAATCCAATTGCAAAAACTGCTGGCACTTCTGTAAGAAAATAGAACAATAATACCCGTACTCTTTTTTTAGGGTAAAGAACTAAGTACGCTGCAAGAACTCCGGAAATTGCACCAGAAGCTCCCAAAACAGGAATAAGAGTATTTCCGCCAAACATATATGTGACAATTATATGAGAAGCTGATGCAAGTACACCTACAATAAGATAAAATATAAAATATCTAAAATGCCCAAGCCTGTGCTCAATGTTATCTCCGAAAATGAATAGGAATAACATATTGCCGAATAAATGAGCAATTCCTCCGTGCATAAACATTGAAGTAAAAAAAGTAATGTAAACAGGGTATGGAGTTGGTTGTAATCCTGTTACATATATTCTTTCGCCTGATTGAGGATCACTATAAACTCCGCCACCGGTGACTATATCTTTCCCGGAAACAATCTCTCCCGGAACCAGAGAAAATGAATATGTGAATTCTTCATTTGTACCGATATCCTGCAGGAAAACAAATACCAATATGTTTGCAATAATAAAAAAGTAGTTGATAAGCGGAGTGGTCGTTCTGTCCCTGTTATCATCACCTACAGGCAAAAGCATAATAATCCTTTTTTATCTTTTTTGTTTTACAACTAAAGTATTTAAGATTAATGAAAGAAAAATTACAAGGAGACATCCTATTACATTATACCAGAGAAAAGGAATCTTAGTAAATAGGAAACAATAAAGAACTGCAACCTCGGCAACCAAAGCAGCATAAAAAGTAGGTGAGCCTTTTACTTTCTTCAAATAAAAAGCTACGAGAAATATTCCCAGGATAGTTCCATAAACAAGTGAACCGAGAATGTTAACTGCTTCAATTAAAGTTCCCAGCCTGTTAGCAAAAAGAGCAAATATGATTGCGTAAATTCCCCAGAATACAGTAGCAAGCTTGGAGATTTTCAGGTAATGAGATTCCGACGCATCTTTTTTAATTAGTCTTTTGTAAAAATCGATTACTGTTGTGGATGCAAGAGCATTAAGTTCAGCCGAAGTTGAAGACATAGATGCGGAAATAATTGAAGCAAGTACCAATCCGATTAAACCTATAGGGAGAAAATGAATTACGAAATTCAAAAAAATGTAGTTGGTGTCATTTGTATCCGCACCGGGGTTGGCTTCCTTAATAAGCAGCAGTGCACTTTCTCTAACTTTAATTTCTTTCTTGTGAATGTTTTGAACTTTTTCCTGGGCATCATTTGTTTTCGGTCCATTACCTGCATCTATTGATGTAAGCATTTCCTTAATGTGCTGTTGTTTTTCTTTATTAAGATTATTGTACTGTTTTTCAAGCTCTTTATACTGTTGCGAATATTCTCCAGACTTTACTTTATTTTCCTGTACCGGATTAAAAAAGAGTGGTGGTGTTACAAACTGAAAGAAAACAAATACCATTGCCCCGGTAAAAAGAATAAAAAACTGCATTGGTATTTTAACTATGCCATTTGCTAACAATCCCATTCTACTCTGCTTTATGGAACTTCCTCCAAGATATCTTTGAACCTGAGACTGATCAGTTCCGAAATATGAAAGCATAAGAAAAGTTCCGCCAATTAATCCTGACCAAAAAGTGTAACGGTTATTGAGATCAAATGAAAAATCGATTGTATTAAACTTTCCCATTTTACCGGCAACAAATGCTGCATCTTTAAATGAAATGTCTGGAGGTAAAAGAGAGATTATAACTACAAATGCCGTGATCATTCCGGTCATTATTATTATCATTTGCTGGATATGAGTTTTGTTAACAGCAATCGAGCCGCCGACAGTTGTATAGAGAATTACCAATCCTCCCATAACAAAGATTGCGTAATTAATATTCCATCCGAGCAAGACTGAGAGAATCAATGCGGGAGCAAAAATCGTAAAGCCTGCAGCAAGCCCGCGTTGAGTAAGAAATAAAACACTGCCGAGAACCCGGTTCTTCAGATCAAATCTTTTTTCAAGGTATTCATAAGCAGTATAAATATTAAGCTTATGAAAAATGGGAACTGCGGTTATACTGAGTATTATCATTGCAACAGGCAAGCCGAGGTAAAACTGTACAAAGCGCATCCCGTCGGTGTAAGCCTGTCCCGGTGTCGATATAAAAGTGATTGCACTTGCCTGGGTAGCCATTATGGAAAGTGTAACTACATACCAGGGTGTTGATCTGTTTGCCCGAATATAACCATCAATATTTTTTGTGTTTTTTGTTTTCCAAACTCCATAAACAACAACAAAAAGAAGAAAGCAGCACATTATCACCCAGTCTACTGTGCTCACTCAAAGACCTTTGTGAAGTAATAAAAGAAAATAATTAATACAAAAAGAATAAATAAAACCAGAGAATAGATTTTTCCCCATGATCCTAAAACCGGCGGCTTATCATCTGAATGGTCAGGTTTTATACTATCAGCCACTCTGACGACCTGCAGAAATCAGGTTTATAAATAATCTGTAAGCGCCGGGTATTCCTGCCGGAAGTTCTCTGAAAAAGGAAAGAGATGTATAAATAAAAACACCCTTACCATATTTAGCGTAGATAATTCCGCTTAATAATGGGCTTTCACCTTTATCATTCATACCGATAATAGTTTCATATCGCAAATCAACATTATTTGTAAAATATAATCCTCTTTCCTGTATCCACCCGTCAAAATCTTTTTGTGTTATTCTATTTGGATAGTTTAGCAATCTGTGATCCGATCTTAAAAAAACTATAAACGATTCTTCGTCTGTTACCCTGTCCCTCGATATTTTAAAAGGATATGGCCCTATTTCATCAGTTACTAAATTACCATTAGTGTTATACTGAACTACGAGAGTTCCGCCGTTATAAACATAATCGAGTAATTTTTTATTTAACGCAGATAATCTTTTTCTCGTATTAAATGCTCTTATTCCCGTTACAATAGCATCATATTTTAATATACCATTTTCAAGTTGATTATCAGACAGTTTTTCTACTTTATACCCAAGCTGCTCAAGATATTTGGGTGTATCATCGCCGGAACCTTCTACATATCCGATGCTGCTTATGATCTTTTCCGTGTTCAGTCTCACTAACTTTCCACTTGCTTCTGGGAAAAGTGTTTGTGTTACTATATGAGGATAGCTTATCGTAACCATTTCTTTATTATAAATTTCGTTTTCCGAAATAACTTCAACAGTAAATTCTGCTTCTTCGGTTTGTTTAGGAGGAGTTATCATAAAACTTACTTGTTTTTCCCTAGCTTTCTCATCAAAGCTTATCGGAATTTCGGCTGGTGTAACGTTCCAGCTTTCAGGTAATTTAAGTTTTACATTTCCGTTGAATGAATCAGTATTATTTCTTATTGTAAAAGAAATTTCACGTCCGTCATTAGTAGGAAAAAGATAAATTTTATCCTGAAGACTAATTGTAACCTGAGGAATTATTTCAATTGGTCTGTATTTTTCTCCCTCAACAGGATCGTTCCATCTGTATAATACCGGTGTAGATAAAGTAATATCTCCATCCCCGGATGATAAAATAAATTCAGCAATTAAAGCGGGATCGCTTTCAGCTTTTCCAATTAACACCTGGTCATCAATTGTGTATCTGAATTTCTCTCTCTTATTTACTAACCAGTATGGTTGTGTAATACTAATGTCATTGGGAAGATTAAAAGAATAATCCCGGGATATAAAATTACCTTCACTGAGATTTTGATTAATAAGAGAATCATTTTTAAGATAATGGATATTTATCCTTTCTAATTTTAAAGGATAATCTGAACGATTGACAATTCCCGCGTTTATTTTAATCTCATTCCCGGGTGAATAGGAATAATTATCAGCAGTTGCTTCAATCCATAATCCTGCAACAGAACGGATTACATCGAGCAATTCTTTTTTCTTCACATTAATCCAATAGTTGTCGGCAAGTTTTTCCATTTCATTAAATGCTTTGATAAGGAGTGGAAGAATTTCT
>MGZZ01000125.1:50419-51385 GCA_001802795.1 Ignavibacteria bacterium GWC2_36_12 | reverse complement strand
AAACTACAAGCTTAAGTGATGAAATAAAAAACATCCGGCTTTATTTAGATATAGAGAAAATCAGATTCGAAGACAAGTTTGAATTTATTGAAGAAGTTGAGGAAAAGTGTTTAACAATTAAAGTCCCCAGTATGATACTTCAGCCATTACTTGAGAATGCAATTAAGCATGCTGTTTATGAAGCGCTGGATAAGGTAACTCTTAACCTAACGGCAAAAGTTAAAAATGATTTTATGGAAATAAAGGTGCAAAATAATTTTGACGCGAACTCTGTTGTAAAATCGGGAACAGGAATCGGTTTAAACAACATCAAAAGCAGGCTGGAATTATTTTACAATCAGAAGGATTTGCTTAACATTGAGAAGAATAATAATGTATTTTGTGTATGTATTTACATTCCATTAAAAAATTCGTGAAATTTGTGACAAGAAATTACAGCCACGAATTACACTAATTAAAGGGAAAAAGATGAATGCTATAATTGTAGATGATGAGTATCTTGCACGTGAGATTGTAAAAAAATACCTGGAGAAGCATGCCGATATTGATATACTTGCTGAGTGCTCAAACGGGTTTGAAGCAGTTAAAGAAATAACTGATAAAAAACCGGACCTGATTTTTCTCGATATACAGATGCCCAAGCTTAACGGTTTCGAGATGCTTGAGCTTTTAGATGTGCATCCTTCAATTATTTTTACAACGGCTTTTGATGATTACGCAATTAAAGCTTTTGAAGTAAATGCAGTAGATTATCTCCTTAAACCTTTTTCTGAAGAGAGATTTAATGAAGCTCTTGAAAAAGCTATCGGAAGAATTAATAAGAAAAGTTCCGATGAAGAAAAAATAAACAAGCTAATATCTCATAGAGACCAGCTAACCGAAACTCTTGAAAGGATAGTTGTAAAAGACGGCTCCAAAATTACAATTATCCCTGTAGAAACCTTACGATGGATAGAAGCGCAGGAT
>MGZZ01000125.1:0-50406 GCA_001802795.1 Ignavibacteria bacterium GWC2_36_12 | reverse complement strand
AACGATGAAATTTTTTGAAGACCATCTGGATCCTAATAACTTTATAAGAATTCACCGGTCGTCAATAATAAATGTAAGCTCAATCAAACAAATGGAGCTTTACGAGAAGGACTCTTACAGGGTCATTATGAAAGATGAGACTAAACTTCCTGTAAGTAAAACGGGATTACAGAAATTAAGGGGAATACTTTAGCAGTTTTTTAACAAACCCTCAATCAAAAATCTGCACTCTGCATTTTACATTCTACGTTCCAATAAATATATTACATATCAAATCTTCTCAGGAGATGTTATGAACCTTGATAAAGACCTTCAATCAGTTCAGGAAGCGCGCGACTTAGCCCGCAAAGCAAAAGAAGCGCAGCAGGAATTCCAGTTCTTTACACAAGGACAGGTTGATAAAATTATTAAAGCTATGGCTGAAGCCGGCTATGCCGAATCTGAACGATTGGCTAAGATGGCTCACGAAGAAACCGGTTTTGGTAAATGGCAGGATAAAGTAATTAAAAACCAGTTCGGAACTAAAAATGTTTATGAATCAATTAAAGATCTTAAAACTGTTGGCGTTGTTGGAAGTGAACAAAATGGAAAAGTATTAAAAATTGCAGTCCCTATGGGAGTTGTTTGTGCATTAGTGCCTTCAACAAATCCAACATCCACGGCAATGTATAAAGCATTGATCTCACTAAAGTGTAGAAATGGAATTGTCGTCAGCCCACATCCAAAAGCAGCAAATTGTACAGCAGAGGCTTTGAGAGTTTTATCCGATGCGGCAGAAAATGAAGGCGCACCCAAAGGATTAATTCAATGTATGACTACTCCAACAATTGAAGGAACTGAAGCATTGATGCACGACAGGAATGTCGACATTATTCTTGCCACCGGAAGCTCTCCTATGGTAAAAGCAGCTTACAGTGCCGGCAAACCGGCTTATGGTGTTGGCTCTGGAAATGTTCCTGCTTTTATTGAAAGAACGGCAAATTATAAAAAGGCAGTTGCAGATATTGTTTACGGAACTACTTTCGATAACGGAACTTTATGCTCATCTGAGCAGGCAATGATTGTAGATAGTTCTTTAAGAGAAAAAGTTATTGAAGAAGCAAAAGCAATCGGCTGCTATTTTGTTAACAATGAAGAGAAGCAAAAGTTAGCTAAAGCAATTCAAAATAATTTCAGAATTAATCCTGAAGTAGTTGGTAAACCCGCTGCATTTATTGCACGGTACGCCGGATTCAGTGTCCCTGAGAGTACCCAGGTACTTATTGCAGAGTGTGTTGAAGTCGGGAAGAGTGAACCATTATCAATCGAAAAACTTTCCCCTGTTCTTGCATTCTATACAGTTGATGGATGGCTCGAAGGATGCCATAAATGTATTGATCTTTTAAGATTCGGCGGGATTGGACATACAATGGTAATTCATTCAAACGATCAGCCGATAATAATGAAATTTGCACTTGAAAAACCTGCATTCAGAATTCTTGTAAATACTGTTGCATCAGTCGGAGCTGTAGGATACACAACTGCATTAACTCCTTCAATGACTTTAGGTCCCGGAACCTGGGGCGGTTCAATTATTTCCGATAATGTTTCTGCAAAACACCTGATGAATATTAAAAGTCTTGCCTTTGAAACAAACCCTGTTAACAAAGGAGAAAGTGTTTCGTCATTCTCAACTCCTGAGCTTTCTCATACATCTACTACTCAAAGCAGTTTTATGAAAGAGATTGAAGAAAGATTAAAAGCACGTGCGGGCAACAGACCGATTAAAGATTCTTACCTGCCTGTCCGGCAGGCAGGTTTTCCGTACAAAGAGCAGCAACAAAAAAATGTTGTGGCTAAAAAAGAAGTTTACGGGGCAGGGACAAATAAGGAAGATGTGGACAAGATTATCAGAGAGTTTAAGTTTTAGTTGAGTTTACAGGAATTTCAAACCAGTTATTAACTTCTTCCTTCTCTTTGCCATTTGCTTTTATATTAAAGAATTCATTTTTAGAGGAAGAATAGCTGTAATCTTTTTCATAAGCTGAAATGTTTTTTACAATATCTTTTATTGCATCAATCATAAAGTAAAGATCGTCATTAGTTGTTGTCGGGTGAACCGATATTCTTACCCACCCCGGCTTTTCAGAAAAATCTCCCTGGTTAATTTTATCCGTTATGTATTTTGATCTGTCATGCTCTACATGAAGAAGGTAATGCCCATAAGTTCCGGCACAACTGCATCCTCCTCTTGCCTGAATTCCAAAACGATCATTTAATAATTTAACTATAAGATTGTAATGAATATTATCTACATAAAAGGAAAAAGCCCCGAGACGTTCTTCAATATTATCTGCAAGCAAATGTAATCCATCTATTTTCCTAAGTCCCTCAAATCCTATTTTAACAAGTTCGTTTTCTCTCCCCTTCATATTATCAGTCCCCATCTGGTCCTTAAGCTGAATACACAAAGCGGCTTTAATTGTCTGCAGAAACGCAGGAGTTCCACCATCCTCTCTTGCTTCGATATTATTTATAAATTTGTGTAAGCCCCAGGGATTTGTCCAATCAACTGTTCCGCCTCCGGGATTATCCGGTACGCGGTTATGATAAAGCTTCGAATCAAAAATTAAAACTCCCGGCGTTCCTGGTCCACCGAGAAACTTATGAGGAGAAAATAAAACCGCATCCGGCTTTTCAAGAGGGTCATCGGGGCGCATATCAATTTTAAAATAAGGGGCTGAACATGCATAATCTACGAAACAGAAACCGTTATTCTCATGAATCAATTTAGCCAATTCATGAATCGGTGTTGAAATTCCGGTAACATTTGAACAAGCAGTAAAGGCACCGATTTTTAATTTTCTCTTTTTAAATTTTTGAAGCTGACCTTCAAGATCGTCAATATCTACCAAACCATCTTTATCGGGAGAAATTAAAATTACATCTGCAATTGTTTCAAGCCAGGAAGTATGATTGGAATGATGTTCCATGTGAGTTACAAAAACGACCGGTTTTAATTCTTCAGGGAGATTAAAATAATCTTTAAGCTGTTCGGGAATTTTTAATCCGAGTATTCGCTGGAATTTATTAACCAGTGCTGTCATCCCGGAACCTGCAGTAATAATCACATCATCGGGACCTGCATTACAGTGTTTCTTAATTACTTCATGGGCGTGATGATATGCATTAGTCATTGTAGTTCCTGTAACACTCGATTCTGAATGTGTGTTACCTACAAAAGGTCCGAACTTTTCAAGTATGGCTTTTTCAATCGGTGTATATAATCTTCCGCTTGCAATCCAATCGGCATAGACTATTCGCTTTTTTCCATAAGGAGAAACAAAAGTTTGATTATAACCTATTGTATTTTCCCTGAATGGCTGGAAATATTTCTCTAATGTATTCATAGCTTACAAGTTGATTTGATTCTAAAATAACTAATTAATTCCGAAAATAATATGAAAATCTATGAGTAACCTCATCACAAATTATCACATCATCACATTACTCATTATCAGACCCTTATTTCCCATTATCTTACAAAAATTTCCTATTTTGGAGTAACTATTAAAATCATTTTAGAAATGAAGTATCTTATCGGCATTGACGGTGGAGGCACAAAAACAAAATGCATAGCTGCAGACCTTGAAGGACATCCTGTTTATGAAACTTCCGGTGGTCCTTCAAATTTCCTGGTTTTTGGATTGGATAGAGTTTCTGAAACTATTCTTGATCTTCTAAAAGAATGTATTAAAAATCTTAGTTGCACTTTTAATGATTTGGCTTGCATCGTAATAGGAACAGCAGGGGCAGGCAGAATAGAAGATGCAGAAAAATTAGAAAACCATTTTTTAAAATTTGCTGAGAATAATAACTCTATAATAAAAAATTTTAAAGTGGTAAGTGATGCGAGAATCGCTTTCGAAGGAGCTTTTTCCGGAAAACCCGGAAGCATTCTTATTTCAGGTACCGGGTCAATTATTTGGGGAAAAGATTCCGAAGGGAATATTCATAGAGTCGGCGGTTTTGGAAGATTTATTGGCGATGAAGGAAGCGGATACAGTATCGGGAAAAAAGGATTAGCAGGGATTTCAAAATTTTATGACGGCATAGGAAAGATCACTATGCTTTCCAAGCTTGTTGCAAATCATTTTGGAATAAACAGCAGCGAAGGACTAATTAATGCGGTGTATAAAAATAATTTTAATATAGCATCCGTTGCTCAGTATGTTATTTATGCAGCAAAAAAAGATGATGAAGTATGTAGAAAAATAGTAGATGAAGAAACCGATGAACTCATTTTTTACATACTTGCAATGAAAGAAAAATTAAGACTTAAAGTTCTGGAAGTTTCTTTCGCAGGCAGTATAATTACAAATGACAATTACTTTTCTCAGGTGCTGCGAAAAAAAATTAAAGAAAGGTTCGATGATGTGGTAATTAAAGAACCGGAACAACCGCCGGTTATTGGTGCTCTACTGATTGCTAAGAATTCGTTATAAAGAAATAGAATCTTTTTAACTTGATTTAATAATTTACTTTTTAATCAGCTGTTATTGACCAAACATTTTTTTCGCTTTTTCTTATATTATTATTAATAGAATTTAAATTACTATCATTATATATCTATGCCGCTGAAAAGATCAAGAAACTCGATGATTGCAGGTGTTTGCGGTGGTATTGCAGAATGGCTGGGGTGGGATCCAACAATTGTAAGAATAGGTTACGTACTACTCTCTGTTCTTAGTGCTGCTTTCCCGGGGATATTAGTGTATATAATTCTGTGGATTGTTATACCTCCACCGGATTAAATACAATTTATATTTTTTATTCATTCAAACCGGAGCGGATATGTTTATAAAAAAGATTGGAAGAAGAAGAATATTCTTTTCCTCTATACTGCTTTTGTCTTTCACATTTTTCTGCAACTCAGATACTCACTCTGAGAGACAGTCGGGGGTAAAACTTCCTCCCGGATTTAAAATAGAAATTTTTGCGGATAACGTTCCCGGAGCCAGGTCAATGACACTGAGCCCTGATGGAGTTTTATTTGTCGGTACAAGAGACAGTAAAGTTTATGCCGTACTTGATACAAATAAAGACGATAAGGCAGATAATGTAATTACTATTGCGAGCGGACTCAAAAGTCCCAACGGAGTTACCTTCAGGGATGGAAGCCTATATGTTGCGGAGATAAGCAAAGTATGGCGCTACGATAATATTGAAAAAAATCTCCAAAACCTGCCTGAACCTGTTTTAATCAATGATCATTTCCCGGGCGATGCACATCATGGCTGGAAGTTTATTGCTTTTGGACCGGACGGTAAACTATACGTACCTGTCGGTGCCCCTTGCAATATCTGTTTAAGAGATGATGATAAAAGATATGCTTCAATTATGAGAATGAATGCCGATGGAAGCGATCTTGAAGTTTTTGTTCACGGAATAAGAAACTCTGTCGGTTTTGACTGGCACCCGGAAACAAATGAATTATGGTTTACAGATAACGGAAGAGATATGCTCGGTGATGATATCCCTTCTGATGAATTAAACCATGCACCCGAAAAAGGGCTACACTTCGGTTATCCATTTGTCCATCAGGGAGATATACCCGACCCGGAATTTGGTGAAGGAGTAGATTTAACCAAGTATGTAAAACCTGTTCAGAAGCTCGGTCCTCATGTTGCCGCACTTGGAATGAGATTTTATACAGGCAATATGTTTCCTGAAGAATATAAAAACAGGATTTTTATTGCACAGCATGGAAGCTGGAACAGAAGCCAGAAAATAGGCTACCGCGTAATGTCTGTAAAACTAAATGGAAATGAAGTTGTAAGCTATGAACCTTTTGCGGAAGGCTGGTTGAAAGGAGATTCCGTTTCAGGAAGACCTGTTGATGTTCTTGTAATGCCCGATGGTTCATTACTTGTTTCCGATGATTTCGGCGGCGTTATTTACAGGATAACTTATAAAAATTAAATAGATCATCGGTCAAAGGTTTAATTATTTTATTAGATCCAATAACTTTTTTCTTAAAATAATTTTTTATCAGTTAATATGAAAAGATCCCTTCTTTTACTTCTTCTCACTTCTGTATTAACCCTACTTTTTTCATGCGATGAAACAGAGAAAGAAAAAGTACCTGAAAAAGAAAGTAAAATTATTAAAGAACCAGCCAAAGCAATTGATGCATGCTCTATACTTGATAAAAGCGATATCGAAAAAATCTTTAATACTAAAATGAAAGAACCGAAAGAAGGAAGAAGCCAGGAAGGCGGAATAAACAATATTTCTTTTTCAGAATGTTCGTTCGAATCAGATACAGAAGGTTCGAAAATCTATTTGAGTATTTACATTCGTTTTTCTCCATTTAATAGTGATGCGTATTCAACTATGCGGAGTGTACACAATTCATTCAAACAATCCGGTATAGAAACTTATAATGTGGATGGGGTCGGAGACGTTGCATTCTGGGGTGGAAATCAATTGCATGTATTCTTCGATGAAGACTACTATTTTATTATAACATTATTGGGTTTAAGGGATCAGTATGCTGCTATTGAAAAATCAAAAATTGTAGCTCTAAAAATAGCTGAAAACATTAAGTGATTACCTTTAATAACTCATCTTATCCAGCTTAACTTTCCCCCTGAAAATCCAATAGATTGTGATTGTGTATCCGATAACGAAAGGCATGCCTATTATTGCAATTGTTAGCATTGTACTCAATGTTTTTTGGGATGAAGCAGCATTGTAAATAGTAAGACTGTAATCAGGATTGATTGTTGAGATAACTATGTTGGGAAAAATTCCCGCTGCAAATAAAGCCAGTAATGCAGCTATAGATGCGCAGGATGAAAGGAATGCTTTAAATTCTTTTTTATGATGAATTTCCCTTGGAATGTTGGCTATTGCAAGCATGTTGAGTAAAGCAAGAATAAAGAGAAACGGTGTGTCTTTAAAATGCTGTGTCATATGAGGAAAGTAAACTAATGTAGCCATTGTTGTAGAAACAAAGCAGATAACAAAAAAGATAATAGTATTGTTAACCCATCCTCTTGCTTTCTGCTGAATTTCACCTTCGGTTTTCATAACAAGATAAATTGAGCCATGCATCATAAAAAGAGCTACTGTTGTTATTCCAACCAAAACAGTGTAAGGAGTAATTAAACCTAAAAAGCTCCCGGCAAATTCCTTGTCAGCCCCAACGGGAACACCGGTTACGATATTACCGAGTGCAACTCCCATAAGCAAAGCAATAACAATACTTGCAACACTAAACAGAACATCCCACATTTGTCGCCACCACTTTGCTTCCTGCTTGCTTCGGAATTCTAAAGCAACAGCTCTGAAAATCAAAACAAAAAGAAGAAGCATAAAAGCCGTATAGAATCCTGAGAAAACTGTCGCATAAACATCGGGGAAAGCTGCAAATAAAGCTCCGCCTCCTGTAACAAGCCATACTTCATTTCCATCCCAAACAGGACCAATTGCATTTATCGCTATTCTTCTTTCTTCATCTTTCTTAAAAAGAAGATGGAGTGCGCCGACACCAAGATCAAAACCATCGAGAATAGCATAACCTGCTAAGAGAATGCCTATAAGAATAAACCAAATTGTGTTAAGGTCGAAAGTGAATTCCATTTATAAACTCCGGTTAAAGGTTTTATTTCTCAAAAATAAATTTTTGTTTTTCATATTCAGATACAATTGTCTCCGGTTCTTCAGGCCCATGCTTAATTTTTTCATTCAACAAATAGATAAAAAGAATAAAAAGGAAAAGGTAAATAACCGCAAACAGAATAAGAGAGAACATGATTTGCCCGGCAGTTACAACTTTAGACAAAGCATCGGAAGTTTTGAGCAAACCATAAACAATCCATGGTTGCCTTCCAACTTCAGCAGTTATCCAGCCAAGCTGATTTGCTATTTGAGGACCCAAAACGGAAAATACAAAAACCCGGAGAAGCCACCTGTGATTGAAAAGCTTACTTCTCCACCAGAGAAACACACCGAGAACAGAGATGCCTATTAAGAAAAATCCTATAGCCACCATAATATGATAAGACTGAAAAACGATATTAACTGGTGGTGTTTCATTTTTGGGAAAAGAATTCAAACCGGCAATCGGTTTTGCAGCATCTCCATAAACAAGATAGCTTAGTAAACCGGGAATAGAAACTCCGAGTTTAACCTCTTTATTTTTTTCATCGACCCAGCCGAATAAGTGAAGATCCCCAACAGCAGAAGAATCGAAGTGTGCTTCCATTGCAGCTAACTTTGCCGGCTGATTTTCATTCACTCCTATTGCACTTTGATGACCTGTAAACAATTGAAACAATGATGCAAAAAGTGCAAGAAGCATAGCAATTCTTAATGAAGACTTTGCAAAATCGAGGTGCCGGTTTTTAAGTATATAAAAAGCACTAACACTTATTACAAGGAAAGCACCAGCAAGCCATGCACCGGAAAGGACATGCAATAATCTATCAACAGAAGAAGGATTAAAAACCATTGCCCAAAAATCTGTTATCTCGGCACGGGCACTCAAACCTTCTCTCACAATATGGTAGCCTGCCGGTGTCTGTTGCCAGCTATTAGCTACTACAATCCAAACTGCGCTGAACATTGAACCAAGTGAAACTATTATCGTTGAAATAAAATGTGTACGCGGTTTTACTTTATCCCAGCCAAAAACAAGAAGAGCAAGAAATCCTGATTCAAGGAAGAAAGCGAAAATTCCCTCTGCAGCTAATGCGCTTCCAAAAACATCACCAACGAACCGGGAATACGTTGCCCAGTTAGTACCAAACTCAAACTCCATCACAATGCCTGTTGCAACCCCAATTGCAAAAGTTAGAGCAAAAACTTTAACCCAGAATTTTGTCATCTGCTCATAAAGAGGATTTTTTGTTTTAATATACATACCCTCCATCATCACAAGAAGGATTCCCAATCCGATACTTAATGGCGGGTATATGTAATGGAAGGCTACTGTAAAAGCGAATTGAATCCTTGCAAGAATCTCAGTATCCATATTAAAAACCCCTGATATAAATGATGTATTATTGGAACAAAGTTAGAAAATTTTTTCCCGTTATAAAAGAAAGTTAATAATAAATTTTCCGGACTATTATCCGTACACTCAGCCTTTTAACTTATTGTCAAGTTCTAATTTCTTTGCAAATCCCGCACTAAAATTTTCGATCATATCCGCTACTTCACTATTCTTAGTTGACCTCCTGTATGTATCGGCAAACTTCAATAGTACCTGGTGAAAGTGAACATTCATGTCGTCGACTAACATTTCTTTTGTCCATAAATCTATCCCGAGAGTTACATTTTCTTTTTTATCCCATAGAGAAAGCATTACCGACTTGGCTTCTTTTTTCCCGTTAAACCCGGCGTCGGTGGCTTCCCATTCAATTTTTTCCGGAACCCTGTTATCGTCCAATTCAAAGGTTAATTTTATTTCAGAAATTTTAGACATTTTTTACTCACTTTATTTATCTCTGCTGTTAAAATAACAAAACATTATAAAGCATATTTAATTGAATATATTTTTTCATAAGAATAGTTTAGATTAAACATTCATTTTATGATTAAAAAAATATACCTCGTTTTCTTTGTGCTTATAATATTTAACTCCTATTCTTATTCACAAATGGAGATTAGTACCGGTGTTTATACAGGCGGGGGAATTATTTCGGCAAACTCCCCCGGACAAACTGCATTTACTTCTTCGGTATTTGTTGATGCATACCTTAATCCTGAAGATTACCTTTCCGCAAGATTAAGCTTTATCTTTGCAACAGATTTCAATTCTCTTATACCCGAAAGCAGGAATCAATACTATCCTTTTATTAAAGGGTTATCTCTTAAAGGAGTTTATACTTACTATTTTACCACCAATATTTTTATGGAACAGGGATTGGGAGGCTTACTGCTTAATGACAGGATTTACATTGACAGAAATAACTGGGACTTTGGAGTTATCTTTTCATTATTGGGAGGGGTCGATCTGAGAAAAGAAGAATATAACGGTTTCAAAATCGGAATAGGAACAGAATACGGAATGACCTTTATGAATTATTCTATTCAATACTTTTCCATACATTTTCAGGGGCAATATGTTTTTTAGGACTCGGCTTTTACCTATCTATTAGAGACAGTGACCAAAAAGTCAAGAGTATGAAAAAAACTTTCGGAAGTAATATATTATATCACTATCCTCTTGAAAGATAGTTTCAATTGGCAGAAAACAAATAAAAAAACTGAACAAAAAAATCAGTTATCAGATATAGGAATCCGGCTGATATAATGGTTCAATTTCCCATTCGTCTTCAATTGTTCCAACGCAATGCGAACACTTGGGCACATTAAAAACAACTTTCTCTTCACTGGGCGCTGCCCTTACAAAGTTCAACACTGTTTTACAGCTTGAACATTGTACAACATGAGAGTTAGTTGTTTTCTTTGAACATTCCGGACAAATAAATCCAAGTTCTCCAGGTGTCTCACTGGGATCAACCAAAAAAATGGCATTACATCTCGAGTTGTTGCATTTAGCGAAGTGCCATTTAACAGTATCCTTAGTCTCGATATCTCTCTCCCTCAAGATTTTGAATACGCCAAACATAAATACTTGTTTCTAAAAAGTCTATTGAAAAATTACTCTCTAAAAAATATTCTTTTAATTGAATCGTCAAATAATTTTTATAAATTGACCCGTAAAATTTACTCTTTATAAAATGCTAAAAGGATTCATTTATTATTCAGTGATTTATTTTTCAATTTTATATGAAAAGGAGTCATATTAACGAATGGATAGAATTAACTGCTTCAAAGCTTACGATATACGGGGTAAAGTACCTTCCGAACTCGATGCGGAATTAGCTTACAAAATAGGGCTGGCTTATGCAAAATATATAGATGCCGAAAAAATTGTAATAGGAAGAGATGTACGGCGATCATCGGATGCTCTTTTTGAGGCATTGAAAAGAGCTTTGAACGATAATGGCGTGGATGTAATAGATTTAGGGCTTTGCGGTACTGAAATGGTTTATTATGCTACCCCTGCCCTTGATGCGGATGGAGGAATAATGATTACTGCAAGCCATAATCCTCCCGAATATAACGGGATGAAATTTGTAAGAAAAGGATCTCTTCCGATTGGATATGATTCGGGATTAAAAGAAGTAGAGAAAATGATCCTGTCTGATAATCTTTCTCCATTAAGTCATGACCCCGGAGATACAAAGCATTTTAATGTAATGAATGGATTTTTAAACAACCTGAAAAAGTTTTATGACCCTGAGAAAATAAATCCTTTTAAGGTCGTAGTTAATGCAGGTAACGGGTGTGCAGGACTAACCCTCGATGCTATTGAATCCCAACTTCCGATTAAAATGATAAAAATATTTAATGAGCCGAACTCTGATTTTCCCAACGGTGTTCCTAATCCTTTACTTCCTGAGAACAGAAAGCCGACAATAGATGCGGTCTTGCAAAACAATGCTAATCTGGGAGTTGCCTGGGACGGGGATTTTGACAGGTGTTTCTTTTTTGATGAAAAAGGAAATTTTATCGAAGGATATTATATTATCGGGTTACTTGCAAAATCAATTCTTAAAAAGAATCCCGGCGAAAAAATAGTTCACGATCCCCGCTTAATATGGAACACAATTGACCTTGTTGAAAAGGCGGGAGGCATTCCTGTAGTTTCTCAAAGCGGACATGCTTTTATAAAACAAAAGATGAGAGAAGTTGATTCAATTTACGGTGGTGAAATGTCTGCTCATCATTACTTCAGAGATAATGCTTATTCCGACAGCGGTATGATTCCGTTCCTGCTCATATTGCAATTAATGTCTGAAGAACAACGTGCGCTTTCCGATCTTGTGGAAGAAATGATTGCAAACTACCCATGTTCAGGAGAAATAAACTCGCAAATTGCAGATCCCGCAAAAAAGATTGAAGAAATAGCTGCTAAATATTCTGACGGTAAGCATGATAGAATAGACGGACTTAGCGTTGAATATGAGAGATGGAGATTCAATGTAAGAATGTCAAACACTGAACCCATAATCAGGCTCAATGTTGAAAGTAAAGGTGATATAAAATTAATGAATGAGAAAACAGAAGAATTGTTGAAAATTATAAGAGGTTAAAAAAAAGTTCAAGTGCAAGTGTAAGTTCAAGAAAAAACTGTTATCGTACTTGAACTTGCTCTTGAACTTAAACTTACTTACTTCACTTCAACTTTGAAAGGCACCTTTAGTTTTTCCCATTCAAAATTAACAACTGCAGATTTATCATCAATCTTTGTAATAGAATAAGCCAACCACTCCTGTAAACCGTTACTTTGCGGTTTTACATTAATTCTTAGCGCATCCTCAGCTTCATTATACTCAAAAGCACCCCACTGGTCTGCAACTTTATTAAATATTAATGTCCAGTTACTTTTATCAGGAATTGCAAAAAAACTGTATTTACCCGCAGCAAGTTTTTTCCCTTCGATAGTAACATCGGTACTAAAGCTTATGATTGTAGCTTCATTTGCACCTGCACGCCAGACTTTATTGTAAGGAACAAGTTCGCCCCATATTGTTCTTCCTTTTACGCCGGGTCTGCAGTAATCAATTTTTACTTCCGTAAAACCGACAACCTGCATAACAGAAGCTTTAGGACTAATCCTTATTTTATTCTCCTGTGCATAAGAGGTAAAAACAGTAAAAACGATAAATAATAAACATAAATAAGCACAGAGATTTTTCTTCATATTTCCTCCGATTTTATACGAAATTATAAAGCAACAAATTATCAAAAGCCAGCAATATTTTATTACACCATTTAAATACCCTTCGGGGTTTTGACATGTATTTCAATTCTCTTCTAAAAGTTAAAGATAAAACAATATGTTCAGAAATTCATGATTTAAAACAAGACTTTTGATATTCGGATGTAATATGGTTAGATTTTGTGCGGTTTTTATAGTTAAATTTTTTTGAGAGGATAGTAATGGCTCCCCATAAAAAAATAAAATCATCTCTTGAACCTGCCTACCAACCAAAGGTTGATAAACCGGCAGGCAGGCTTAAACCTGAAGATTTAAGATGGCGGTGTAACCCTGAATTATTTCAATTCGATTCTACCGAAGATTTAAAACCTATTGAAGGAATACTTGGACAGGAACGCGCATTAAAGGCTTTAAAGATCGGTGTTGACCTGAGAAAGCCTGGCTACAACATATATATTGCAGGGTTGTCAGGAACAGGTAAAGCCACAACAGTAAAAAAAATCCTGGAAACAATATCATCGGAATGCCCGCCTTTAAAGGATTACGCTTATGTTAATAATTTTAAAGATCCGGACAGACCAATCCTGCTTACCTTTCCAAAAGGAAAAGCAAAATCATTTAAAGCAGACCTGGCATCGGCTATAAATATTCTTAAACAAAGAATCCCTCAGACTTTTGAAAGCGAGTCCTATGTAGAGAAAAAGAAAAGGATC
Source organism: Ignavibacteria bacterium GWC2_36_12 (assembly GCA_001802795.1). Classification (GTDB taxonomy): domain Bacteria; phylum Bacteroidota; class Ignavibacteria; order Ignavibacteriales; family Ignavibacteriaceae; genus RBG-16-34-14. The sequence goes on along the minus strand of MGZZ01000125.1, from coordinate 36,912 downwards.
ATAAGTGAGTACAATGATAATGAACAAAAACTTATGAATGCTTTTGAGGAGAAAATTAAAAAGGATAATTTTTCCCTGGGACAAGTTAAAATCGGACAGGTTGCCAGACCAGATATAATACCAACGATCGATAATCAGCCTGTTCCCGTCTACCAGCTTGAAGAACAGGTACAAAAAGGGAAACTGACAAAAGAACAGGCTCATGAAACCTTAAAAAAATATAACGAGTACCAGGAAGAACTTCAGCTATTATTTAAAAAAGGACTTAAGATCAGCCAGGATTTTCAACAAAAACTTGCAAGCCTGGAAAGAAGTGTTGCCGAATCCGTTGTAAAAGGAGTAGTGGAGAATCTTAAAGAAAATTATACTTACGAAAAGGTATCGGAATATCTTACACTTGTAGAAGAAAGTATCCTGGAGAATATCGGGATATTCAAAGGAATAAAACCCGAAGGTGAAGCTGCATCCGATGGATTTATAATCGATTATTTTAAAGAGTATGAAGTCAATATTATACTGGATAACAGTGAAACCAGCGAGTGCCCGGTAATTATTGAGACATCCCCCTCTTACATAAATGTTTTGGGAACTATTGAAAAAGTTAATGACGGCAGAGGCGGCTGGTACAGCGACTTTACAAAAATAAAAGCTGGTTCCCTTTTAGGCGCTAATGGCGGTTACTTAGTGCTAAATGTGTACCACCTGTTTGAAGAACCGGGTGTATGGAAAATTCTTAAACGTGTGCTTACATATAATAAACTCGAGATACAGGATCCCCCATCTTACTTCCCGCTTGCATCAACAACACTTAAACCGGAACCAATCGATATTGATACAAAGATAATTCTCATCGGGAGCGGTTACATATACTCTTTACTTTCCGAGCATGAATATGATTTTAAAAAAATGTTCAAGGTTAAAGCCGACTTTGACTTTGAAATTAAAAGAAATGATAAAGTTGTTCACGATTACGCAAGAGTAATAAAGAAGCTGATAAAAGAAGAGACCCTGCATGAGTTTGACAGATCGGCTATAGCTTATATTCTTGAATTAAGTGCAAGGTATGCAGGACAAAAAAACAAGCTCACAACCCGGTTTTCCTGGGTTGCCGATTTAGCAAGGGAAGCAAGCTTCTGGGCAGATGACGATGGTTTTAAAGTTGTTTCCGCTGCACATGTCGAAAAGGCATTCATCTATGCTAAAGACAGACACGGCATGCTCGAATCGAAAATTTCAGATATGATTGAAGAGAATACTTTACTTATCGATACCGAGGGTGAAAGAATAGGACAGATAAACGGGCTGGCTGTTTATGGCGCAGATTATTATTCATTCGGACGCCCCACAAGAATTACCGCAACTGTTTCTTTGGGAAGCGGAAGTATTATAAACGTTGAACGTGAAGCCGGAATGAGCGGTAAACATTATACCAAAGGAGTGTTAATTATTTCAGGTTATTTCAGAGAAACTTTCGGGCAGGATATTCCTCTTTCATTTAATGCCAACCTTGTGTTTGAACAATCTTACGGAACTGTTGACGGCGATAGTGCTTCCTGTGCAGAGATATTTGCTTTACTTTCAACCTTGGCAGGTTTGCCAATTAAACAATCAATTGCTGTTACAGGTTCTTTAAATCAAAAAGGAGATGTACAGCCCATCGGCGGAGTAAATGAGAAGATCGAAGGCTTCTATGATGTCTGTAAATCGAGGGGTCTTACAGGCAAACAGGGTGTGATAATACCAACTCTCAACGTTAAAGAATTGATGCTGAGGGAGGACGTAATTCAGTCGGTTAGAGAAGGGAAATTTCACATCTATGAAATTAAAAGAGTTGAGGAAGGCATCGAAATCTTAACAGGAGTAAAGGCGGGACAGAAAACTAAAAAAGGCTATGAGCCAAATTCCGTTTTTCATCTTGTTGAAAAGAAAATCAAAGAACTTTACGCAAAATCGAGAGCCGTACGCGCAAACAGCAGCAAGAATATTTCTAAAAAGAAAAAGAGATGAGCACAAGACTTACCGAAGTATTTTCAAAAACTAAAATACTTTGCACTTTAGGACCCAGCACATATACAACGGAAGACATCGAGAAACTTATTCTTGCCGGTATGGATGGTGTAAGATTAAATTTTTCCCACGGCGATTACGATTTTTATGAAAAAGTTTTTCAAAACATTTATAACGCCTGCGTAGAAGAGAAAACCCCTCTCGCAGTATTGATTGACCTGCAGGGACCAAAAATAAGGATTGGTGAACTTGCCGAACTGGAAATCGAATTAATAACCGGTGAAAAAATTGAAATCACTACTGAAAATATAAAAGGAACGAAAGCGAGAATCTCCACTTCGTACAAACGCCTTGTTGAAGATGCGGCTATAGGTGACGCAATTTTAATTGACGATGGTTTAATAAGATTAAGGATTACAGGAAAGAAAAAAGATTCCGTTATTTGTGAAATAGAGAATGGAGATATTTTAAAGCCGAAGAAAGGAATGAACCTTCCCGGGATGAAAATCTCTGCACAAGCTGTAACAGAGAAAGATTACAGGGATCTCGAATTTGCTCTTAGTAAAAGAGCTGATTTTATAGCTCTTTCATTTGTAAGAAGTGCAAATGATATTATTATCCTCAGAGAATGGCTTAAGAGCAAAAACAATATTAAACCTATAATTGCAAAAATTGAAAAGAAAGAAGCTGTCGAAAACTTCGATGAAATCCTTGAGGCGGCTGACGGAATAATGGTTGCAAGAGGCGATCTCGGTGTTGAGCTTCTTCCGCAGGAAGTTCCCGTAATACAAAAAATGATAATTAAAAAATGCAATGCGATAGGCAAGCTTGTTATAACTGCTACACAAATGCTGGAAAGCATGATACACAATCCTATCCCGACGCGTGCCGAAGCGTCCGATGTGGCTAATGCCGTATGGGACGGAACTGATGTGGTTATGCTGAGCGGTGAAACTTCCGTTGGTAAATTTCCTCTCAGGTCTGTCCAGATAATGAATGACATTCTTAAGAATACGGAATTTCATCTTCGTCCTGTGCAGGAAACGGAATTAAAAATACCAGAGAGTATTGAAGAAAATCTTTTCGATTCCGTGGGACGTGCTATTTCGAGCATCAGCAGGCAGGTTAAAGCAGAAGCAATCGTTACGTTTACTTATAAAGGAAGAACGGCAAAAAATCTTTCCAAGTTCAGACCCGAAGCAAAGATAATAGCTCTCTCCAACAACTTTGAAATTATGAACCGGCTTTGTTTAAGGTGGGGCGTTACATCAATCTACATGGAAGATATTGATAAAGAAAAGATAGCCGTTGACAAAGCCAAAAAATTAATTTTAGAAAACGGGCAGGTTAAAGAAGGCGATATGGTTATCTTTACTGCCGGAGCTCCCTACTCCGAGAAAAGCCGCGCCAACTGGCTACGGTTTGAGGTGATTTAGAAAGCTGTAGTAAGAGTTGACTTATGCAAGAAAAAAAAATTAATTAATTAAAAAACTATTATTTTATAAGTTTTGCTGAGTGATGAACACGTACAATTCCTATAAGGTTATCAGATTCAATTCTATAAACAATTCTGTAATTACCTTCAATTAGTTCTCTTATTAATTTATTTTCAAATTCAGGTATGATTCGTCCTGATTTTGGAAAATTTTCTATCTGCTCAATTCTATTAATAATTTTTTCAATTTGTTTAGCTGCATAATATTTTGAGTCTTTAGAAATATATTCATAAATGTTTTTAAGATCATCTAAGGCTAACTCAGTCCAGATTACTTTTGCCATTCTTCAATTTTTTTCTTTGCTTCTTCATGGGGCAAAGTCTTTTTCTCATCCAATTGCTTTAATCCTTTTTCTACTTTCTCAATAAAGATCAGTTTTTCTATTAATTCTTCCAGCTCAAATTCCTGCGGCAATTCTTCCGCTACTTCAATAACTTTTTCTTTTTTCATATTATTTACCGCTTAGATTTTTATTTTCTCAAAACTTAAAGAAATAAACTCAAAAATACTATAAACGAAATAATTGTTGAAGATTATGCTAATGAAAGAAGGTTATATTTTAATTTTTACAGCCGGAGCTCCTTATTCGGTAAAAGGCCGTGTTAACTGGCTAAGGTTTGAAGTGATTTAACAAAAACCATAAGCAGTCTTCATCTGGCAATGGGCAAAAATGCAAAGAATAATTAAATACTAGTTACCACCTGTTTTAAGAAATTCCTCAATCCCAACAATTTAATGTTCTTTATCTTTTGGTGGATTTGGGTCTTTGGATGCAAATGTATCCTTACTTCTTATTTTACCATCAAGTCCTTTAGTAGTTAGCTCACGCCCGCCCAGGTTTTTAATAATTTTCTTCTTTCAAATAGTTTTTCTCAGCATAAATCCAAGTAAACCAAAAAGCCCCCATTATTTTATTAAAACAATCTTCAGGCGCTAATTCTCTAAAAGATATTGTATCACCATAATGTGCGATATAATTTCTAATTACACCAATATAAAATATTGTAGTAGCTATTTCTTGATATTCTTTAGGTATCATCCTTATATATATATTAATCGATTTAATTCTTGAAGCCAAATCTAAATTATTTGCTTTGGTCATTTCCGGCCATTTCTTTCCTGATAAAATATAATGCAATAACTTTGGTAAGTTAAAATATTTTCTTAATGAAGGAAGAAGAGTTTCTGTTTCTTTATTCATGTCTGTTTTATAAATAGTCTTAATAAATCTTTCATAATTCATTGCAAGTATTGTGAGATTATTTATAATGTTATTGTATTCATATTTGCCCCAACTAACATCGTAAATTGCAGAATAAATAGTTGATAAATAATTTCGCTTGCAGAATTGAATAAAGCGATTTACTGATTGTTCTTCTACAGGGACATCAATTTCTTTAAAGCATCTTTGAACTTCTTCTTTAATTGCTCTGAATAGATGTTCTCGTGCTAAAGCTGATTTACCTTCTACAATATATTCTAAAGGATGTAAATAAATAATTGATCGTACTCTTCCAATCCTCTTATATACGCATTCCAAATCATAACCATAACTAACTCGAATAAACATAATTAAATATTCTATATCATTGCGAATACAGGTACATAATTTTTCCTTTGATAGCTTTTCGAATTCAAAGAATTTTTGAATTAAGAACCTCAAGAAATTAAAAACTTCACTCTCTTCGATTTTATATTTTATTAAAGTTGTTTGGGTAATCTTTCTTTCACGCTCTTTCATAAATAATTTATATTTTTCTTGCTCCATATTATGCAGAGTATATATACTTCTAGGACTGGGATTATAAGTAGTATGAATATTTCTGATAGCCTGAACATAAAACGATAAAAAGTCAAAATACTTAAACCATTTTTCGTATTCATCAATTATAAACTTTGGATTGTCAGGCAAGCTCCATCTATGAATTCTCTTATATGGTAAATGAAACTTCATAAATTGTCTAAATGTTTTTTCATTAAAAATATTTATATGATAGTTTAGTTTGCATGAGTCCAACATTTCAAAAAGTGGATATATTTTCCAATATGAATAAAATCCAAGATTTCTTTCCAAGGTTACAGTTTCGCCCTCATAGTTAATTTTGAACTTCCCCTGATTATATCTATGACGACTAGGTATCCTTATAAAAGATGAGATTTTCTTTTTATCGAAAGGATGGAAAATCTGATTGTTATAATGCCAATATAAATACGCTTCTATGTTTTCTTTTAGGTTTAGGTATTTTTTGGGAAAAACTAAATTAAAGTTATGATCATAGTTATTTCTATAACAGAATTCTTCGAATCTTTTTGATTTTTTAATTATAAAATCGGGTAATAATGCTTTTAATTTCTCAAATTCAGTTAGAACTTTTGAATCAATTGACGAATTCAAAATTTTTATTTCACAATCCTCACATAATGTTAAAAAATCCTTTTCTTGTAAATATCTTTCTCCGTATTCGTTTAAATTCATCTATTACTTATTCACTTAAATTTTTTATCTATCTTCAATATGTATTATTCAGGTATTATGTATGAGTAAACCTTGCTATCCATTCAATTTCATTATTTGTTAAGCCTTTAATCTGTTTCAAGTCGTCAATATCTTTTATTTTGCCCAAAGCTTTGCGAAGATTTAATATTTTTATTGCTTTATCATCTGAAACAATCCAGTTAAAATTTTGCTTAAAATTTTTCAAACTTACTGTATTAATATTGACTGATTGCTTAATTATTTTCCCGTTTATATAATCTGTTCTATACCATGAAAAAGGGACATATTCAAACCACAACATAGTCTGCCAACGTGGAGGATTATTTGTTACCTAGTTCAAATGATATATTATGCAGAATCGTTGAATACTTAATTAATGATTCTAATCTTTTTTCAAGATAACCTTCACTAACAAGCAAGTATTTTTTCCCAGGTATCAATTTTTCTAACCTATGCTTAAGAGAATTGTTTACATAAAGTAATAACATCTCATGTGCTTTAAGTTCATCAGAATATAAGTAAGATAAATGCCCTTCCGATCCTTTAGAAATTTCAATATTCCCGTATTTATAATTAGAAGAGTTTTTAAAGGTTTGTGTTATTCTGTACAGTGGTTCATTAATAGCGTTTTGATATTTCAAAATGAAGTCGAAGGCAAATTCATAACAAAATAATGCATCATTCTCATTCCATTCCCTTTGCATTACTGTTTGAATACTCATTTTATCTGCCCTATATTGATGTGGAATATGGTTTAAATAATCTTCAAATAATTCATTGGCTTTTGAATCAATGTTCAGTTTTGTGAGTATTAGTTCATTTTTTATCCTTGCAAAGAACTCAGAATAAAACTTTGTATCTTTTTTTGCTTCAATTATAGCAGAAAGTGATGAATGATTTATTTCAGATGATTTTATTATTTCATACCAAGTGTTCTCAAATGCATCTCTTGATGCAACAACTGAAGCAAAATATTTTTTATTTAAATAAAAATCTTTTGATTTTTTTAAATGGTTTTTTACGATTACATTATTAATAAGTAAATAATCATCCAGATCAATATCAGACAATTTAAATATATTCACTATGCAGTAACTAAAACATTTTTTTGTAATCTTTACAAAACGTTCTAACTCAATGCCAGGATTCACTAAACCATGCTGAATCAAATTACGAGTTTTTCTAAGTAATTTAATATCTGATAAGTAAGGTAGTTTTAGGTTAAATTCGGATATTAATAAATTATTCAGCTGACTTGCCAAATTTGCTAAATCTAAGCGATCTAAATCCCCTTTAATTTTATTCTCAAAATCTAAATAACTAATTATTTGTCTTAATAAATTTTCTATTACTGTGTCTAAACCTTGGAAAGAAATTAAATAATCTATTTCGGTTTTTTTTAATGCATGTTCAATGGCATGATGGAGTAATAGTTTGGTTCTTATTAGTAATCTTATTGTTTGATTGTCTATTTTATCCTTCACTATTCATTCCATTTATATAGATTGTTCAAGAAGCGGATAACTAATCTAAAAGTAATTTGGGCATCTTCTTCTGAAAATTCTTCAAATATATTATGTACTATAAAATTTCTGTCAATTCTTAAACCATTTAAGAAATGAAATTGACTTGATGAGATTAATTTATCTTCTTTGGCTTTAAGGATCATTTCTTCAAAATTTTTCATCCCATATTTTTCTCTTAATTTTGATTCCAATATAGCAATACATAAGAAAGAACTTCCTTTATTAGAACCATTTAAATACATTTGAAAAGCTTCGTTTAATACATTAAAAACTTTTTTATCATATAATAAAAAAGGTTCTATTGTAAAATCACCTAATCCTCTTTTTCTTTTATCTATGAATTCAAATATTCGATTATAATCTTTTATTGCTACAGTTTCAGATGGCTTGGGCGCAGCTAAACCAGCACCAATTAATCCACCTAAAAACAGCAGAGGTAATTCATCACTCATAATTTTCTACCTATATAGTCATTTAATATTTTGATCACATATCTAATATTAATTCTCCTCCACCACCCTTATCTCCTCTTCCGTCAATCCATAAAGCTTATAAACCATTTCATCTATTTGTTTTTCTAAGACTGTGGTATCTGTACTTGAACTTTTAGATTTCTCTTTGAGTATATTATTAACGAGTTCTTCAAAAAGTATATTCTCTTCTTTATTAAAAACCTTAATGGGTATTTTTTTAATGTATTGAACTTTATATTCTAAATAACCACCACGTCTTCCAACAGCATACAATTTCATTAAGTACTCAACAAGTTTTGAGTTTAGAAGTCCTAACAAGAATTTACTATCAGTCTTAATCAGAAAACAGGTCATATCAACAACAGCATGATCTACTAACGAAAAATTGTTGCCTAAAGAAACATTTGGATAAATAATATGCTGCTCTTTGATATTAATTGTTTTGTTTATTTGTTGATATTCATACCATAGCTTAGTATGATTTGTTAATCCTTCTTTAATTATTGCCCTATTAGACAAATTTTCTTTTATCTGCTGAAGATATGAATTCGCTTTTGGATACTTCTCTAATTCTACCAAACAATATTTATCATCATATGGAAATATGATATTATTTTTTGCTATCACCGGTTCATACTTCTTTACATCTCTTCCAAATACGTAAGGCTTACTTAATTCGGACTCAATATCTGAATTAAGATAACCATCATTGTAACCAGTCTTAACTCCAACCACTGGTAGAGCATATATTTTTTCAAGTTGTTGAGAATTTTTATTTATTTTATTTAATAACCTATTTACGGAGTCATTAGTTACTTTATAATCATTCTTAATAAAAGATTTTATATTAACATTAACTATATCAATATCATGAAATGGATCAGATTTCAATGGTGTAATATCTTTAATATTAGCATAATGAAACTGATATTCCTTTTCATCCGAAATTGTACCTTCAAATATTAAAGGATATGCAGATACACCCTCAAAAACTTCCAGGTCTTTAAAATCTCTTATATTAATTATTCTCAAAGATTCTGCTAAATGTCTTGATAATGCTTTTCCATAATTAGTTTCAAGAAATTTGTTGGAAGAAATAAAAGTTAACGCACCATAAGTTTTAAGTAGTGTAATTCCTAATTCATAGAAGTAAACATATATGTCAGCTTTTCCAGAAAAAGAAATATATTTTTCTTTGAAATAATTGCTCAAGTATTTTATTTCTTCTTGTCTGATGTATGGCGGATTCCCAATCACCACATCAAATCCTTTATAATTTCCTTCCTCATCAAGCACTTCAGGAAATTCAAATCGCCACTCAAAAGAGTTTGAATAGATTGAGCTATATTCTTCTGCTTTATCTTCAATTTCCTTTGAGAGCTTTTCTATTTTTGCTATCAGGTTATTTCTTTTCTTTTCAACTTCAGCTTCTTTCTCAGCAGTATCTTCATGCTTAAAAAGAGGATTATCAATGTTCAGCTTGTGCAATTGTTCTGTAAGCTTTTCCATCTGCTCTCTTTCTTTATATAAAGGATCAAGAGCTATTCCCCTAAATCTTTCCTTCGTCCTTTCAATGGAATCTTTCAGTTCACGTCTTTTATTTTTATCCTGCTCATCTTTATAGAGCGCAACATTAAGCTTGTAAACATCAAGTACACTTTTATCAGCAGAAGTGAACATATCCTGCTTAACATCAAACCTGCTTATCAAAGAATTTCCCTGCTTAATATTAATATCAATGTTCGGCAGAGTTTCAAGCTCGGTATAATTGCTCTCTTTGGTATAGTAAGCATTTTTAAGAAGCTCGATCCACAACCTCAAACGGCAGATGTTGACAGAGTTAGGATTTATATCAACACCGAAGAGACAGTTTTCAATAATAGTTTCCTTCTCGTGGAATAAAGCTTCCTGCAGATCCTGTAAAGCCGTTACTTGTTTGCCCGAAGGATTTAAATGATAATCTAACAATTCAACTGTTTCTTCATTGGTTATTATCAATTCATCGTTTTCAATTTCTAAGCTGTAATTCTGAACCTGTCTTCCATCCCTGTAATTCAGGACTCTGAGGTCAGCTTTAATTGCAATTATTTCATTAAGGCAGGAAACAAGAAAATGCCCGGAACCAACTGCAGGATCGCAAATCTTAAGAGAGTTAATAATTTTATTCGCTTCCTCTCTTCCATCAGAAGACGTATCTATATTTCTTTTCAGTTCATCATAATCTTTGTATGCCTTATTTTTTACTTCATTAAACTTCAGAACAATAGCACGTCTTAAAGTTTCACGAGCCATATACATAGTTATGAATCCTGGAGTGTAGAAAGAGCCTTCCTTATAACCGTTTATCTTTTCAAAAATAAGTCCGAGTACAGAAGCATTTATAATTGTCTTTCGCTCTTCGAGAATCTCATCGCTCCCCTCGGAAGCAAAATCGAAAGCATTAAGAAATAAAAGAAGATATTCGAGTGCAGGAGGGAAACCTTTAGATTGAACGTCCTTGCCGAAAATAGTGTTCTTATAGAAGAAGAGATTAACTTTGTTTTTAAGGCTCGCAATATCAATAGTTTTCTTTTCAATCTCGCTCAGCTCAAACAATGAGCTGTTTAGATAAGGTATTTTGCTGAACCTGCCGCTTAAACCGGAGTTCCTTTCCTCAATTTTTACAGCAAGCACTTGATGGAAAAGCTCAAAAAGATCATCATACTGGTTAATTATATTCGGCTCTAAAAACTTATAGTTTTCATCTCCATCATGATAATTAACAAGCTGCCCTTCAAGCAGCTTGAGGAATAAAATCCTGTTTATCCAGATGATATTAAGCTCAAGTGCAATATTGTATAATTGCTCCTCTTCATTTTCACCATAAACAGATTTATCATCAAAATTCTTTAATACATCCTTGGTTTCAAGTATTCTTATCGTATTCTCAATCAGCGAACCATTATCCCTGTTTTCTCTCTTTCTTGTAATCTTCTTTTTGCTCTTCTCTTTATATTCTTCCAGCCCGATAATATGAAGCAGTTCGGAATAAAATTGTTTGTTTAAAGTATTGCTGTCATTTGCAAAAGGTTCTTTAAGAAGTTCAGGCGGAGAGAATTTTTTGAAGAGAGAAATGAGTTCCTTTTCATTCTCATTATTAAAATATTTTTCCCCCGAAGGGGTGGATTCCCAGAAATCTCTTAAATCAAAATATACTGCTTCAATTTCGGCATCGGTTTCATCCAGAAACTTTTTAACAATATCATTATAAAAATGCTCATTAAGACTGCTTACTTTTTTATCATCCCGCCACTTTTCATATTCATCTTTAAGAGCACTTTTATAAAAATGCTTTTCAAACTGGTCAGCTTTGAAGATAAACCATTTATAAGCATTTGTAATTATAATATTTTTTATTTCATCGTTCTTATGTTCAATTCTTTCTCTTAAGTAATAAAGAATAACCTCGTGCATTGATTTACAATTGAGATTATCTTCCGAGATCATATCGGATTTATTAACAGGACTTTTAGTCTCTATAATTACACCAACAAAACTTCCGCCTGTTTTATCTAAATGGATTGCAAGGTCAGTTCTTCCTTTTGTATTAACATATCTATCCGTATAAAAAGTGTTTTCAAAAAATGAAATTATATGCTTTTTATTGTGCTCTTCAGATTCTTCTTCATTTATAAGTGAAAGGAGTTTTTGCAGCTCTTTCCTGAAATTTTGAAAATCTTCTCTTACCGGCTTAATTTTAAGATAAGCTTTATTGATAGACTTTTTAATAGGAACGGGTAGTAATTCAATCATAAATATTCAAGGAGTGTTTCCATTTACATTTGCAACTTAACGAGAATTGACGAAAAGTGAAACCGGGAAAAAGGAAAGGAGAAGGAGTTTTTATAGTTTCATCCCTCATTTTTTTCAACGACTGCAGCCTAAGCTCCTTAATATTTTTTTTATAAGAAACTTTATCCTATTGAAATATACTTACATTATCTTTACATTTATTATAACTTATAATGATAACCGGAGTTAAAAAATGTCTTTTACAGCTTTAATACAGGAAGTTAAAGAAGGATATATCGGCTTTGTTGAGGAACTTCCCGGGGCGAATACACAGGGAGATACAATTGAAGAAGTCAGAGAAAATCTAAAAGAAGCTATTCAACTTGTTTTAGAAGCTAATAGGTCATAAAGTCTCCACAATACCCCGCCATAATGAAATTAATGATTTGCTTGCAAAGAAAATCTGTAAAGATTTAGAAATTCCATTCAAATAAACCTGATCGAATCACTGCTCTGCTTTGAATTGATAAACTTCTAGTTCAGCAGGCATTAGACTGCCTTTAATCTTTCAGAATAAGAAAGTAGATTTGTTCAATATCCGGCATCTGGTATCCTGCATCCGGAATCTGTGAAAGAATTTATGATTACTAATGATATGAAACCTGACCTAACGGCAGGCAAGCAAGTTCGGCAAGACTGTTTGAGAGTTTATATACTAAAGTATATATTTATACACAAAAGTATATAAAATAAGGTTATGATTATATATAGAGCTTTTGATGAAGTGTTCAGAACATGGTCTAATGTTGCTGTCATCCGTGCATTGTTAGATACCAATACCGGATTTACAGGGAATGAGGTTGCACGGGCTGCAAGTATGCACCCAAATTCAGCTTTGAAAGCATTAACATTATTAGAAGGACTTGGTATTGTAAACAGACAGATAGGGGGCAGAGATCATATATTTAGTCTAAACCGCGAGCATTTTTTGGTACAGGAGGCTATCCTTAAAGTATTTGGAATTGAAAGCAGCTTCCCAAATGAAATAATAAATACACTTGCATCAATACTTAAAAAACAAGTTTATAGTGCCGTAATATTTGGAAGTGCCGCAAGAAGAGAAGAAAACATTAATTCGGATTTAGATATTTGTTGCATTGTCAATCATCCGATAGAAAGACTTAATGTCGGTGATCTACTAAATAAAAAATCACAGATGTTGTATAAGAGATTTGGAATTAAATTAGCTCCGGTGTTTTTTCTAAAATCTGAATTCATTAGAAAAAGCAAATCTAAATTGATAAGAAGTATAGCTAATGAAGGAATATTAATTACCGGGAAAAGTCCTAAAGGCTTATTAAATGGCTAAAAGAAGGGGTAGGAAGTCTGTACCTCGTAATCGTTATAAAGAATATGAAAATGTAGCGGAACATTTTTATGAGGCAGCTAAAGATTCAATGGAATTGGAATACTGGACGGCTGCCGGTGTTCTTATTGTTCACTCTGCAATAGCTTATACAGATTCTTTGTGTATAAAGCTGGCAGGAGTTAAAAGCATTGGTGAGGATCATGAGGAAGCTGTAAACTTATTAGAAAATTCCGTTGCCGAAGGTGAAGAAAAATCCAAAGCAATAAACCAGCTCAGAAGGTTAATTGAGGAAAAAACAAAAGTATCTTACTTAGGTGAATTGTATTCTACTTCTCAAACTAAAGAAATGTGGAAGAGATTAGAGAGGTTCAGAAAATGGGCTATAGAAATTTTGATGAGGTAATTATTGGAATATATTCTTCACATAATAATTCTTATCTGCATCTATGCCATTCTTTCTCTTTCACTAAATCTATTAGTTGGCTATACGGGAATTCTTTCAGTTGCACACGCAGTTTTCTATGGCGTGAGGGCTTATGTTGCTGCACTAATAGCATTAAGACTTGATTCACCTTTCCTTCTTAATTTAATTCTTGCGATGATTGGTGCTGCAATAATTGGAGCAGTTTGTTCCGGACGCTGGTTTTTCCGGGTACTGGATTCCGAATGCTTGATCCTTGATATCCAGCGTCAACATCCTGTATCCGGCATCTGGTATCCTGCATCCGGAATCTGTGAAAGAATTTATGATTACTAATGATATGAAACCTGACCTAACAGCAGGCAAGCTCGCTAAGTGGTGGGAACCGGCTGAAAATAATAAAATCCTGTGTACTCTGTGCCCACGCTACTGTAAAATTGGTGAAGGACAGCCGGGCTTCTGTTATATAAGGCAGAACCATAATGGTAAGCTCGTTACTATCGGTTACGGTAGACCAACAGGTTTTGCAGTCGATCCCATCGAGAAGAAACCATTAAGCCATTTTTTGCCGGGCACATCTGTATTAAGCTTTGGAACTGCAGGTTGCAACCTCGGCTGCAAGTTCTGCCAGAACTGGTCCATAAGCAAAGCTAAGCTTGACGATGAAAACTCTATCGTCGCTTCACCGGAAGATGTTGTTAAGCTTGCAAAGAAATATAGGACTCCTTCAATTGCATATACATACAATGACCCTACAATTTTTGGCGAGTATGTAATTGATATATCCCGTATAGCTAAGGAAGAGGGAATAAAAAATGTAATGGTTACTGCAGGCTATATTGATAAAGAAGCAAGAAAGGATATCTATAAATATATTGATGCTGCGAATGTAGACCTCAAAGGTTTTACGGAGAGATTTTATTACAAGCTCACATTTTCTCACCTGAATGATGTTCTCGATACGTTGGTCTGGCTAAAGAATGAAACAAATGTCTGGTTCGAAATAACAACGCTATTAATCCCGGATGAGAATGATAGCTCTGAAGAAATAAAACAGGAATGCGAATGGATTCTTAAAAATCTTGGGGATTCAGTTCCACTTCACTTCACTGCATTCCATCCGGATTTCAGGATGCTGGATAAAGAACGCACTCCTGAAAACACTCTGACCACTGCAAGAAAAATTGCTTTAGATGAAGGAATAAAATTCTGTTATGTGGGAAATGTTTATAACATTGAAGGTCAAACTACTTATTGCCCTAATTGCGGATACAGGCTTATTGAAAGAAACTGGCATTCGGTAAATTCTTACAAAATGAAGAAAGACAAATGCAGCAAATGCGGTACTAAAATCCCCGGGGTTTTTAATTAGCAGACTCCCTGACTTCACATCAGTCCTTTAAAATTTTTATCTTTAACTAAGTAAATATTATTACAAGAATAATTAAGCAAAAATTATGGGCAGATTATCAAATAAAATTGTTTTCATAACAGGCGCTACTTCAGGAATCGGCAAAGCCTGTGCAGAAGCTTTTGCTAATGAAGGTGCAAATCTCATTCTAACAGCGAGAAGAATTTCTGTTTTAACAAAACTTTCGCATTCTCTTTCAAAGAAATATAAAATCAAAATTTACGATGCTCAGCTCGATGTAAGAGATAAAGAAGAAGTAAAAAGTGTTGTGACTTCTCTTCCAAAAGAATGGAAGAAAATAGATATACTTATCAACAATGCCGGGCTCGCAAGAGGCTTCAGCGATATCGATGAAGGAAACATAGAAGACTGGGATGAAATGATGGATACGAATGTGAAAGGGTTGCTTTACGTTTCAAGAGAGATTCTTCCTTTAATGGTTAAAAGAAAAAAAGGACATATAATTAATATCGGCTCTATTGCAGGACACTCGGTTTATCCAAAAGGAAACGTTTATAACGCTTCCAAGTTTGCAGTTAATGCTATAACAAGAGCTATGAGATTAGATTTATACGAAAAAGATATAAAGATAAGTACGGTCGATCCCGGAATGGTTAAAACGGATTTCAGCATTGTAAGATTCAGAGGAAATAAAGAACGGGCAGAAAAAATTTACGAAGGAATAAAACCTCTTACTGCCGGAGATATTGCCGATGCGGTGCTTTATTGCGCAACACGTCCACAGCATATTAACATAGACGAAATAATTATAACTCCTGCAGCGCAGGCTTCAGCTATTCATATAAAAAGAAAAACAAAATAATCTTTTAAACGAATAAGCTAACGTCGCCGGCACCTTCTCTAACCACTTCCGGCTCATCATCGCTTAAATCTATTACGCTCGATGGGGCTCCCATCAGGTTGCCAGATGCAAGCATCAAATCGACCTGTGAATTAAAAATATTTTTGATCTCGAAAGGATCGTATACAACTTCCCCTTTCCTGTTTGTTGCGCTTGTACTTATTATCGGGTGTCCCAATTCTTTAACTATACTTAACGAGATGGGGTGATTAGGAACTCTTATGCCCACAGTCTTTCTTTTACTCCACAATTTTTTAGGAACCTGTTTTGCTGCCGGCAGGATAAAGGTATAAGGTCCCGGCAACAGGTGCTTCATCATCCTGTAAGCATAATCTGAAACTTTAGCATACTTAGCTATATCTTTTAAATCGGAACAAATGAAACTGAACAGCTTTGAACCAGCATCATTCTTAATGGCAAAAATTCTTTCGAGTGCTTCTTTATTAAAAATATCGCAGCCTATTCCGTATACCGTGTCTGTCGGGTAAATAATAACTCCGCCATTTCTCAAAATGTTAACAGCCTTATTTATAAAGCGGAGTTGTGGATTTTCCGGATGAAGCTCGTAGTATTCCATATTAGTTCCTTTCAATCTTATGTTTGTGTAGTCTAAAAATGAAGGGAAAGCCTGATGCATAATAAAAAATCATTGCAATTTTAAATGAAAGTTAAAAAGGTTTTTCACATTGTCAACTAAATTGCCGCAAGGTTTTTTAATAGTCTTTTTTATTGATTATTAAGTCTCAAAAGATGCCGCTTTTTTATCATGAATTTGTTATATTAACGGCTCAAAATTTCTGTTGGTAAAAGAATCAGGAGATTTATAAAATGGCAAGAAAGTGCCAAATAACAGGTAAAAGCCCTATGTCGGGCAATCACGTATCTCACGCACATAACCGGGTAAAAAGAAGATTTCTACCAAACCTTCAAAAGAAAAGAATCTGGGTGCAGGAGCTGAACAGGTTTGTTACTATAAAACTATCTGCACGCGCAATTAAAGGCATTTCAAAAAACGGGACTGCTCAATTAGCCAAAATGATCAGAGAAAAGCAGATTAAAGTCCGTTAAAAATCTTTTATATTTAAAACTAAAAAAGGAAAGCGGTTGCTTTCCTTTTTTATTACAGATCAAAAAATTTATTCTCTAACTACCCACACCTTTATTTTAGCATCCACATTTGAATAAAGCTTAACATTCACTTCGTAAATCCCTAAAGATTTAATAGCTTCAGAGATTTCAATTCTTCTTTTATCAATATCGAAACCTTTTTCCTTCAAAGCTTCAGCTATCATCTGGGTAGTAACCGTACCAAAAATTTTATCCTCTTCCCCTACCTGAACCGGAATTGTAACTGAGACTTTTTCCAATTCTGTAGACAAATTTTCAGCAGCTTCCCGTTCGTGCTCTGCTTTTTTGGCGAAGTTCTTCTTCTCTTCCTCGAGCGAGGCTAAATTCCCTTTAAGTGCAGAGTAAGCAATTTTACGTGGTAAGAGAAAGTTCCTGGCAAAACCGTCTTTAACTTCCACTACTTCTCCTATTTTTCCAAGGGACTCATAATCCTGTCTCAGTATAACCTTCATTTTATCTCCTCATTCAGAATCTATCTTACAGTATCGGAAACATAAGGCAATAAAGCCATATGACGTGCACGTTTAATAGCAAGAGCAAGCTGCCTTTGATATTTGGCACTCGTACCTGTAATTCTTTTAGGAATTATCTTTCCTTGCTCTGTAGTATATCTTTGCAGCAATTTTACATCTTTGTAGTCAATATATTTAATATTGTCGCGTGTAAATCTGCAATACTTTTTTACTTTAACTTCTTTTTTCATTAACTCACCATTTATTTAATCAAATCGGATTCTTCATTTGAAAGAAATTTGTCAAAAGAATCCTCTGTATAATCGCTATCTTCTTCGGCAATAAAATCCTCATGAGCAGCCCCGTTTTCTCCTTCAGGTTGCCTTTCTCTCTTGTTAAGAAACTGAATTCTCCTGGCTTTTATTTCTACAATGCTTCTGTTATGCCCATCATCGGATTTCCAGCTCCGGCTTTGGAGTTCACCATCAACAAGAACAGCAGAGCCTTTCTTAAGTCTATCACGGCAGCTTTCCGCAAGCTTATTCCAGGCGACAATGCCAACGTAACACACGTCTTCCTGCCACTGGTTTGAACTATCTTTATACTTTCTGTTAGAAGCAATAGAAAAGTTTACAACCGGTGTACTGTTTGTTGTCTGGCGAAAAATAGGATCTTTAGTAAGATTACCTGCAACAATCACATAGTTTATTTCGGGCATTTTCAGATCTGCCATGATATACCTCCATCATGAATCTAAATATTATTAATTATTATCCAGTTCATTTACCTCTTTAGATTTTAAATCATCAACCTTTAAAGAGCCAAATCCCTCAGAAACATCACTTACGGGCTGAGCCCTGTTTTTTCCCAATTGTTCAATTGCATCTTTGTCTAAACGGATAGTAAGAAACCTGAGAATATATTCGTCAAGTGAGTAAAATCTTTCAAGCTTGGTAATAATATTTGAAGGGGCGTTAAATCTGAAAATCACATAGTAACCAATCTTACTCTTCTTAACCATATAAGCCAGCCTTTTCCTCCCCCAGTTTTCCATTTCGCTTATTTCTCCACCGTTACCAACTATTGTTTCTTTAATGCGAGCAATTATTGCTTCTATTTGTTCATCATCGAGTGCTGCATTTATTAAAACAGCACTTTCATATACATTATTTTTCATTCTAACCTTCCTATGGTCTATGGCCTTCAGTCATTCTGAAAGCAGGAATTATTATAATTAAAAACGGCACTCAATTTATTTAATTAAAGGGGCAATAACAAGTGCCCTTACTGCCATTAATTTCAACAAAATTTTTTATAAAACCTATTCTCTTGCCCTCATTTTATAGAAAGAACGCCAGGCAAAGAAAAGCCCTATAAGAAAAACTACTCCTCCAACATAAGGAGCGCTGGCACGGAATGCTTCAGAAATTGAAATTTCCATAGCAAGCAGTCCGAATAAAGTAGTAAACTTAATTATCGGGTTAAGAGCAACTGAAGAAGTATCCTTATACGGATCGCCAACTGTATCTCCTACGACCGTAGCTGCGTGAAGCTCCGTTCCTTTCTCCTTATACTCAACTTCCACTACCTTTTTAGCATTATCCCAGGCTCCCCCGGCATTAGCCATAAAAACTGCCTGGAAAAGCCCAAAGACTGCTATAGAAATTAAAAAGCTGATAAAGAATGAAACCGGCTCGGGGGAACTGACCGGTGCGGAAAACAATGCAAATGCAAGAGCAAAAGAAAATATTGCAATAAAAATATTGAACATCCCTTTTTGTGCATACTGGGTACATATCCTGACAACCTCTTTTGATTTTTCTATTGATGCACTCTTGCTCGCAGTTTCATCTAACTGAATATTTTTCTTAATATACTCAACAGCTCTGTATGCACCGGTTGTAACTGCCTGAATTGATGCACCTGTAAACCAATAAATTACTGCCCCGCCACACATAAATCCCAACATTGTATAAGGATTTAGCAAGCTAAGAATATTAGCAGGATCAATTCCTAATGTTTGTTTCAATAAAAGAATTAATGAAAAGATCATAGCAGTTGCACCGACTACAGCAGTACCTATTAATACAGGTTTGGCTGTTGCTTTAAATGTATTACCGGCTCCGTCATTTGCCTCGAGGTAATATTTCGCTTTTTCAAAATCCGGTTTAAAACCGAAATCTTTTTCAATCTGTTTGTCAACATCTTTTATTTCTTCAATTAAAGAAAGTTCATAAATTGACTGTGCATTGTCTGTTACCGGTCCATAACTATCTACGGCAATTGTAACAGGACCCATTCCTAAAAATCCAAAAGCTACGAGTCCGAAAGCAAAAATTGACGGGTAAATCATAAAGCCGGCAAGAGCATCTGCGCTTGTTATATATGCAATAAACATCAAAAGAACAAACACAAGCCCCATCCAAAATGCACTGAAATTACCCGCAACAAGACCAGAAAGAATATTTAATGAAGCGCCGCCAGCTTTAGACGATGAGACGATTTCATCAACATGTTTTGACTTGGTACTGGTAAAAATTTTAGTGAATTCGGGTATTAAAGCAGCTCCTAAGGTACCGCAGCTTATTACAGTCGATAGAATAATCCAGAGGTTATTCGGAAGATGCCCTATCAATAAAGCACTTACAACAAAAGTAACTATAATAGAAACTATTGAAGTAATCCATACTAAAGATGTGAGAGGAACTTCAAAATCAATATCATCTTTTTTAGAGAAACGTATCTGCGTAATAGTCCTGTTTATTCCAAAGGATAAAATTGAAGTAATAATCATCATAATACGCATTGCAAAAATCCATGTAAGCAGTTCTGTCTGATATGTAACATCTGCAACTGCAAGAACGATTAAGCTGATTAAAGCAACCCCCGTAACGCCGTAAGTTTCAAAACCATCCGCCGTAGGACCGACACTATCTCCTGCATTATCACCCGTACAATCTGCAATTACACCGGGGTTACGAGGATCATCTTCCTTTATTTTAAAAACGATCTTCATAAGATCAGAACCAATATCGGCAATCTTTGTAAAAATTCCGCCGGCAATTCTTAATGCACTTGCACCAAGCGATTCACCAATTGCAAAACCAATAAAACAAGCTCCGGCATACATTCTTGGTATAAAAAGAAGAATTATCAACATCATTATTAATTCTACACAGATTAGCATTACACCTATGCTCATTCCTGCATCTAGAGGAATGTTTAAAAGTTTTATCGGTTTTCTTTCCAGAGAAGCAAAAGCCATTCTTGAATTTGCTAATGTGTTCATTCTTATTCCAAACCAGGCAACGCCGTAGGAACCGAGGATACCAATCACCGTCCAGGATAAAATCAGAAGAACGCCGCTTATTTCATTTTCCATTAAATATCCAAAATAAAACGCAACACATGTAGCTATAAAAAGAAAAAGCACAATTAATAATTTGCCCTGCTGCAGCAGGTACGTTTTGCAGGTTTCAAAAATAACTTGAGCAATATCAAGCATCGATTGATGAGCTTTTAGTTTTTTAACCTTTAAGTATTGATAAATTCCAAAAACCAATCCTAACAGGCAGACAAATAATCCTGCAATTAAGATTGATTGCTGGTTATCATTAAGAGTCGGTATTTTTAAATTTGCTTCCCCCGCAAAAATATAGATTGGATTAAATATAACCAGTATTACAGATAATATTTTGTTTCTCATTGTTGTTCCAGATGTTTATTCTATGTTTAGTAATTAAGTAGTAATAAATAATTTTTAAGTTTTTTTGAAAAATCTCCAGCCTTATTTAATTGAAGCTGTTAGTATCATTTTCTTTTTTTAACAGCCGGCTATTGGCATCCAGCATTTTATCGATACCGCCTGCAATATATTCTTCCAGGAGAGCAGTTCCTGTTTTAAATGTTCCCGGCAAAACTTTTTTTTCTTCTTCACTAAAATCAGCCAGGACATAATCAGCCATTTCACCATCAACAAAATTGCTTCCGATACCTAACCTTAGCCTGGGAAACTGATCCGTTTGTAAATGAAAAATAATAGAATTAATGCCGTTATGTCCGCCGTCTCCACCAGACTTTCTAATTCTAAGATCAGCAAACTGAAGATTCACATCATCGGCAATTACCAGGAAATCTTTGACCTCGGTTTCATATTTTTGAACTACATGTAAGGCAGCTAACCCGCTGTTGTTAACATAAGTCGTGGGTTTTACAAGTAAGAAAGAATTTCCGGAAAGTTTTCCTTTTGCAGAGTAGTAATTAAATTTTGAAGGTTTAAAAACAACAGAATGTGACTGAGCAAAATAGTCTAACAACATAAAACCAATATTATGACGGTTAAAATTATACCGTCTTTCGGGATTTCCTATACCCAATAAAATTCGCACCCTATTCTTCTTCTGTTTCTTCTTCTCCCTTACCTTTGCCAATAACTTCAGGTTCGGCAGGCTCAACCACAGCCTCTTCAGGAGTAGGCTCTTTCTCAATTTTGGGATGATTTACAGAAACAACTACAGTAGTTTTTTGATTGAGAATTGTAAGATTCTCAAAATTCAAATCACTAATATGAATGGAGTCTCCAATCTTCAACTCGGTCACGTCAATTTCGAGGTGTTGCGGTATGTCTTTAGGTAAACATTCAATTTCAAGTTTATGAAGATGCTGCTGTAAAATTCCCCCATCTTTTACACCGACAGCACTGCCATTAAACACAAGCGGAACCTCTATGGCAAATGTTTCCCCTGAAACCAAACCTAATAAATCGAAATGTACAATCTGATCAGTAACAGGATCAAACTGAACATCTTTTATGATGCAATCAAATTCCTGGTTATTATCAACTTTCAGTCCGATGAGATGAGTTTCACCCGTAAAAACTAATGGCTTAATCGCTCTATCCGAAACATCGATAGAAATTGGTTTTTTACCCTTAAGGTAAAACACACCGGGAATTCTTCCGTTCTTTCTTTGATTTTTTGTCTCGGACTTTGAACCGATTTTTCTTGTGTTTGCTTCTAAAACTACTTTTTCCATTTTATCTCCAAATAAACTCTGTTATCCTTTATCAATATCGAATAATGAACTGATTGACTCATTAAAATGAGTTCTTTTTATCGCTTCGGCGAAAATTTCAGATGCTGTTATTACAGAAATCTTATCCGTTTTAACACCAGCTTTAAAAGGAATAGTATCCGATACATACAACTTTGTTATTTCCGATTTATTAATGCGGTCCAGCGCCGGTCCCGATAACAACGGATGAGTGATTGAACTATATATATTTTTTGCGCCATTTTTTTTCAAAGCTTCAATTGCACTAACTAAAGTACCTGCTGTATCAACAAGATCATCAACCAAAAGAACATCTTTGTTTTCAACATTTCCAATAATGTGAACTACCTCAGCAAGATTTTGTTTCGGTCTTCTTTTATCAATTACAACAAGCCCACAATGTAACCTCTTTGCGTACGACCTTGCTAACTTAATACCTCCGATATCGGGAGATACAACCACAAGATTTTTATTTACATCCCTAAATAACCCTGAGAATAAACTTGAGCTATATAAGTGGTCAAAGGGTATGTCAAAGAATCCTTGAATCTGGGCAGCATGCAAATCCATTGTAATCACCCTATCGGCACCAGCAACCGTAATCAGGTTAGCCACCAGTTTAGCAGTAATGGAAACTCTGGGTTGGTCTTTCCTATCCTGCCGCGAATAACCAAAATACGGGATTACCGCAGTAATTCGCTTTGCCGATGATCTTTTGGCGGCATCAATCATTATTAAGAGCTCAAGAATATTATCAGACGGAGGAATTGTAGATTGGATAATAAAGACATCCAGACCGCGGATATTCTCAAGATATTTTACCCAAATCTCACCGTCACTAAATCTTTTTAACTCAACCAATCCTAAAGGCTCGCCCAGATTAGCGGCAATTTTCTCAGCTAATGCTCTGTTGGAACTTCCTGAAAAAATCTTATAACCGCCTGTAGCCATATAAAATAATTGTAGCCCACTTTTCTTAAAAAATAGACGTTAAATATAATTAAATCAGTATGGTAAGTCAACAAATTATGTGTACTTGTAAGATAGCTTTTCTTTCTGTTCCGCTAAAAAACTAATCTTTTTTCTTCCTGAACAAGAAGATTATAACTATTAAAAGAACCAGTCCAGAAAGAATATATATCCAATACGGCGTTTCTTTTAATTTAAAAGGGATAAAGGTTACCGAGATAGTTTTTCCGCTCCCGATTTCCGCAAGTGTGTAATCCCAGGTTAAAGTTTGTCCATCCTCCTCGAGAGCATTATGGGTAATAATATTGCCGGAGAATTTATAGATATACGATACTTTATATTCGCTGCCATCTATTCCAAACCCGGTTGCTATGGGGGGAATATACTGAGTAAAAATCTTTTGACCTGATGCACCGTCTTTCAGAGAAAACTGAAAATCCTCAAATATCCTCATCTGGTTAAGTGAATCAATATTTGTAAAATACAGATCAATTAAAGAGTGGGTGGTGCTGTCAACCGAATCAATGTAAACGGTGATATTATTTATAGTGGTATGTTGGGATGAAAATTCATCTCTTATCAGCTCTGCATTAAAAATACCTATTTTATTTATTGTTGAAGTATCTCTGTTTTCAGGTAAATTCATCCAATAGTTGATTTTCATTGTACCCGAACCATCGGGGTATAAATGAACTTCCTGAGTATAGTTCAGGCAACCACATAATGAAATAAAAAATGCAAAGGATAGAAGATAAATTATTTGACGAGATAAAATCTTAGCAATCATTTTTTTAACCGGGTTCCGATAATTCTGCATATCAGAGTAAAAACTATTTATAGAAATATATCTAATTTTTCATTAAGTTTTCGCCACACCAAAAGGAGTATTATTATGCCAACGTATGAGTATAAGTGTTTAGAATGCAACCATATTTTCGAAGTTTTTCAAACAATGAGCTCAGAACCGGTAAAGGAATGCCCAAAATGTAACGGTCCTGTAAAAAGATTAATTGGTTCCGGTTCAGGCCCTATTTTTAAAGGAAGCGGCTTCTATCAAACAGACTATAAAAATAATTCCAGTAACTCACCATCTAAAAAAAAGAAAGAAGATACCAAAGGAGAGACTAAAAAAGAGGCAAAAGGTTCCGATTCGACTGACAGCACTACAAAGAAATAGAATTATAAATAATTTACCTGGTAATTTTAAACCCGTTCATATTTCAGAACGGGTACATTTTTAAAACAATTCTCAGAAATCTGCCCCGAGTGAGATATAGTATTTCGGAACTGAGAATCCCTCAACATTATATGCCCACGCAACGTCAAACTTCAACAAGAAGTAGAGAAAGAATATCCTTGCCCCCATGCCGGTGCCCATTAATAAATCGCGGGCAACAACTTTATTCTCCTCATTCCTCTCAAAAAATCTTAATTGCTTGCTGTTGTCCCAGGCAGTACCCATGTCAATATAGGCAACTCCGAGAACGTTGCTAAACAAAATCGGCAAAGCGCCGGTAAGCAGATATTTTATTAACGGGAATCTTAACTCAAGGTTCATCAGTGCGTATTTAGTTCCAATTTGTTCTGCATAATTATAGCCGCGCAAAGGTAATGCAGCAGTCAAAAAAGCAAAATCAGATGCTGATTCAAGTGGAATATCAGTAGTAGAAAAAGATCTGTTTATCCAGTTTTCAACTCCACCAATAAAGAATCTCTGTGGGTTTGAACCGCCAGAATATCCACCTGATAATCTATATGCAAATGAATAGTCCGTACCAAATCTGAAATATGTTCTATAATCGCCGAGCAGAGAATAAAAACTTAAACGTTTTTTCGAGAACCCGGGATTTCCAAATACATCAAACCTATAACGTGTTCCTTCCACAGGTGCAGTATATCCCCAAAGGACATTATCATGAATAAAACTTGCAGCCGGAATTACATACGAAACATGCTCGGATTCCGCGGTTGGGTCATCAAGATTCTCGCTGGATAAGTTAAGCCAGCTTAGCCCGACCTCGAGTCTGTAAAAACGATTAAGCGGGTAGCTTAATGAGCCGACTGCTCCAAAATTTCTGAAACGATGAAGATCGGTATAAAAACCTCTTGTAAGGTATACAAAGCGTGCAGTATGAAAGAGCTCTATCCCGTAATTTATTCTATCAGGCAGATAATAATATGCAACTCCATAATCGCTGTTTTTAAGGTCTATTTGAAGACTCGTTATACCTATTATCCTGTGGTTACCGAGTACATCGCTAAATGAAATTACAGTTGTCCCGAGTAAGCCGTATAAAGAACTGTATCCGGCATTAGCATAAACAAGATCGGGCGAAAAAGTAATTTTATACTTGTTAACTTTATAATCGCCTTGCCTGTCCAGATTATCAGTTAAATTAAAATTTGGATTTTCTTTCTCTGTAGTGTCTCTTCGTGTATCTAAATTACCAAAAACATAATTATCAAAATCTATCTGTACTGAATCACCATATATCTTTGTCGAATCTACATATTTACCGGTATACACCTCATAGGTTCTTGTGGATTCCTTTTCTTCACTTTGTAAAAACTCACTTTTATCATTTTCGGGTATTTCTTTTTTATCATCACCATTAAGAAGTTTACTTATATATAATGTCGGTTCAAGGCTATCTGCTTCAAGATTAATTTCAAACGGATTATTCAATAAAAAGATATTAAAGGCTGACTGGTATAAAGATGAAAAGGTTAATTTCTTCCCATCTTTTGAAAGAGACAATTGGTATAGACCGTTCAATGAATTAGTAATTGGAACTACATCATTATCTTCACTATCGCCCGACTGAAGATCCATTTTGTAAATATTATTTATACCATTTACATCAGAAATAAAAAGGATTTCCTTCCCGTTGGGATTCACAACCGGAAACCTTTCATCACTTTCTGGTAAATCCGTAATTCTATGAATATCC
This sequence comes from Ignavibacteria bacterium GWC2_36_12, assembly GCA_001802795.1. Classification (GTDB taxonomy): domain Bacteria; phylum Bacteroidota; class Ignavibacteria; order Ignavibacteriales; family Ignavibacteriaceae; genus RBG-16-34-14. The sequence continues at coordinate 10,527 of MGZZ01000125.1, read as the reverse complement.
AAGTTCTCTGTATTGATTGAATAAATATCTTTTTGGCTATAGTCATGCTTGTAAATCTTAAAAGTATCGGGAAGAGTTTCTTCTGAAAAGTAACTACCCCTGTCCGAAACAAAATAAAGTGTCTTACCATCCGGTGTCCATGCAGGGTCATCATCGGAAAAAATATCATTTGTGAGGTTTAACAATTCTTTGGTTTCTAAATTGTAAATGTACACATCTGATTGTCTCTCAGTTTGTCCGATAAAAGCAATACTGGTTCCAACCGGCGACCAGGTAACACTTTTGATACCTTCGGCAAGCCTTATCGGCAATGTTTCTGTATCTTCAGTTTCTACATCAATAATGTAAACCACATCGTACCCGCTGCTTTTGGCAGACAAAATTATTTTTTGTCCGTCCGGAGACCAGCTTAGTCCCGGGGTAAGTATATTCAGCTCCTCAAAATCCGGAGTCCTGTTGCCTTCAACAAGTTTTTTAATAATTTTTCCATCGATAGCATCCATTAAAAAAACATCAAAGTAATAATCCCTGTTAGAAATAAAAGCAATTTTGTCTCCCTGGGGAGATATAGCAGGGCTTGTATTATAGAATCCGCCGTCCTCACGGTTATCAGTTAACCGTTTTGCAAATTCATCGGGATCTTTTCTGATAGCGATATCGGGCCAATATCGTTTCCTTATATCTTTTTTCCATCTTTCATTTAATTCTTTAATTGATATTCCAATCGAAGCTTTTATTCCCTGCTCGACATTTCCCGTACTCCTGATTTTATTCAAGAGTTCACCTATCTTTCCGTCACCGTACTTTGAAGCTATATAGTAAAAGACCGACTGACCGCCTCTGTAAGCAAAATAGCCGTAAAGTTCCTGAATATCGGGAAGATGTTCGCTAATAACAGCATCACGAATATACATATCCGTATCTACGTCCCAGCCTAAAGCCTGGTATTCTGCCATTCCCTCATTAAACCACAACGGTAAACTAAGTGTAATGTTATTTGAAATTATATTCTGGATCGATCCGCCATAAAACATATCGTTTATTACCGCGTGAACCAGTTCGTGATGTACAAGATGCCTCAATAGTTTGAATGAACCGTTAAACTGAATTACTACCCTGTTTTTAAATAATTCAGTAAACCCCTGTATACCTTCATCAAGATATTCATCCGTAACGTTTGTTTCCTGAAAATCATTTTGGGAATTATATACAATTATTGTAATCCGGTTATTTATTTTATATTTAAAATTATTCTGAATTGATTCAAGTGCGTTTTCAGCAGCATACCCCGTAAACTCTGCGAGCGTAGAACCTTTTTCAGAAAAGTATATATCAAAATGCCCGGTTTGAATGTAGTACCATGTAAAAGACTTATACTGAACTTTATTTTTACCGAACTGAGCATAGATATTAATAATACTAATGCTGAACAGAATTAGAAAATATGTTATTATTTTTTGCATGTAATACCTCACTCGTTAGAAATTATAAAATCTAATTCTGTTTTGTCAGTGTCAACACGAACAAGCTTTACCTTAACTTTATCACCTAATCTAAATTGTTTTTTAGAAACTCTACCAATTAATGCATATTTTTTTTCATCGTAAACGTAAAAATCGCCCTCCAAATCTCTCAATCTTACCAACCCTTCTGCTAAATTGTCTGTTATTTTAACAAAAATTCCAAAATGTGCAATACCACTAATTATCGCATTAAATTCCTCACCGAGATGTTCTTTAAGATAATCTATCTGCTTTAGTTTTACAGATAATCTTTCGGCTTCTATAGCGTTTCTTTCACACTGGGAAATGTGTTCACTAATTTCTTCCAGCTTTACCAACGGGTAATTTGCGGCTCCGTTTCCCTCTATATAATTATAAAGAAGCCTGTGAACAATTAAATCAGAATACCTTCTTATGGGAGATGTAAAATGAGTATAATATTTAAACCCTAACCCGTAATGTCCAATATTGTTCACAGAATAGATAGCTTTAGCCATTGACCTGATTGCGAGCTCATTTATTAATGCCTCTTCTTCGGTATTTTTTATTTGTTCCATGAGGTTCATAAACTGTAATGTTTGCGACGCAGAATTTGGGTCAAAAGTATAACCTAATGATTTCAAAAACCTTGCAAATTCATAAATTTTCTCTTTGTCTGGTAAATCGTGAATCCTATAAATAAAAGGACGTGCAGTTTTTTCGGGGGAACCTATATGATGGGCAACTGTTTTATTTGCAAAAAGCATAAATTCTTCAACCAGCATATTACTTTCTTTTATTTCCTTTTTAAAAATTTCTGTCGGTTTCCCTTCGTCATCCAGCCTGAACTTAATTTCGGGCGTAAAAAATTCAATTCCTCCCTCTCTAAATCTTTTCTTCCTTAGCACCCTTGCAATATTATTTAAACAAATTATTTCTTTTGCAAAGTCACCTTTTTTAGTTTCAATTATCTCCTGTACTTCATCGTACGTAAATCTTCTTTTACTATTTATCACAGACTTCTTTATATCGTATTTAACTATCTTACCTCGTTGTGTCAATTCAACAATAACCGAGTATGTCAGCCTGTCCTTTGCCAGAACAAGCGAACAGAGGTTGTTAGAAAGCTTTTCCGGAAGCATTGGAATAACCTGTCCCACAAAATAAACACTGTTCCCTCTCTTCAAAGCATTCTTATCCAACTGAGTATTGTTTTTAACATAATGACTGACATCAGCTATATGAATGCCTATTAAATAATTCCCGTTCTCTAGTTCTTTAACCGATAACGCATCGTCGAAATCTTTAGCATCTTCCGGATCAATTGTAAAAACATTTTCATGTCTAAAATCGACTCTTCTATTTATCTCATCGGGTGATATTTCACTTTCTATCTTATCAGCCTCGGCAATTACCTTATCCGGAAATTTATATGGTAAATTGAATTCACGTGCTATTGCTATAGCTTCTGTCTCTTCTAATCCTGATTCACCGATTACTTCTATAATCTCGGCTTCGGGGTTCAGCATAGATGTATTCCAGAATAAATTGGATACAATTACTTTATCTCCTTTTTTTGCACCCTTTAGATGCGAAATATCAATATAAATATCGCGATGAATCCCGGGATCATCCGGTTTTACAAAATAAAATGAATTGGATTTCTTAAGGGTTCCAACAATCTCTTCTCTTTTTCTTTTTATAACCTTAATAATTTGTCCTTCAAAATTTTTTCTTTTTTGTTTGGCAAAAAGTGCAACTTCAACAGTATCTCCGCTGAAAGCAGTACTTAGATTGCGAGCGGCAATAAAAATGTCACCTATCTCTTTACTGCCCGGAATTACAAAACCATATCCTCCCTGGTTAATCTCAAGTTTACCCGTTATCCTATTGTCCGCTGGAATAGTGTTGAGTTTAAAGCGCTTACCGTTTTTTGCTAAAAAATTTTCTTCGTAAAGTTTGTGCAGGGCGGATTTTAATGCAGAATACTCATGTTCGGAAATAATCTTTAGTCTATTGGCTATATCTTTATTTTTAAAAGATTTGCCGGGGTTCTTTTTAAAAAATGCAATAATCTTCTTCTTCATCAGAATTCAAATCTATATTTAAGCCCTAATTCATTTATCATTTCACTTGTATAAGTTGTTTCGGTATTAATAGCTTCTTTCCTTTCAAGCCTTAATAAAAGTTGCCGGGAAACGGGATATTCTATTTTTATATTTGCACGACTCAAATCCTGGTAAACATCGGTCGAAGTACCGATTTCATAACGGAAGTTACCTGCTCTGCCAATCAAACTTATTTTAGTAGCCGAACCGACCTGGCGCAGTTCAACACTTTTTATTACATCGCCAAACTGCCTGTTCAAGAATCCACCAACTAAAGAACCTGCTAACCCTGTGGCGGTAGAGGCAATTGCATACCTATCCTGCTGTCTGGCATCATCATTAAATTTACCAAGTAAAATAAACATTGCGGCATCCGATGCATCATATTGAGGAGACGGGTTGTTCTTAGCAATATTTTCGGATCCATAATAAACTTTAATATTATTTCCCTCACTAATTAATCTTTTGTCGAGTTCTTTCAAAGGTCCTTGTATTTCAATTTTAACAGCCACCTCCACTTCTTTTTCTGCATCGGTCTCATCTGCCGGATAATAATAATCTCTGTATGTAGCTACAATATCGAGGTACGGATTGGCTATTTCGCTTTCAAATCTTATCGATCCCTCTGCTTCCAGGGTCTTCAAAAATTCAAGAGTAGATCCTTCCAACAAGCTCAACTTACCCTGAGCCTCGGTTTTATTCCCATACTTTTCCAACCGTATACTACCGTCTAATACAGCTTTAAGGTTTTGATTAAATTCTTTAGACAACACAAATACAACAATGGCTTCATCTTCAATCGTGATTCTTAAGTCGTAATCAAAAATATTTTTCTTAGAAGAAGAATTATCATTTTCACCGCCCTGTTTGTGATATATATTAATAAGCCTTTCATAATCCATTTCTTCATTAAGAATGGTTACAGTATCCTCAACAAAACGATATACATAATTTTCAGAACCACTATATGCCGATTGAGTTTGTGGAAAAGTAAGATTAGCATTTTTAATAGTAACGGGAGCTTTTAAGAATATTCTTCCCTCATCAAATTCCAAAGTACCGTTAGTTCCAATAACAAGGCTGCCGTAAAAAGACGGGCTTGCCGATTTCGATGCCTCGTCCAGCACTTTTAAATCACCGTTAAAAGAAAACTTTGAAGATATAAACGTGAAATTATCGAGCAAAGCAACTCCTCTGCCAGTCAGTTTGCCGCCATTTATTGTACCCTCTACGTTTGCAATCATAAGGCTATCTATAGTTAACTGGTTTCCCTCTATTCTTACCCCTGCCGAGGCATTATATTCAAGATTATTTGCCTCGAGGAAAAAAGCTGCATCCTTAATTTTTAAATACCCTTCTGTTTTTAACGATGACGGTGTACCTGTTAATCTCAGGTCGGAAGTAAAATTACCTCTTAACCTGTTAACAGCAGGAAGTATATCTCCAAAAGCTCCCAGGTTAAAACCATCGGACTTAAGACGAATATCCATCGGTCTGGTTCCAATGTAATTATCTGATGACGCCTCTATAGAAAGATCAACCGGAACATAGCCTGTAATTTTAAGGGCAGGGCTTGTAGGATTTAATAGCGAATCTACAAATGCTATATCCAGATCAAGATTTTTATTTTTATAATTAACTTTGCTTTTTAGCACTCCAAAAGTTCTGCCGCCATACTTAACACTATCCACAGACATATCCATATTAATTACCGGCTCAACCATATTTCCTGAAACATCGAGATTTAGATTAACATTTGCATCCATACTGTTTTCGGGTCTCAGATGAAAAAGATTAACACTTAAATCCTGTCCTTTTAAGCCTGACAATGTTACATTCAGTTTCTGATTCCCGGTACGCGATAAAAATCCGTTTGCTTTTAAATGAGCATCGTTATGAACCAAATCAAATGTCTTTATATCGATCCTGTTTTCTGTATATGTAAAACTTAATGGCTCCTTGTTTACAATTAAAAATTGATCATCGCTAAATCTTAACGAGTCAATCGAAACATCAAGTACATCACGGCTTATATCTATACCAGCATTAACATTAACAGATATTGGTTTCTGTTCTGCCCCGAAATTAATTTCGGCTTTATCTTCCTGCATTTTCATATCGAAATGAAAATCATATATATCGCTGCCTGAAAAAATACGTTCTGCCGATACATCTAAGTCTACTTCTACATCAGAAGTTGAAAACACATTGAAATCGTTCAGTACATCCAAATCAAGACCCATTTTAGTCACGAAGAAGGCACTTTCATCATTCCATAACTTTATATAATTCAGATCAGTATTAAAGCTAAAATGAATACTATTTTCATCGTTGATAATTTTTCCTCCCATTTCAGCATCAATTTCGAGATGATAATCACCGATAAACGCCGAAATAATATTAAAGTCTTTCAATTCTATTGCATAATTAATGTTCATCGGGGAACCTACCTGGCTAAACAAAGGTTCCTTTACACCTGTCTTTTCGTTGTGAACAATTTCTTCTCCCCGGAACGCCGTTGGAAAGAGTTTTTGCAACTTATCGTTATATACCTCAGAAAGAATTCCTGCTTCACTGGTTAAAAGATCAATAGCTTCTGTAACTTTGAAATTCCCCGTCATTGTTACATCGGCAATATCGGATATAATATTAATTATCCTCTCTTCGACCGTAGCTCCCTGCAAATCGACAATCGCTCTTACACTATCAATATATACTTCGGCTAATTTCGAATCGAAGAGTTTCATACTCATGAACAAATTCATTTTATCCTGATCAAAACTTTCTCCTTCCCCGTCGAATGTAAAATTAAGATCGGTATGAACCAGTGAATCTTCTGAAAATTCTGCAACATCAAGATTTTTTATGTCACCGGCAATTCTATAAAACGGATTTTCTTCATTTGTAAAATCAAGAATGCCGCTCAGCCCGGCTTTTGTATTATGAGAAACTAAATAAAAGTTATATGAGATGTTCTTATTAATGGCGTTGGCTGAAAGTCTAAGTGAGTCAATTTCATTACCATTCAGTTTTGAGCCGTCGGCAGTAAGATTAATTGAGCCGTCAAAGTTTGCAGGCGAAGTGCCTTTGCCTTTAATCTTCCCGGATAAGTTGATTGATGAGGATATATCTGCAAAAGGTTTTAAGTCAAGTTTACTAACTAAAAAAGTGGTTTCATACTCCATCAGTTCTTTTTCAAGATCAAGATTAATTAAACCACCGAAAGAACCTTTGTCTGTTGCAATACCCAGATTCGTTTTAAACTTAAGCGGGCTGCCTTCATATCTCAATGTATCAAATCTTATAATACCCAGTTCAGGATATGAAGGCATTTCAATTGAAGGAAATAATTTTTGAATATCTTTTTGTTCTATATAAGATTTATCCAGATCGGCTGAAATAAACAAAGATCCTGGCTTGTCTAAATTCTTTAAGCTTCCGGTTCCTTCTATATTGGAATTCTGTAGCAGTACCTGGATATGATTCAGTTCTAATTCACTTGGTGAACCTGAAACGTTAAGATCAAACGTAAAGTTTCCGTCAAGCATGCTTACAGATGGCAGGAAAACCCTGAGATCCTTAAATGAAAATGACCTGGAATTTGCAAGAACAGTTAACTGAGTTTTGCTAAAATCAGTAGATAGAGTATCAAAAACATTGAAATCATTTATAACAATACCAACATTAAAGTCCGATCTGTCGGTTTGCACTTCAAAATTACGGACTAAAATATTTTTTTCATTAAGTACAAATTCACCTTTAAGATTTCTTAAATTAAACCCCGCTATGTTTGGCAAAAAGGACAAATGAAAAAGGGTAAGTTCATAACTATTATCGCTTATATCCAAATCTGCAGCTAACTCAAGATTCAGGTTCCTGATCTCAATATCATTATAATTGATTCCCGCATATTCTTTCGGGACTTCATTTTCTGCAAAATTCCGGTAAGAAAAATTTATGTTGCTTAACTGCAGATTAGCAATATGAATTTTAAAAGGGAACTCCGAAGTACTTGTATCGGGTTCTGTGGCAGGAAATAATTTTACAAGATTCAAAGTACCGGAACTATCAGTTGATAAATTGACCGTTGCATTATCAATCTCAAAGTCTCTCACATAAATCTTTTTAAGAAGCAGTTGCAACGGACTGGTTAAAACACTGATTGTTTCAGCTTTAAGAATTGTGTCTCTCTCCATATTAACCACGGTGTTGCGAAGAATCAAAGAAGTAAAAATAGTTCCTTCTATTTCTTCTATATATATTTTCCCGTTAAGTGAACTGTTTGCTTCCTCAATTATTTTCTCACGTAAAAATTCCCTGAATGTATGGGTCTGGCTGATTCCTAAAAAAATTAATAAAAGAACAAGGAACCCAATGCATGTATAAAGAAAAGCATTTACAATTCTTTGCAGAAGTGTTCTTTTCTTTTTTCCGTTTGCCGTCTTATTTTGCGCTTCGTTATCCAATATTAGATTTATACGCCCTGGGTTAAAGATTAATTGTTCATTTCCTTTAAATGAAAAAGCAATGAAAGGAATTTAATCTGAATATCTCGATAATATAAGATCGATTATACCGGATGTTGATTGATCATTGACAAAAGATATATTTTTAACTTCGCCACCCTTGTTTAATACAACATCGCTGCCAATTATCTTATCCAAAGACCAGTCGGCTCCTTTAACAAGAACATCAGGTACAAGTGCTTTAATAATTTCCAACGGAGTATCTTCTTCAAAAAGAACAACATAATCTACCGGTTTGAGATTAGACAGGACAAAAGCTCTGTCCGTTTGACTAACTATAGGGCGCTTTTCTCCTTTTATTCTTCTAACTGAAGAATCGCTGTTCAATCCGACTATTAAAATATCTCCTAAAGCTTTTGCTTTTACAAGGTAGTCAATATGCCCGGAATGTATTATATCAAAAACGCCGTTGGTAAACACAACCTTTTTCTTTTCTTCCTTAAATTTCTCCCTTAGAAATTTCATAGAAGCTTTTGAAAGGATATTATTCATTTGTTGTCTTTCTCAACTGCATCAAAAAGTTTTTCAATTTCAATAGGGACTATTCCCACTTCTTCACAAACAATACCGGCAGCATAATTGGCAAGGTAGGAAGCTTCAATAATGTCCCCTCCTGCTGCAAGCGCCATTGTAAGAGTGGAAATAACCGTATCCCCCGCTCCCGATACATCAGCAACTTTTCTCGCTTTTGTCTCCATACGTTTTTCGGTTTTGTCTTTCTCAAACACTGCAATACCTTCTGCGCCAAGCGTTAACAGAACATTCAAAGCATTCGATCTTTCAAGAATTGTTCTTCCAGCTTTTGTAATATGTTCATTACTTTTTATTTTCATTCCAAGAATATCCTCGGCTTCTTTCTTATTTGGCTTGAACACGGTTACATTCTTGTATTCAAAAAAGTTATTGAACTTCGGATCTACAGTGACAAGCACATTTTTCTTACTTGCCAGCTCAATAATGTTTTTAATGAAAGTCCTGGTTAGAACCCCCTTATTATAATCCTGTAAAATTATTCCTTGCAGATGATGAATATTCGAAGATAGATATTCAAGAAGTTTCTTTTCCGTTTCATGTGAAATATTCTCTTTACTTTCTTTATCTATTCTAACAACATGCTGGTTACCTGCAATCACTCTTGTTTTGGCTGTAGTAGGACGCGAAGTATCTTCAATAATTCCATCAAATATCATATCAGCTTCATTTAGTAACGACGTAAAAATTCTTCCGTCATTATCATTTCCTATTACTCCAATTGGAATTGGAACTCCACCAAGTTTCAGAATATTCAAAGCGACATTTGCAGCACCGCCAAAGCGGAAAAATTCATTTTCCACTTCAACAACAGGAACCGGTGCTTCGGGAGAAACTCTTTTTACATCGCCCCGGAAATAGCAATCGAGCATCATATCGCCAATAACTGCGATCTTCTGTCCCCCAAAATTATTCCTGAGTTTATCTAACTTTTGTTTAGTTAACTTTAACATCATTCATATAAGTTAATTTGGATAATAAAAATAACTATAAATTAAGTGGGGATAAAGAGTTAATCAACCAGAGTTATTTCTTGGTAGTTCCGCTTTTTTTAACTTCCTTCTTCAGTGTCCATGCGGCAAGAGGATTTACAATGTTAAGTTTCCACAAGCCCCTGTCAGTTCCGATCCACAAATCTTTTTCATCAAAGTAAAGAGTATTTATTGTTGACGATTTGGTTTCAAGCAAGTTGAGATCAATGGGGATTACTTTGCCGGTTATACGATCGATCAAAACAAGACCTTTGCCATATTCCTCTTTTTCTTTTTTTTCAAAAGAGTAGACTCCCGCCCAAATATAGTTGCCTGTCCTTTCTATGCAATAAATACCGTTTGCGGGTAGACCGTTTCCTCTCGAGAGTTTATCCCAGATAAATTTCCTGTTATATCTGTAAAGACCCCCGATGTTAAACTGCGGTTGTTTTGGAGTAATAAATTCGTCCGTTCCAAACCAAACATTGTCTCCTTCAAAAGCAAAATCACTTATAGAAACAGCATCCCCTTCCTGTTTAAAGCCCTTTTTATTATTAATAAATTGCCAGGCTTCTTCTCCAATTTTTTTATTCTTTCTATATATATGAACACCCGATTCTGTACCAAACCATACAAGACTGTCCCCGTCAAGTTTTATTGATTTGAAAGTATTTGTTTTAGGATCGTTGTTCTGAGTCAGATCAAAGTCTTTATACTTTTGCCTACTTACATTTAATTGGGTCAGATTTCTAAATCTCCCTATCCATAAAATATTCCGGCTTTGATCGTAGCATAACGATCTTATCCAATTTCCAAACTCTCCACCCAGGGAAAACTTTTTTATTGTCCACCTGTTTCTTTTTTTATTATAAATGAAGAGACCTTCATTTGCACCAGCCCATACATAATC
>MGZZ01000124.1:23929-26511 GCA_001802795.1 Ignavibacteria bacterium GWC2_36_12 | reverse complement strand
AACCTGCTGTTACAGAACTGACCCAGGATGAAGAAGAGCAGCTCGAAATTGAAGTATTAGCCAAAGACACAGATGATGAATTTTATAGCGCAGATTCATCTGGTGTTGTGGACGACTTGAGTGGATATATAAATGTTGTTACAGTTAGCGGCATTAAAGTTACGAGGGGTTCGGTAACTTCAGATATAGCGTTTGCACAGGCAATTTTTTTCGACAAAAGCAGACCGGTGCGACGAAGGAATGGAAGGCTGTTAGGGTATCATACAAGACTTTTGGGAACAGGGCGATTTAATAATGTCGAGGCAAAGCTTTTTCCTTATTCAATAAAATATAATGAGGATAGTGTTCAACAGGAAGTAGCGTTAGGAATCAGGCACGTTCTCAACACATCTTTTGCAGGGCACAATTTTAATTATGAATTTAATTCTTCTGTAGCATTTAACTTTAACTTTTCACTTCTTCCGGGAGGAAGTTCATTGGGATTTGATATCCCCACGCCACCTGAAATTACCGGTAATGTTAAACTCGAAGGGAGAAGAAATAATAACTCGTTAAAAGCCTTGCTTGAGTGGGAGAAGAAAAACTATTCAAGATTTGAAATCTTAGTAGGAGCTTCAGTAAGCGGCAGTGAACGAATATTCCCCTTATTCCGCTTAAAAACCAGAGATGATGGTGAGTTAATAATTCCACCGGAATTAATTAATAAGATCCCGCCCCGGTTTGATAAAATTGCGTTTTATTTCGTTAGGAAATCGGAGTTTCGCCAGGGAAGAAATGGCAATGATTTTTATGTGTTATCACAAAGCATTCACAGAGTGGATATAGATATTCCTTGAGAACAAAACTATTAATTTATTTTTATATCGTCATGGTTTTTAAAGCAGATATATTATCTCAAAGCTCATTTGAGCTGACTGGAAACCGTGGGTTTATTAATGAAAACTTATCTTTATCCAATAGTTTTGAAGTAAACCCGTCGAATTATTTTTTATTAAAAGATTGGGGTTTATCCTTCTCATACGGTGGTGAATTCAGTGATCATGTTAATTCAAACATTTATCTTCTTTCTCTTTCTAAAAGATTTTCAGAGCATTTTATCTCGCTAAGATATACACCCGGCTATCAAAAGGATTTTATTTTAAGTACAGGAGAATCTATATTTTTTGAAGACTCTACGACCCAAACGCTTAATTCAAAATTTAGCTATAAAGAGTTGTTCGGGCTTGCATATTCCTACAGAGTTTCGGGGAAAATAAATGCCGGCTTATCATTAAGGTATTTTATGCAGGAATTTGAGACTGAATTTATCCTTCCTGTTTTTGGAGACACGAATTATATAATGACCGATGGCAAGGTTGAGACAGATAATTTTTGGAAAGGTGACATCGGGATCAGTTATTCTCCAATTAAAGAGCTTTTGCTTTCGGTTGGTTCGATAAACCTCTTTTCATTCGGCGAGACTAATCTTTCCGATGAAAGCAAATCATATTCATTAAAAAAAGATAAAGCAGCCCAGTTCGGGATTTCATATAATCCTATAAACGAGCTTGAGCTAAATTTTATTTATGAAACGAACAAATCTCTGCAGGCAGGTTTAAATACATATTTTAAATTTAGCAATAATAACTTTGGATTTGGCTTAACGGCTTTCCGAGACAAGCTCCAAACTCCTTTTTTTGCCGGGATAATTCCTGCCGTATCTTATTCGAATAATCTCTTTGGTATTACAATATCCGGGGTAAAATATTTTTCGGACAGGAGTGCGACTCAATCATTTTCAGAATTCAACAAGGAAGGCTTGGCAAATATTATAAATAACAAGTATAGTTTTGATAAAGCCATTCTTACAGTTACTTTTGCTTTGAATACGATACAAGTTCAATCTGTTGAATTATTAGATGTAGAAGTTGTAAGCGATATTTATCCTACCCTCGGTGAGTTTTATCTTGATTTCCCTTTTGCAATAGGTAAAGTTGTAAATCTTACCAAAGAACCGGTTTCGGTAAAACCGTACTCCCGCGTCGAAGGAATGAATAACGACAATATTCAATCGCCAGAAATTATAATATCTGGGAACGATACTGTTGAAGTAGAATTCTTTACTTTAGTTCCCGATGAGTTTATAAAAACCAGACCGGAAATTTCTTATGCCGATTTTTATGTTTCGGTTTCAAATGATGAGCCGGATGACCAATTTCAAAAAGCAGTTTTGGTTAATGGGAATAACTCGTGGGATGGGAAAGTACGGAACCTGAAATATTTCATAAAAAAGGATTTGGACTTTTCTTTAAAATATGCAAAAGAGATTCTCGGCAAACACAAAAGGGAATTTGACGAGTTGCAGAACTCTCTCTATAATTTTCATAAAACCGAAATCATTTTTAATGAAGTTGTAAAAAATCTTAGTTATACGTCTGATCCAAGAGCTTCCTCAGAATATGTTCAGTTTCCTAGTGAAACCATAAAACTTAAAGGGGGCGATTGTGACGATTTTTCTGTTCTATTTAGTTCGCTGTTAGAAAGCATTGGTGTTGAAACAGCTTTGGTGGATTACAAAACATCCACAGGAGTAAGACATGTAA
>MGZZ01000124.1:0-23776 GCA_001802795.1 Ignavibacteria bacterium GWC2_36_12 | reverse complement strand
GTGCCGGGATTGAGAAATTTAATAAGGAAGCAATCAGGGATTTAGGGATTGCCAAGGGAACAGTTGAGATAATAAATATTTATTAATCTGAGGTTTTAAAATGAAAAGACTTATATTATTTATAATAACAATCACGAGCGTAACATTTTGCCAGTCGTTCAAAGCAGAAAAAGTAACGGGGTCTGTTAAGGTTTTGGATCCAAATGATAAATGGGTTGAAGTAAAAGAAGGAACCATTCTCTCTTCGAATTCATTTATAGTTGCAAATAAAAAATCTTCTGTAAAGATATCGGGAGAAGGAATAAGCTTTACTTTAAGGGAATCGTCAGCACTTCCTGTTTCAAGCATTAAGAAAATGACGATTGATGAATTACTACTTGCCCTTGCAATGGAAGATATGATGAACGCTCCCAGGGAAAAAGAAAAGAACAATGGTAAAACAACTGCTGTATACGGAACTAAAGAGGAAGGCGATGTAAAGGAAATCATACAGCCGGATGATTTCGGATTGAAAAGAATAAACGGTGCTGTACAGCTTGCGGAGAATGGTTTTAAGGAATCGGCAGTTATAACAGCTAAGGAAACTTTTAGAAAGTATCCTTCTACAAAAGAGAAGGCACAATACAGAATTTACTTTGCGAATATATTGTATGAGTTTGGATTGTATGAAGAAGCTCTCGATGAATATAATTCTATAAAGCAATTAACTTTATCTGGAAAAGAGAAAAGTGAAATTGGTGAGAAAATTTCTTTGTTGAATAAAAAGCTTGTGAATAACTAAAGAATGCTTTTTACAAGAGCATAATCGGCATTTCCCTTTGGCGGATTTTACTAAATAATTCCGCCTTATTTTGATGTTTCTCCTTATTTACTAAACACGATAATATCATTATCTTGCCTCCCTGAACTATTTACACTATAAACGGCTTTATGACATTAGAAATAATAATAGTTTTTCTAATTCTTCTCGGAACAATTGTACTTTTTTCGCTGGAAAAAATGCCAGTAGATCTGGCAGCTATTATTGTTATGGTTGCATTGTTAGCTACAGGAATAATTACACCGGGGGAAGCAGTTAGCGGTTTTAGTAATCCTGCTACAATTACAGTAGGAGCTATGTTTATAATTAGTGCTGCTTTAAATAAAACCGGGGCGTTACTTTTTTTAGGTAATATATCTACCAGAATGTTTAAATACGGTTTCTGGTTTGCACTATTTGTTACTATGTGTGTTGTAGCTATGATTTCAGCATTTATGAATAATACGCCTGTAGTTGCTGTTTTTATTCCAATCTTATTGAGTGTTGCCAGGAACAATAGCATAAGTCCTTCAAAACTTTTAATGCCGCTTTCGTTTGCCTCGATATTTGGAGGGGTTTGTACGTTAATCGGAACTTCAACAAACATACTGGTTAGTTCAATAGTCGAGCAGCATGGTCAGCCTGCACTCGGAATGTTTGAGTTTACAACAATGGGAATAATTTTCTTTGCAATAGGTACTCTTTATATGGTTTTTATAGGTGTAAGACTTATACCCAACAGGCAGGATGATAATGATCTTACACAAAGCTTTAGAATGAACGACTACCTTACGGACATTGTTATTTTGCCCGAAGCGAAATCAATCGGTAAAAGATTAATTGATTCTCCCTTAGTAAAAGAACTTGACCTTGATATACTTTATGTAGTAAGAAATAGTCAAAGATTGCTCAGACCCACAAGTACAATCTTTCTTGAACCGTATGATGTTTTAAGAGTAAGGTGCGATATTGAAAAGATACGCACAATCCAGGAAAGAGTGGGGGTCGAATTAAAGTCAGATTTAAAGATAAAACAACAAGATATTGAGGCAGCTGATATTTTACTTGTTGAAGCAATAGTTGCCCCGAATTCAGAACTTGAAGGACAGACTTTAAAATCAATTGATTTCAGGAATAAATTCAGAGCTACAACTTTAGCTCTAAGGCACAGGGGGCAATTACTTCACGAAGGAATTGGCAGAACAAGGCTTAACGCTGGCGATGCTCTTTTAATAGATGTCAGGAAAGAGAACTATGATTACCTAAAAAATAATCCGAATTTTGTTCTTGTTTCTGATGTTAAAGTTCAAAAATACCGGAAAAGAAAAATTATTCCTGCTGTAGCTATCGTAGGGGGAGTTGTTGTAGTTGCTTCTTCGGGGACACTTCCTATTATGGCTTCAGCATTAATCGGCAGTATATTATTAGTGCTTGTTGGCTGCCTTAAGCTTGAAGAAGCATACCAGGCTATCGAATGGAAAATAATTTTTCTTTTGGGGGGAATTCTTTCGCTTGGATTAGCTTTAGAAAAAACGGGAGCCGCAGTTTTGATTTCAAACCTATTAATTAGCTGGTTGGGAAGCCTGGGACCTGTTGCTATTGTAGCAGCTTTGTATTTGTTGACCTCCCTTCTTACGGAGACTATGTCGAATAATGCTACTGCAGTTTTACTTACCCCTATTGCTATAAGTGCTGCTGTTTCAATGAATGTTGATCCACGTCCTCTTATTATGGCAGTAATGTTTGGCTCGTCGGCAAGTTTTATGACACCGGTTGGATACCAGACAAATACTATGATATATAGCGTAGGAAGGTATAAGTTTTCTGATTTTTTAAAAGTCGGGGCTCCTCTTAATATTATTTTCTGGCTTGCAGCCTCGCTGTTGATACCATATTTCTTTCCGTTTTAATCTGCTGTTAGTATTCTTTTTTTTAAAATTGCTTTTAAGTAACTTTTAGTAACTAAACAGCGGCAAAAAATATCTGTATCAATCTTAACAATTAAAGTATGTGGCAGGAAATCAAAAATATTTTCTTTCAGGTCAGGGAATTTCTAAGTGTTCCCGTTACTTCTGTTGGAAATACCGAGATTACCCTCTGGACAATAGTTTATTTCTTTTTCCTGACGATTATTCTTTTTTACGTAACAGGAAAGCTTAGAAAGTGGATTGTCTATAAGCTTCTTGAAAAAAGTAAAATTGATCTTGGAGTTAGAATTGCGACAGGCACAATCATTAGGTATGTAATTCTAACTGTCGGGTTAATTATAGTTTTGCAAACAGTCGGAGTAGACTTGAGCACTCTGACAATTCTTGCAGGTGCTTTAGGTATCGGTATCGGGTTCGGTCTCCAGAACATAACAAATAATCTTGTAAGCGGCATAATAATACTTTTTGAGCGACCCATTAAAGTAGGGGATAGGATTGAAGTAGGGAAAGTTGCCGGGGACGTTGTAAGAATATCGATGCGCTCCACAACAATAATAACCAATGATAATATTTCTATAATTGTTCCCAATTCCGAATTTATTTCTTCAACGGTTATTAACTGGAGTCATATTGATAGAAATATTCGTTTAAATTTTCCTGTTGATGTTTCGTTCCAAGAAGATCCACAAAGAGTAAGAAAATTCCTTCTTGAAGTAGCAGAAGAAAATGATGGAGTTTTAAAAGTGCCGAAACCGGATGTTTTGTTTGATAAATTTGGTGAAAGCTCGCTCGTGTTTAATTTACGGGTATGGACACGGGAATATATTAATCGTCCCGGGGTTTTGAGGAGCCAGTTATATTATGCTATCTTTGAAAAGTTTACAAAACACGGAATTAAAATTCCTTTCCCCCAAAGAGATATTCATTTTAAAAGCAGCAATGTTCCGATCGTTATTCAATCCCAGGATAAATAATCCGAAGGAGTTATATGCGAACTAAAGTAATAACACTGATGGTAATTATTGTGTTGTTTACCATTTTTGTTACTCAAAATACAGAAGTGATTGCGGTAAAAGCCTTCTTTTGGCAGTTTGAAATGTCTTTAATAGTTCTAATGACACTTGCCTGCTTACTTGGGGCAATTGCCGGGTTTATTTTGCTAAAAGTTTTTAGCGCTTCAGGAAAAAGAAAAGATAAGAGCGAAATACCAGCCAATTCCGGCCCGAACTGATTTAATTATGTGTTGAATCTCAGTGCTCTTATAATATATTAATTATCTTTAAGAACGAAGAAAGGAGATGTACTATGACTGAGATTAAAGACAGGGGATATGCAAATTCCGATGTTCTGGTTTCAACTTCATGGGTAGCTGAACATCTTAATGATAAAGATGTAAGAATAATTGAATCAAATGAAGATCAGTTGCTCTATTCAACAGGGCATATCAAGGGTGCTGTACACGTAGACTGGACTACAGATTTAAATGATCCGGTTAGAAGGGACTATCTTCAGAAAGAAGGTTTCGAAAATCTTATGTCCAGAATAGGTGTAACCCCTGAAATCACTGTAATTTTTTACGGTGATAAAAATAATTGGTGGGCTTGCTATGCATATTGGGTATTTCAGCTTTTTGGTCATAGGAATGCAAAGGTAATGGATGGAGGGAGAATTAAATGGCAGAAAGAAAACAGGGAGCTTACCAAAGAGATTTCGGGGTATCCCTCTACTGAATATAAAGCCCTCGATAGAGATGATAATAAAATCAGGGCATTCAGGGATAATGTAATGCAACATGTTAATAAGAAAGGATTGCTTGTCGATGTAAGAAGTCCTGAAGAATATTCTGGTAAAAGGCTTCATATGCCGGACTATCCTAATGAAGGTGCTTTGAGAGGAGGGCATATACCCGGGGCTAAAAGCATTCCATGGGCTAAAGCCATAAATCCTGATGATGGTACATTCAAAACCGCCGAGGAATTAAGAGCAATTTATGAAAAGGAAAATAATCTTAAACCCGGCGATGAAATAATTGCATACTGTAGAATTGGTGAAAGAAGCAGTCACACCTGGTTCGTTCTAAGAAATTTACTTGGATATAAAAATGTAAAAAATTATGATGGAAGCTGGACCGAATGGGGCAACCTTGTGAATGTTCCTATAGAAAAGTAATTAAAAATATGAGTAACTATCCTTCAAAATTGAATGAGATAATAGAAATGCTATTACTTGTTTCTGATCAGCAGGAAAGGAGAGATATTCTTATAGATTATGCCGAAAGGTTTAAAGAAGTTCCTTCCGAAATTGTAAAGCGTCCTTTCCCGGAAGAGAACAAGGTTCCCTTTTGCGAATCAGGAGCTTATGTTTGGACTTTACCCCATGCAGATGGGACACTAAAATTTTTTTTTGCAGTTGAGAATCCGCAAGGGATTTCAGCAAAAGCTCTATGCTCAATTCTGGCTGTAGCTTTATCCGGCGAAAAACCCGAAAGCATAATTAAAATAGATGAGGATCTCGTTTATAAAATATTTGGCGAAGCCCTTTCAATGGGTAAGAATATGGGGTTAACGGGAATAATTCAAAGGGTAGTAAGAGATGCAAAAAAATACTTAAATAGTAAAATATAGCCTCATTATCTTTAAGAATTCTAATATGATTATAGATATGATGCTGCACCGAATAGTTAAATTTTAACAGAATTAAACATATTTCTTGCATATTGAATTATTTCATTGTAGCTTTGTTCAGTTATTTTCGCCCTGTTGAGGGCGATTTTTATTTGTATGAATTTGTCTGCATCAAATATTAAAGAAGTAGCTGATGATGTAATTAGCAATTTAGGTTATTTCTTGATTGATTTTTCAATAAGAGGGCACGATAAAAACACTGTTATTGAAATTTATATAGATAGCGAAAGATATATTTCAGCAGACGATTGTTCAAAAGTAAGTAGAGAACTAAATAGCAGGCTACAGAGCTTAATTCAGCCGGAAGATAATTACAGGCTTGATGTTTCTTCACCGGGAGTTGATAGACCGCTTAAATTTATTCAACAATTTTTCAAGCATCTTAATAAAAAATTCGAATTAAGTTATAAACAGGAAGCCGACACAAAAAAAGTTGTTGCCAGGCTAATCGAGGTGAAAGGCGAAACACTTAAGTTTCTATTAAACAATAACGAAGAATTAATAATTATTTTTAAAGATATTTTAAGAGCAAAAGTAATAATAAGTTTTTCATAGAGGAGATTTCGAACAATGAATATGGATATTGTTGAATCCTTTGCCCAGATGGTAAGGGAAAAGGGAATCGATAAAGACGTTTTAGGCGGTATTCTCGAGGAAGTATTTGGTTTGCTGATTAAAAAGAAGTATGGTGAAGAAGCTAAATATGACGTTGTAGTTAATATGGATAGGGGAGATATTGAATTGTATATAGAGCGACAGGTTGTAGAAGAAGTGGAAGATCCCAATACACAGATAAGTGTTCTGGAAGTGAACAAAAAAGGGAATGATGAGGGGCTCGAAGTTGGCGATGATTTTGTCGAGAAAATTGAACTGGCTTCTTTGGGAAGAAGATTAATTACTCTTGCAAAGCAAAGTCTGAATCAAAAAATACGCGAAATTGAAAAAGATGTTATTTACAACGAATATAAAGAACTGCTTGGAGAAATTGTGGTTGGTGATATATATCAGATAAGGAGAAGCGATATACTTGTAAACCATAATAAAAATGAACTTCTTCTTCCCCGCCCCGAGCAGATACCTTTTGAGAGATATAAAAAGGGAGAGACTGTAAGGGCTATTGTTAAAGAGGTTAAGAAAGGAAACAGCGGACCTGTAATTATAATTTCACGTGCCGATAATATGTTTTTAAGAAGACTTTTCGAAATCGAAATACCTGAAATATACGACGGGATAATTGAGATTAAATCGATAGCAAGAGAACCAGGGGAAAGAGCAAAAATTGCCGTACAATCCCAGGATAACCGGATAGATGCAGTTGGTGCTTGTGTAGGAATGAAAGGCGTCCGTATTCATGCCATCGTCAGAGAGCTTAATAACGAAAATATCGACGTAATAAATTTTTCCGAAGATCCATATATATTTATTCAAAGGGCTTTGGCACCGTCTAAACTCAAAAAGATTGAAATTGATGAAGATCAAAAAAAAGCTGTTGTTAATGCCGATAGCGACCAGGTCTCTCTTCTGGTTGGAAGAAATGGAGTAAACATTCGCCTTGCTATGAAACTGACCGGTTACGAAATTGAAGTCATCAGGGAAGAAAAACCATTTGAAGAGTACGAAGAGGATATTGAATTAATTGATCTTAAAGAAGAACTTGGTGATGACATATATGAATTATTGATCAATCATCGTTACGATACTGCTATTGAAGTATTAACTGCCGGTCCGGAAAAACTAAAAGAAATTGAAGGGCTTGATGATAAAAAAATCGAAGAAATTATCGAGTTAATTAAATCACAGTTTGAAGAAGAGGAAGAATAACAGGACATTCTATGCCCGAAGCAAAAGCCAAGAAACCAAGAATCTACAAGCTTGCATCTGAGTATAATCTCTCTGCAGAGAATCTTGTAGATTTTTTGCGAGGCAAAGGTCACGATGTAAAGTCCCATATGTCTATGCTTGACGATGAAATGATCAAAGATATTAATGATCATTTTAAAAAAGAAATAGAGAAAGCAGAAAAACATTATAAGAAGATTGCCGAGTTCAATAAAAAAAGAACGGAAAAAGCCGAACAGGATGCTGAAGAAAAATCGGTTAAGATTGAAGAAACAAATATAGAAGTACCCGCTGAAGAAATATTGGTTCAGACAAAGGTTGAGGAGAAGGTAAAAGGGGAAATTGAAATCCCTGTTGGACAAGCAGAAGTGGTCGAGGTTGCACAAACAGAAGAAAAAAATTTCAAAACACCTAAAGAAGTTGAAGCTGACAAAAGAAAGGGATTAAGAGTAGTTGGTAAAATAGATCTTGGGAAATCCGAGGAGGGAACCGACAAGGGGAAAGTCCGACCCGCTGTTAAGAAGAAAAAGAAACCTAAAGCAAAAAAGAAACCCACTGAAACACTGGCAGAAGAAACAGTAGTAGCCAAAAAGAGAAAGAGAGTTAAAAAATTTGAGATTGACGAAAAAGAGGTTAAAGAAGCTATAAGAAAAACTCTCCTTAGTATGGATGATTCAGTTATGGCAGGGAGAGCGCTGCAGAGAAAAAAGAAGAGGAAGGAAAGAGAAGCAGAGCAGGAAAAACAGCTTGAACTGAAATCTCTTGAACAAAACAAAATTAAGGTTAATGAATATATAGCTGTTAATGAGCTGGCAAATTTAATGAATGTTCCTGTCGCCGATGTCATATCTAAATGTATAGAGTTAGGCTTAATGGTTTCAATAAATCAAAGACTTGACTTAGATACAATAACGCTTGTTGCAGATGAGTTTGGTTTTGAGGTTGAGATCCAGGAAGAATATACATCCGATGTTCTTGAAGACTTACCCGACAAACCGGAATTATTAAAACCCCGCCCCCCTGTAATTACAATTATGGGACACGTTGATCATGGTAAAACTTCGTTGCTGGATTATATCAGGAGAACAAATGTAGTAGCGGGAGAAGCAGGTGGTATTACACAACACATTGGTGCTTATCGTGTAGATATAGGGAATAATAAGTTTATTACTTTTCTCGATACTCCGGGACACGAAGCGTTTACCGCAATGCGTGCGAGAGGAGCCCAACTTACCGATATAGTTGTTATAGTTGTTGCAGCCGATGATGCTGTTATGCCCCAGACCGTTGAGGCAATTAATCATGCTCAGGCAGCAAGTGTGCCTATGGTAATTGCCATAAATAAAATTGATAAACCGGGAGCTAATACAGAAAAGATTAAACAACAATTGGCAGACCGGAATATCCTTGTAGAAGAGTGGGGTGGGAAATTTCAATGTGTGGAAATATCGGCAAAGTCAGGGAAGAATGTTGATTCCTTGCTGGAGAAGCTTCTTCTTGAAGCCGAATTACTCGATTTAAAAGCTAATCCGGACAGAGAAGCACGCGGTGCTGTAGTTGAATCCGAACTTGATAAAGGAAGAGGAATTACAGGTACAATTCTGGTTCAGAAAGGCACTCTAAAAATCGGAGATTCTTTTGTGGCGGGTGTTTATCATGGTAAAGTAAGAGCAATGTTTGATGAGAGAGGAAATAAAGTTATTGATGCCGAACCATCAACCCCGGTGCTCGTTCTTGGTTTTGAAGGCGCACCCCAGGCAGGCGATACTTTTATAGTTGTTGAGTCTGAAAGAGAAGCAAGAGATATATCTGTTAGAAGACAGCAGCTAAAAAGAGAACAGGACCAAAAACAGGTAAGGCATATTACACTCGATGAAATTGCAAAAAGGATTACTATTGGCGGGGTAAAAGAATTAGCTCTAATAGTTAAAGGCGATGTTGATGGTTCCGTGGAAGCCCTGGCTGATTCTCTAATGAAAATAACAAACGAGGAAGTTATTGTAAGAGTAATACATAAAGGCGTAGGCGGAATATCGGAAAGCGATGTATTGCTCGCTTCGGCATCAGATGCCATTATAATTGGTTTCCATGTAAGACCAAATATAAATGCAAGAAAGCTTGCTGAAAGCCAGAAGGTTGATATTCGTTTATATAATGTAATTTATGATGCTATTAATGAGGTTAAATCTGCTCTTGAAGGTTTGCTTTCTCCTGTAATAACCGAAGAAGTTGTAGCTACCCTGGAAGTAAGAGATACCTTTAAGGTTCCTAAATCTGGAACAGTTGCGGGATGCTATGTCTTGGAAGGTAAAATATCGAGGAATAATAAAATAAGATTAATCAGAGATGGAATTGTCGTTCAGGAGGGAGAAATAGGATCATTAAGAAGATTTAAGGACGATGTTAGGGAAGTTGATTCAGGTTACGAATGTGGTTTGAATATTGCAAACTACAACGATATTAAAGTTGGAGACATGATTGAAGCATATAAATTTATAGAGACTAAGAAAAAACTTGCTTAAAGATAACCTTCAAGGTTAGAGAAGGGTTAACGATATGTTAACCTTGAAGGTTCACCAAAAGGATTTGTAAAGATGTCTCACCGCATAGAAAAAGTTGAAAATCTGATTAAAGAAGAAATTAGCTTTATATTTCTTCGCAAACTTCAGGATCCTTCCTTAGGATTTATAACAATAACAAATGTTAAAGTTAGCCCGGATCTTCGAATTGCTAAGGTTTATATTTCTGTTTTTGAAAAAGACAAAAGAGAATTTGTTCTTGAAAAGATCGGTGCCGTTACAGGTTATATAAGATCGGAACTCGCTTCAAGAATTCGGATCAGGTTTATTCCCGAGCTCAGGTTTTATATAGACGATACTTTGGACTATGTCGAGAAAATTGAAAACTTGATAAAGAAAATACACAAGGATGATAACAAAGGAGACAAATGATTTTGAAGGAATCGATTTTGGAGAAGGTGAGGTAATTCTTGTAGATAAACCTGCCGGATGGTCTTCATTCAAAGTGGTACGTAAAATCAGGCAGGCAATAAATGTAAAGAAAGTCGGGCACGCAGGAACACTCGATCCGGGGGCAACCGGACTTCTGATAGTTGCAACAGGAAAAAAAACCAAATCGATTTCTGAATACCAGGCACTTGAAAAAACTTATACCGGCACAATAACTCTTGGGAAAACTTCTCCATCGATGGATAAAGAAACAGAAATCACTTCTGAAAAACCTTTTGCCCATATATCCGCAGAGGAGATTTATAAAGTAAGAAATGAATTTCTTGGTACGATTAAACAAACTCCTCCAATGTATTCGGCTGTAAAATATAAGGGGAAGAATCTTTATCGTCTCGCACGAAAAGGAAAAGAGGTTGAGAGGGAAGCAAGAGAAGTCGTTGTTTCTGATTTCAAGATACCGGGTATAAACCTGCCTGATGTAGATTTCGAAATTACATGCTCTAAAGGAACGTACATTCGCGCTATAGCCAATGATTTGGGAGACAGGCTTGGTTGCGGTGGCTTGCTCAGTTCCTTAAGAAGAACAAAAATCGGAAATTATTCTGTTGATGATGCATTTGCAGTTGATGAGTTTGTTAAAAGATTTTCAGATGTTAAAAAATTATGAATAAAATTTTACAGCTTGCTTTTTAAAATTCCTTTTTGCAATGTTGTAATGAACTTGATTTGTTCTTAATAAAAGTTGGGTTGTTATAATTTGGGAAGTTATGGGTGATTATGTTTATAGATACTTATCATAAGAAAATCCCAATAGATTTTTTAGAAAATTAATAATGGGATACCTTTAATGAAAAACCCTGGCACGATATTTAACTCTCTCTCTGTTGGGGAAACAATGAGAGTTATTTTAGCCAGCATTCTTCTGCCAGTCTCAGCGAGGCTGAGTCTCAACAGATATGAAACCTCCCTGGTTTCAACTCAACCTTTCAAGCATTCTTCTATTCATTCGATTTATTTTACCGGTTTTACTTAGTTTGGGAAAAACAATAAAAATTTTATGAAAGGAAATAATTATGAAAAGAATAAATACGTTTGCAGCTTTAATATTAATATTGAGTACATCTAAAATATTTTCTCAAACTCCCGATACATCTGATTTCTTTCCTTATAAAACTGGTAATATGTGGGAATATTTCTTTGATGGAGGGGGACCTGATGTTGATACAGTCCAAACCTTTACTACGTCTGACTCAACTGATGCAGATGGATATATTCATATTACGCAGTACCAGAGAAACATAAACCCAACCACCTGGGCTCATACATTTTACTATAAAATAGATACAGTGAACAATTATGTGTACGGTAGTTCTGGATTAGGTACAGATAATGATTTGTTATATAAACTTGATGCACCGCAGGGTGAACAATGGGTTGTTTACAAACATGAAATTGGTGGTGAAATGGCAAGAGTCGTAAGAATATATGAAGAGAATTATTTTGGAATTCCAACAAAAGTAAAAGTTTATCATTATTATGCTTCAGGAGATACTACTGATACAACTGGTTTAGATAGAGCATATAATGAATTAGCAGGAGGATTCGGCCTATCATTTCATTTCGGATCCGAAGGCGGTGGGGATTTATATCTAATAGGGGCTGTAATAAATGGAGTATTGTATGGAGATACTACGAAAATAATAACTTCAATTTTTGATACAGAAACAAATATTCCCGAAAGAATACATTTATACCAGAATTATCCTAATCCTTTTAATCCTAATACAACCATCAAGTTTGCATTAAATGTTTCCGGTAATGTCTCAATTACCATTTATGACTTGATAGGAAATGAGACTAAAAGGTTATTTAATGAACAATGGAAATCTGCCGGAGAATATGAAGTAGTATGGGATGGTAGATTAGAAAATGGAAATTTAGCTGCGAGCGGCATTTATTTTTACAGATTAAAAACAGAAAACAAAATCATTTCGAGGAAAATGATTCTATTAAAATAAAAATTAATATGGGTGAAAAATGAAAAAATTAATTCAAAAAATAATTTTGATAACTTCAATAGTTATCAGCACTCTATTGGCACAAAATGAACAAGCTATCCGAAAAAATGTTGTGAATTAAAAGCATTTTCAGTATAAAAAAATTATCAGTACTTATACTGATTCATTTCTTTAATTTTTTACTTACAATTAAGCAACTCATATAAAATATTAAAGGGAGAAAATGAAAATTTATGAGTTGATACTTGTCTTTATCACACTTCAAAGTTTCGCCTATTATTTTCTTCGTTTAATAGCCAATTCAAATATTTGTCATTTAAAAGTATTCTTTACTGGTTTTACTTAGCTTTGAGTTAAAATAATTCCTTATGTTATTTAATAATGGAGTTTACAATGAAACCTATAAACATATTTGCCGCTTTTTTATTTTTTACTTTGAACCAAAATATTTTTGCACAAGAACCCGATCCATTAAGTTTCTTTCCTCATTCTGTAGGAAATATTTGGGAATACGATACACCAGATGGAATACAAAGGTATGAAATTGTTGGTGATTCAATTGCACCCGACAATTCTATTTTGGTATTTTTTAATCGCTATCCTGACTATCGAATTGACACAAATTTCAATGTTTTTATGTCACCAACTGGATTAAATTGGCACATTTATAAATTAAATTCAGATTCAGGTGACTACTGGGTATATAATAAAGTAGAACAAGCATGGTGGTTCGCATTTATTTCAAACGTTGATACAGGACTTGTATTTGGAGAAGAAAGAATCTTAAAGCAAATAAACTATGGATTTTGCAGAGATACAATATTCGAGCCAAATTATTTCTTTGTAGTATATTACAAAATTATTGTCGAGGGAATAGGATTGATATATGAGTGGAATGAAGAACCTCCACAAGGCCCCCAAAAAATTTTACAAGGCTGTATAATTGATGGCGATACTTTTGGCGTAGTGACATCAGTAGAAGAGGATTTACAAATAGCGGAAGGATTTCAACTTCTCCAAAATTATCCTAACCCGTTTAATCCTGAAACAACAATTAAATTCCAAACCTCTGCTTATAGATTTGTCGAGCTAAAAGTATTTAATCTTTTAGGACAGGAAATTTCAACTATTGTTAACGAAGAAAAACCCGCAGGTATATATGAGGTAAAATTTAATGGAAAGGACTTTTCAAGCGGCATTTATATTTACAGATTAAAAACAGAAAACAAAATCATTTCGAGGAAAATGATTCTATTAAAATAAAAATTAATATGGGTGAAAAATGAAAAAATTAATTCAAAAAATAATCTTAATAAGTTCATTGTTTATAAGCACTATATCTGCACAAGTTGAACTGTTTAATTGTGTTACAGGATCAAACCCTGAAGACTATAATGGTCAGCTTGGAGGTTATGCTTTGCCTTCAGAAGGAACAATAAGAGTATTCATTGTTTTTCTTCAATTTCCAGATGATACTTATGATACAACGAATGCTTACTGGATAAAAGGACAAGCACCGGCAAATATGAATTACTGGGTTAATGAAACCTGGAGCGGTAACCCAATTCAAGGGTCATTGACTCACTATTTTAATAATATGTCATTTAACAAATTAAAAATTATAGGTAAAAAAGTTTCAGTAATAACTCCGCACACGAGACAATGGTATTTAGATAATAATAAGGAACGAGGAGATATACATGCAGAAGTAATACAGCAGCTTGATCAAACATGGGATTTTGCCCAGTTCGATTTGTGGGATCTTGATTCTGTATACCAGCATACGAATCAACCGGATGGGATTGTCGAAATGATTATGATGGTTTGGAGAAATATAGGAAAAGACTACCCTGAAAATTTACAAGATAGTATTTATCAGGAACTAAACTTTCAAAATTCCGTTGCCTCTATAGGTTCTGAATTTACTGTAGATAATGGTGCAAGAACAATTAAAAGCGGTTTCTGGCCAGGCTTAAATACTCCCGGCGGTTCAGGTGTTACTATGACGGATCATATTCTTCAAAAAAATATACATACACCAACTCACGAGTTTGCGCATTACATAATGGGTGGAAATGAATATCATGTCGGTTATGGCTTTTGGGGAATGCTTGAAGCCTGGGGAATGAAGAATAAAGTAGCAAATTCATTTGAAAGATATCGCCTCGGCTGGATAAATACAATAGGGGTAGACAGCACTCCAAGTCAAACAATATCGAATGCTACTCTACCAGATTTCGCAACTACAGGTGTTTCTTATAGATTAAATATCGATATATCATCAAATCAATTTTTCTTTATAGAAAATCACAAGAATCTATCATATTGGGAACAAAATACTCCATCATACAATTGGGCAAATAATATGGTTTTTGGTAATGTAGAAAATGGCATTTATGTCTTGAGACAAGACGGATTTGTCGGCAACAATGTTCAGATTGTGCCGGCTGATGGAAGATTTAGTTGGATTGTAAATCAACGAATAGAAAACCCGTGGGGACCCGGGTTATTACCTGTGTTTAAAAATCTTGGCTCGGATAGAGTTAATGGCTACCACGACTTGCAATACATACCCTGGGTTTGGAATGGGGTTAATCAAGCAGCAGCTCCAATTCATTTTACAGAAAATGCTGGTCAACCTGTTCTTGATGTAAGATATCCAGGGGACGGTAAAGATGCATTTAGAGAAGGCCATAATGTAGTTTTTTCACCTTGGAGTAATCCAAATTCTTACAAGGCTAATAGAACGTCCACTCCTTTTGGCTTTAAAATAAATAGTTTATCAAATGGAGTTTATTCGATGGATATTTATGTAAATACGGCTATAAATGCTCCACCTTCGAATCCACAAGATTGTAGCATTGCCTGGAGCGGTAATCATCCGCAGATTAGCTGGTTAAAGAATTTAGAATCGGATATGCAATCCTATAAAATCTGGAAATATTCAAATGGAAGCAGTATAATAGCTGCAACTATTAATCATAATCCTAATCTGTCAATTCAAAGTTGGATTGATAATGATGTAACTAAGCCAGGCAAATTTGATCCCCGTTATGAATATAGATATAAAGTAAAAGCGGTTGATAATAATAATCAGGAATCCTTATATTCAAATGAAGTTGCAATTACCGGTTATGGTAGCCAGTGGAAAATTAATAATGAGGAACGTGAAAAAATAATATCCGAATATTCTTTAAACAATAATTACCCAAACCCCTTTAATCCATCTACTCTAATAAGGTACTCAATTAAAGAGGCGGGTTTGGTTTCCCTAAGGGTTTATGATGTACTTGGGAAAGAGATCGCGATTTTAGTTAATGAATTAAAACCGGAAGGAATTTATGAAACGGAATTTAATGGCATAAATTTACCAAGCGGAGTTTACATTTATTCACTTCGCATAAACGACTTTGTATCTAATAAAAAAATGATACTAATGAAGTAAAATTTCTTCATAATCATAATCAAAACCGGCTGTAACTATCTGTTCAGCCGGTTATTTATCCAAGCTTGTCCCCAAGCAACCAATTTCACTTTAAGGCATAAATGGTTTATATTTACAAGTTATTGCACGCAAATTCGGTAATATGCAAGTTTTTCGCGATTTAGCTTCAATAAAGAAGGATAAAAATACTGTTTTAACAATTGGGACTTTTGACGGCATTCATTTGGGTCATCAAAATATAATTGAAGAGGTAAAAAAGAACGCAACTGCTTATGGAGCAAGAAATTTTGTTGTTACCTTTAATCCTCATCCAAGGAAGATACTCTCGGAAACAAGCAATATTAAGATTTTAAGTACACTCAGAGAAAAAATGACAACCCTCGAAAATCTGGGGGTAGAGAATCTTTATGTAATTGAATTTACGAAGGAATTTTCCCAATTAACTGCCGAAAGGTTTTTTAGCAATTATATTATTAATGGAATTGGTATTAAAGAAATTATTATCGGTTATGATTATCATTTTGGAAAAGGAAAAGGCGGGAGTGTTGAAACTTTGATGAAGATGGGAAAGGAGAATGACTTTTCCGTAAGCCAGATAGAGGAAGTTAAAGTTAAAGGTAATACTGTAAGCAGTACAAAAATCAGGAAAGCTCTTATTGAAGGAGATATTCAGTTGGCAAGCACATACCTTGGCGGACACTATTCTTTTAGTGGTGTAGTTGTCAGCGGAGATAGAAGAGGTCGTACACTTGGATTTCCTACTGCAAATATTCAACTTGATGATCCGGAAAAACTTCTGCCTGCTCTTGGCATTTACGTTGTTGAAATATTAATCGGAGGCAGCAACTTTTTTGGTTTATTGAGTGTAGGAAAAAGACCAACGTTTTATAACGAAGGAGCAATAGTTCCGGAAGTGTATATTTATGATTTTGATGAAGATATTTACGGTGAATATATAACTATTAATATAATTGAAAGATTAAGAGGCGAAGAAAAGTTTTCGTCCGCGGAAGAATTAATAAAACAGATGAATAAAGACAAAGAGTCGGGTTTAGAAATTTTAAGTAAGAAAATTAATTAACCCCGGAGTTTCTGGGATTATATTGTATAATAAAAAAAGGAAAAAGTTAAAATGACAAAAGAGGAAAAGCTTGAGATAGTAAAGAAATATGGTGAAGGTGAAAAAGACACAGGTAAGTCTGAGGTTCAAATTGCCCTGCTTACAAAAAGAATTAATGATCTCACCGAGCACTTTAACAAGCATCTAAAGGACCATCACTCAAGAAGAGGGTTAATGATGATGGTTGGTAAAAGAAGAAGACTTCTTGATTACTTGATGAAAAAGGACATTGAGAGGTATAGAGGAATAATTAAAGAATTGAACATAAGAAAGTAAGAGGTTTTGAATATGTCCGTAATTAAAGAAGTTTTACTCGGCGGTAGGAAGTTTTCTGTTGAGGTTGGAAAATTTGCCAAACAGGCAAGTGGCTCGGTTATGGTTCGTTATGGCGATACAATGGTTTTGATTACAGCTGTTGCCGCCGATAGTGCCCCGGAGGGGATAGATTATTTTCCTCTGCAGGTTGAGTATAGAGAAAAAACATCTGCAGCAGGGAAGTTTCCCGGAGGCTATATTAAAAGGGAAGGAAGACCGACAGAAAAGGAAATATTGAGCGCCAGGCTGATTGACAGACCAATCAGACCACTGTTTCCCCAGGAGTTTAAGAATGAAACACAGGTAATTGCCCTTGTGCTTTCATACGATGGAGAGAACGATGCCGATGTCATCGCTGCAACGGGAGCTTCTGTAGCTCTTTCTGTTTCTGATATTCCTTTTGATGGACCAATAGCTGAAGTCAGGTTGGGAAGGGCTGATGGGAAATTTATAATTAATCCCACACACCAGCAAATTCAACAAAGCGATATTGAACTAGTAGTTGCAGGGACGGCAAATTCTATTATTATGGTTGAAGGAGAAGCTAAGGAAGTCAGCGAATCTGATTTGCTCGAAGCATTAAAATTTGCTCAGAATGAAATCGGAAAGCTTGTTCAGCTTCAGTTGGATCTTGTAAGGGAAGTTAACAAGGAGAAAAAGGAAATTATCTTAGTTCCTATAAACGAGTCTCTGAAGAAAGATGTTAATGATCTTGCAAGCGAAAAGTTCAAAGAAATTGTCTATTCGGTATTATCTAAGGAAGAGAGAAGTAAAAGAAATAAGGAACTGGCTGAGTCAGTCAAAACCTCTCTTTCAGAAAAATATCCTGAACAGGAAAGTATTATCGGTGAGATACTTCATGATCTTGAAAAAGATCTTATGCGGGAGAGAATTCTATCCGAAGGTATCAGGCTTGATGGTAGAAATACTACTAAGGTACGACCGATAGCAATTGAGACTGCAATTCTTCCCCGGACTCATGGTTCGGCACTGTTTACAAGGGGTGAAACCCAGAGTTTAACTACAGTTACTCTCGGTACTAAAAATGACCAGCAATCTGTCGAAGGCTTATTAGAAGAATACACAAAAAAATTTATGCTCCATTACAACTTTCCTCCTTTTAGTGTTGGTGAGGTAGGAAGAATGACGGGAGTCGGCAGAAGAGAAATAGGTCATGGAAATCTTGCAGAAAGAGCGTTAAAAATAGTTTTTCCCCAGGAGAGCGAATTTCCTTATACGGTTAGAGTAATTTCGGATATACTTGAATCAAATGGCTCATCTTCAATGGCGACTGTATGTGCAGGCTCTCTTGCCTTAATGGATGCCGGTGTACCGATGAGTAAAGCGGTTGCAGGAATTGCAATGGGGCTTGTTAAAGAAGGCGACAGGTATGCAATTCTTTCCGATATTCTGGGGAATGAAGATCACTTAGGAGATATGGATTTTAAAGTGGCCGGAACAAGTGAAGGCATTACCGCTTTTCAGATGGATATTAAAATCAGGGGTATATCTTTTGAAATTATGGAGAAGGCACTTCATCAGGCTAAAGAAGGAAGAATGCATATTCTTGGAATTATGAATGAAGCCCTAAGTTCTCCAAGGGAAAATCTCTCACCATATGCACCAAGGCTTATTACTATGAAGGTAGAAACAGACCAGATCGGGTTGGTAATTGGTCCTGGTGGAAAAACAATACAAGGAATGCAAAGATTGTTTGGCGTTGATATTAATATTGATGATGACGGAACAATTAGCATTGCTTCCCCGAATAAAGAAAATGCCTCGAAGTGCAAGGAATATATAAAGAAATTAACTGCTACTCCCGAGGTTGGAGAAATATACGATGGCGTTGTGACCAAGATTATGGACTTCGGCGCTTTTGTTGAGATTCTCCCCGGGAAAGAAGGTTTGTTACACATATCTCAAATAGATAATAAACGTGTTGCAAAAGTTTCAGATTACTTTAAAGAAGGAGACAAAGTTACGGTTAAGCTTTTAAAAATAGAAAACGGCAAGTTTTCTTTAAGCAGAAAAGAACTTCTTAAGGATACGAATAATTCAAGGAACCCTGAAGAAGAAACAAAAAGCACCGTAAATAGTTAAGTTGGCTCTTAAAAATTAAGTTTAATTAAAAAAAGATGTGCCTGGTTGTGAATAAAAATATAGTTGGTTTTTATTTCTCCCTTTTCTCATTGGTAGAATTTTATTCTTCTCCAAAGGAGAATCAATTTCATAGGATCAGCCATCTTTTAAAAGAATTATTGTTGGAATATAAAATTTCAATCAAAGAGTTTGTTCTTTATGACAAAAGAAATTATCATAAACTCCACTTCAGCACAAACACGTGTTGCAATAACAGAAGATGGAAACCTGGTCGACTTTTTTGTCGATTATCCTGAAAACCGCCGGATGGTGGGGGACATTTACCTTGGAAAAGTTGCAAGGGTTTTGCCTGGCATAAGGGCTGCATTTATTGATGTCGGAATGAAGCATGATGCCTTTCTTCATTTTTCCGACATTGGGGAACGTACTCACCAGTTCCAGGAAATGCTTGGCGAAGACGATTCGGATGTTGATGATGAAGATGACGATGATTCTAACGGTAATCCTTCAGCCAAACAAATTCCCGATAGCAAGATAAATGACTTGCGTAAAGAACAGTTTTCGGTACCAAAGCTTAGCAAGGGACAGGACATTCTTGTACAAATTATTAAAGAACCTGTAAATAATAAGGGAGTAAGAGTTACTTCTTCAATTTCTTTGCCGGGGAGATTCTGCGTCCTTCTTCCTTTTGATAATAAAGTGGGTGTATCGAAAAGAATTGTTGACTACAGGGAGAAAAAAAGACTGCGCCATATTGCAAGGAGTATCCTCCCGGATAATTACGGACTAATTATCAGAACTGTAGCAAGAAATCAGGCGGAAGATGCTTTGCGTGAAGATCTTAATAACCTGATGAAAACATGGGCTGAAATAGAATCCACAGCAAAGTCTGAAAAACCTCCGTCTCTTATCTACCAGGATCTTAATACCACATCAAGTGTTATAAGAGACTTGTTTTCTGTTGATGTTTCAAAGGTATTTATCGATTCCAAAAAATTATTTAAACAGATAAAAAGCTACGTGCAACTGGTTCAGCCTGAAGCTGCTGAAAAGATAGAAAGTTTCCGTTCTACCGATTCAATTTTTGATGCTTTCAAAGTAGAAGAACAGATAAAAATGCTTATGGGCAGAAAGGTACCATTGCCAAGCGGAGGTTACGTTATTATTGAGCATACTGAGGCAATGGTTGTCATTGATGTAAACAGCGGAAGATATGCTAAGAGCAAAGAACAGGAACAAAATTCTCTTAAGACCGACCTTGAAGCTTCGCGCGAAATTGCCCGGCAATTGCGTTTAAGAGATATTGGAGGAATTATCGTAATAGATTTTATTGACCTTGAAGATGATAGGAACAGAAAGAAAGTTTACGACGAATTAAAAAAAGAATTCAGAAAAGACAGAGCAAAAGTGTCCATTCTTCCTATGTCCGATTTTGGTTTAATACAGATTACGCGGCAAAGAATACGGCAAAACATTGTGCAGGCGATGAAAGAAATATGTCCTTATTGTTCGGGAACAGGACTTTTAACCAAGCATTCACACGTCTTATACGATCTGGAAGATTTATTAAAGAAGATAAAAAGGCAAACAAAGGAAAGAGCGATTATTATAAAATGTCATTCAATAGTTGCAGAGAAGCTTACCGAAGGCTTTTTCAAGACTATCACGAAACTAAAATTAAAATATCAGTTGGCTCTGAAGGTTCAGGCGGATGATACTTTGGCGTTAGACCAGGTAAAGTTTTTTTCTAAGAAGACCGGCAAAGAGATTATTTCTGAATAAAGCGGTTACAGGACTCGTATGAAGAAGACAAAATTGTTTAATGTTCATAAAAAATTAGGAGCAAAGATTATTGAGTTTGCTGGTTTTGAAATGCCGGTTCAGTACTCATCAATAATTGCAGAACATAAAGCAGTTAGAAATTCTGTGGGTGTATTTGATGTATCGCATATGGGTGAGGTATTTGTATCGGGAGAAAAAGCTTTGGATTTTGTCCAGGAGATTACAATAAATGATGCATTAAAACTTTTTCCCGGCAGAGTTCAATATTCGGCAATGTGTTATCCGGATGGAGGAATAGTTGATGATCTCCTGGTTTACCGGCTTGATGATAAAGAATTTATGCTTGTAATTAATGCCAGCAATATTGATAAAGACTTACAATGGATGTATGATAATAATATAGTCGGTGCAAAAATTGAAAATTTTAGTGATGAATATTCTTTGCTCGCTGTCCAGGGTCCGAATTCAAAAAAAGTTTTGCAGAAAATAACAGGTATAGATTTAGGCAAGCTCGAATATTATCATTTTGCAGCTGCCAAAGTTGCGGGAATCGATCTGGTTCTTTCAAGGACAGGCTATACGGGTGAACCCGGTTATGAATTATATTTCAAAGGGGATGGTAAACAAGCCGAAGAACTTTGGGATAAAATTTTCGAGGCAGGTAAAGAGTTTAATATTTTACCAGTCGGTCTCGCTGCAAGGGATTCGTTAAGGTTAGAAATGGGATTTTGTCTTTACGGAAACGATATTGATCAAACCACCAATCCCCTGGAAGCCGGGCTTGGCTGGATCACAAAGCTGAATAAAGAAAATTTTATTGGTAAAGAAACGTTGTTAAAGATTAAATCGGGGGGAGTTAAAAGAAGACTTTCGGGATTAATTTCAGCAGAAAAAATTTTTCCGCGTCACGGCTATGGAATTAGCAGAAACGGGAAAAAGATTGGGAACGTAACGAGTGGGACAGTCAGTCCTGTTCTTGAAAAACCAATTGCCATGGGTTACCTTGAGACAGTTTATTCATCTCCCGGGACTGAGGTTGAAATTATAATCAGAGGTAAGAATGTTCCGGCACAGGTTGTAAAATTACCGTTTATCGGGAAGTAAATAACAACGACAAAAAACATTTAGTATCGATCAGAAAATAAAAATTTTATAATCAGCATGAAGATAAATGTTCTTTTTTCTCCTTTGGGAGCTGATGAACTTTCATTTGCAGGTAAAACTACAGTTGTTATAGATGTTTTGCGAGCGTCAAGCACTATAGTTACTGCTTTGTATAACGGAGCCCGCGAAGTAGTGCCTGTTGCTACCGTGGAATTTGCTGTAAAAGTATCCGGTGGCATGTTTGGTGGACAAACGCTGCTTGGAGGCGAAAGACAAACAAAAAAAGTTGAAGGTTTTGCTCTCGGTAATTCTCCGCTTGAATATTTACCTGAAGTGGTTTCGGGAAAGACGATTATTTTTTATACAACTAACGGCTCCAAAGCTATAGTTAAAGCCAAGTTCTCTGAAAACCTTTTTGTCTGTTCTTTCCTCAATCTCGAAGCAGTTGCAAAACATCTGGTAAATCTTAATAAGGATTTTGAAATACTTTGTGCCGGAAGAAATAATTATTATTCTATGGAAGACTCTGTATGTGCAGGTAAATTAATTACCGAAATTACTAAGTTAAATGATTCTGCGGAATTGTCAGATTCCTCAAAAGCCTGTGTTTCTTTAAGCAAAACATTTGGTAAAAGTACTTTAAAAATGCTTAAGGATACCGAACACGGAAAAATACTTCTTGAAAACGGTTTTGAAGATGATTTGAATTTCTGCAGTAAAAATAGTAGTTACAATATTATACCTTATTTTTCCGCAAACGTTCTTAAGGTTCTATCAAACTCTGAGGATGTAAATAAATAGATATTTGAATGGCTGTGAAAAGAAAATCCAAATCAACAGGAATAAAGAACGGAAAGAGTAAGTCCCTTCTTACAATAGAGCGAAAAAAGAAATTAGCCGGACTTCTCTTTATTTTCTCCTCAATCCTGCTTCTTTTAAGTATCATTTCATATTCACGGTTTGACGAAGCAAACCTCACTTCTCTTTTGGGTGATCTCTTTAATTCATTGAGTGGTGATCCCGGAGCTAATGCATCTGCCGACATAAATAACTGGCTCGGAATTCTGGGCGCACATATTTCCAGTTTCTTTATAAGTTCAACATTGGGAATCTTCTCCGCAGTTATCCCTTTGCTGATGCTAATATGGGGCGTTGCGTTATTTTTCAAAATATCATATAAAGCGCTTATTAAAACTTCCAACTTTCTTATCGTTTTAGGATTATTACTTTCTGCTCTGTTTGGTCTTCTAAGAACAAACTATAGTTTTTTCCCAGGGATGATTGAATTGTCCGGAGCTGTTGGAAATTATTTAGGAGAAGTTATAGGAAGGCTTCTTGGTGGAATCGGAGGGGTGATTTTTATACTTGCAGGATTAGGGGCTCTCATCATCTTAACTTTTAATATAAGCCTGGATGGCATTATTGGATTGGTGAAAAATATATTTGAGAGTAATATGACCGAGAGTAGAGAAAATGTTAATGAAGACGATTCAAACATTGAAAAAATTAAAGCGCTAAGAGAAGGGAATAAAAGAAAGCGTAAGAGAATTCCCGAAGAAGCAACAGTTACAGCAGAAGGTCTAATGGATGAGGAAGCCGAAGAACAAACCCGTATCAGGATTATTAGGAAAGATGAACCGGAACCTGTAACTAAAAATATATTACAGGAA
>MGZZ01000123.1 GCA_001802795.1 Ignavibacteria bacterium GWC2_36_12 | reverse complement strand
ATTCCGAATCTATTTTACTGGATGTGGCATGTGGAACCGGAGACGTTGCAATTACTGCCCGGAAGATGGGAATAGAAAATATTTTCGGAGCCGACTATTCACACAATATGCTTACCCTATTTAATAAAAAGAGTAGCTGGATTAAAGGAAGAAATATCCAGATGGTTGCTGAAAATTTTCCTTTGAAAGATGAATGTATAACCAATATTACAGTAGCTTTCGGGGTAAGAAATTTTTATGATATTCAAAAAGCTTTCAACTCATTTTATAAAGTTTTGAAGAATGGAGGCAAGGTAACTATTCTTGAATTTAGAATGCCCGCAAATGTTATTTTTAAGTTTTTGTACAAGTTTTATTTTAAAAAGATTCTCCCT
Organism: Ignavibacteria bacterium GWC2_36_12; assembly: GCA_001802795.1. GTDB lineage: Bacteria > Bacteroidota > Ignavibacteria > Ignavibacteriales > Ignavibacteriaceae > RBG-16-34-14. The sequence continues at coordinate 14,898 of MGZZ01000123.1, read as the reverse complement.
TTAATCGGAGGACTTATATCAGGAGAAAAAGAAGCTTACAAATATCTCCCCGCTTCCGTCGAGGAGTTCGATGAAAAAATAAAATTGCCTGAACTACTCGGCAATTCGGGTTTTGAAAAAATTGAAGTGCACAATTTAACTTTTGGGATTACGCAGGTTGTAATTGCAACAAAATAATCATCGTTGAATATTATACTCTGTAACATTCATTACCACAACACTGCTGGTGTCGGCAAGGTCAACTCCCCTACCGGTCAAAACTCCGATAATAGCACCATTACCTTCCCATTTTACAAAGCCGATATCTTTTGCGAGCCAGCCTTTAGCAAAAAAACTCTGCGGAACTGTAGACGGATCAACCTGGTATTTTAAAGTAAATTTTAACCTCACTGCTTCAACATCCGTGTTGACTACAGTCAGACTATCCTTTCCATCGTATGCAACACTAACTTCAACCGGGTTAAAATTAATTATTGCCCTGGCAAAATTTATCTTAAAAGCAATCCAGCTGCTGTAATCACTAATTGGTATGTAAATCAATCTTATTTCAGTATCTAATGTAATATACTGAAGAACGCTGTCAGACAGGGAAATGGAAAGTCCCGTTGTATCGAAAAAGAAGAAAACACCACTTTCAGTTTTTCTAAAGTAAGATAAGCTTGCTGAAATTTGTCCTTCCATATCAACAGTATCGATTTGTACCTGGTAGGGAACATCTTCAATAATGGCATTACCGCTTAATAATGTAGACCTGGTTCCTGTGCTTAATACACCGTTTGAATCGGTCCGTTCGACACTATATTTATAGGAGGTTCCTTCACCTACAGGATAATAGCTCGCATCCGCAATAATCGTTAGCCCCGGATTTTCAGTAGTATTCGATTCCTTGCAGGCGTTTGTAAAACAAATCATCCAAATCGCTAAAGCAAATACGATCAATTTTTTTTTCATATTTTTTCTTTTGTCATTTTCATTCTGTTTTTTAATTGACCGAACGCTTTAGCTCTATGACTAATTGAGTTTTTTTCTCCGGATGGAAGTTCCGCCATAGTTACGTTATACCCATCCGGGACAAAATGTGGATCATAACCAAAGCCATTATTCCCTCTCGGGATTCGTATTATCTTTCCTTTTATTTCTCCGTAACCGGTCGTAAAATCTATTCCATTATAATAAACCGATACACATACGTACTTAGCCGGATGAGGTTCAGGATAACTATCTAGTTCCCAAACTAACTTATCGTTATTATCCTCGTCAGTAGCATTTCTACCTGCATATCTTGCCGAATAGACTCCCGGTTTTCCTCCCAGCTGTTCAACTGAAATACCTGAATCGTCGGCTATAACCGGCATTTTAAATTTTTCAAATACAATTTCGGCTTTTATTTTAGCGTTTCCTTCAAATGTATCAGCATTCTCCTCAATTTCAAGTTTATTATCAAGATCAATCAAAGATATTATTTCATAATCAGTGTCTGAGAAAATATCTCCTACTTCCCTTACTTTTCCCATATTCTTTGTTGCGAAAATTACCCTGCTCATAAATTGTTAAACTCTGTCCAGAAGTTTTGTTAACTCTATTTTACCCTGATGAAAGATTTCATACTCGTCATATATAGCAGATACGCCGTCTTTAACAACCCACTCCCCGTTCACCATAACGTAAATAATATCTTCTTTTGAGGACGAATATACAATATTCGAATAAACGTTCTCCTCCTCACCGGAATAGATCTTATAAGGATTATCCAGATCGATCAGCACAAGATCAGCCTTCTTTCCTTCTTCGATACTTCCTGTTTCATCATCAATATGTAATGCTTTTGCACCTTCAATTGTTGCAAGCCTGAAAACGGTTTCCGCATCCATTACCGAAGCACCGTATATTGGCTTCTGAATTAAAGCAGCAAGACGCATTTCCATAAAAGCACTTAAGCTGTTATTACAGGGAGCGCCGTCGGCTCCTAACGAAACAGAGATTCCCTTTTTCATATATTTAGGAATATCCGCTACACCGGAACCCAATTTTAAATTTGAAGAAGGACAATGAGCAACCCTGACTTTTTTTTCTTTCAATATATTTATCTCATTTTCGTTAACGTGGATGCAATGAGCGAGAACAGAATGGTCATCTATTACATTTATTGAATGGAAATATTCTATATTCTCCTTGTTATATCTTTTTCTAACCTCAGCAAGTTCCCTTTCATTTTCAGAAGCATGAGAATGGAACAAGCTTCCCGGAAAGTCATTCATCATTTCTCTTGTTTCCTTCAAAAGTTTCTCGCTGCATGTTAAAACAAATCTTGGAGCAAACGCATATTTTATCCTGCCATCTTCTACATTATGAAATTGCTCTGCAAGCTTGCGGGATGTTTTAATTTCTTCATCAGTTGAAGAAGAAAAAGGTTCGTAAAGATCGTTCACATCAATTAAACATTTTCCAGCAAATGTTCTTATTCCCGAATTTATTAGTTCATCGAAGATAATATCCTGGTACCGAAGAGTTCCCATATCTAAAAGAGTAGTTGTGCCGCCTCTCATCAATTCATTCAAGCCGAGCTTTACAGAAATTCTCAACGAATTCTCATCAAGGGCATTTTCATAAAGAAAAATTCTCTTTTGCAGCCAATCCAGGAGATCGAGCTCATCGGCTAAACCGCGGAATAAAGTCTGGCATAAATGAATATGCGTCTGTATAAATCCCGGGATTAAAGTTAGATTTTCATTCTTAAGTATTTCTCCACCAAAAGATTCTATCTCGGAATCATTAAACCTTCTTACGGATATAATTTTGTCTCCTTCAATTTTAACGGCTACATTTCTAAGTATGTTACCGTTTTTATCGGCAGTAACAACTTGTTTGGGGATAATCAGTTTTTTATTTTTTTCTCTTTGCATCAGGAGTTTTCAAATATCTTTATAGCAAAATAATAAATGCTATTTAATTAAATTCATCTTTCTCAGCTTCACCATTTTCTTCTTTCTCCCATTCATATTTAATGTACGGGTCTTCCTTTCTAAAAATAAAAGAAACTATTATGCCCGAAATCCCGCCGAAAAGATGCGACTCCCACGAAATTCCTTTTACTCCGGGAAGTATTCCCCAGATCAGTCCGCCGTATATAAAAGTTACAAGCAAAGCCAGTGCGATCGATCTGTTATCTCTTCTAAAGATTCCGCTAAAAAATAGGAAACCGAGTAAACCATAAATTATACCGCTGGCACCGATGTGATAAACCTGGCGAGCAAAAAGCCAGACAAATGTGCCGGTTAAAAGATAAATTATTGTTAAGACTTTTAACGATGTCGTTGGATAAAAATACATTACCGCCACACTTAAAATCAATAAAGTGGGAGTATTTGAAATGAGATGAGAGAAATCTGCATGAATAAGTGGAGCTGATAAAATTCCTACAAAGCCGGATAACTTCCTCGGCAGTATTCCGTAATGAGCATACGGCATATTAAAGATTATTTGCGAAAAATGAATTGCCCATATCAGGAAAACAAAAGCAAGAGGTATAGTTACACTTTTTGCAAACTTGCTAAATTCTTTATTCTGATTATTTATTATTTCTTGCAACAATTATTAATTCCTTTGATATTGAAATCTAATGCTAGTAAGATCATTTCAAAGAAATTATCTTATTCAGATCTTCTTCACTCACAGTTAATAATCCTATTGGTACCAAACGTGGAGTTAAAGTTCTCCAGCCTGCATTGCTGCCAGGTAAATTTTCATCTTTATCAAAAACTTCTTTAAATAAAGGAAGAGATTCATCGACTTTCCCAATGCTTGCAAGGGTAACCGCATGCCAGTATTTCATTTCAAGATTTTCGGGAAACATTTCTTCTGCCGCAGAATATTCTTTCGTTGCAAGTTGCATATCGTTTTTTTCAATGGCGAGATCGCCGTTGTTCATATGCTCATAAGCACGATGAATTTTTAACAATCTTTTAAGTTCATTAACCGGGTCCGAATGATCTTCAACTCTCAGGTCGATTAAACGATCCTCCCACACTTTCCCCGTTGATTCTCCTCTTACAATAAGAATAGAAGCGGACTGCTGTCCTCTGATATCTCCTCCGGCATTTTGTGCAGCCTCTAACGCTTCAATCAATTTCTCGGCAAGAAGCCCCTTCGATTCTCTAAAAGCTTTATTCATTGCAGACCAGATTTTATCATTTATCATAAGGTTAGCCTGCACTGAAAAATTATCTCCAGCAATATGTCCGGCATCAGGAATACATTTTTTCCCGGTATAAGCAGCAACATTTCCCTTTGCATCAACAATGGCTAATTGCCTGTAATCTCTCCCTTCATCGCCTGCTATTAAATTATCCAGGGCTTCCTGGGCAGTCATTCCACTCTTTAACATTTCAAGACCTCTTGGTCCGAAAGAAACATTTACGAGAGACTGTGTTGCGACAGCACCAACTCCTGCTTCAGCCCAGCTTACAACCGATCCGACAGAGAACCAATGGGACTGAACGGCAACCCCCATTTCACCTGTAACAGGATCTCTTGCAACAATCGAATAAGTATGTGCGAGAGGATTTTCAAATTTGAAAAAGCTGTTTTGGGCATAAGCAGTAATAAAACTAAAAATAATAAATAATAGAACAGAAATTATTCTTTTCATAATTCCTCCTTCTAATTTTTAAGCATAAATTAATTTCTTTGTTAAATAATCTTTATTCTTTTATCAAAATAGCTGATTTAGTAATTTGTGTCAAAGAAACAAAGAAAGAAGCTTCCAAAAATATTTTGCTAAATTGTACTATAAAATTTTCCGGCGGTAGCATTGTTTGATTTTACATCAGCATTAATACTTTTCAGTGTCGGCACAATAAGCGGATTTATGAACGTTATTGGAGGAGGTGGATCATCACTAACACTTCCTGCGCTAATTTTCTTAGGACTCGATTCCACAACGGCAAACGGAACCAACCGCATTGCTGTGATTATACAAAATATTTCTGCCGTTTATGCTTTTAAAAGAGAAAATCATCACCAGTTCGGTATGAGCTTGAAACTCTCTTTAATGACATTGCCCGGGGCAATAGCAGGAGCCGTTTTTTCTTTAAGTATCGGTGACGATCTGTTTCAGAAAATACTTGGAATAATAATGATCGGGGTTATTATCTCGATGTTAATTCCTAATCCCAAAACAAGAGCAAAAGAAACACCGGGTAAAATTCCATGGACAGTACATTTATCAATGTTCGGAATTGGATTTTACGGAGGTTTTATCCAGGTAGGGATGGGATTTATGTTAATGGCAGTTCTGCTCTACCTGATGAATCTTAATCTTATAATTGTAAATATGCACAAAGTTTTCATTGTTTTAATTTTAACTATCCCGGCTTTTTTTGTTTTTCTTTTTACAGGAAATATTAACTGGCAGTTTGGAATTAGCCTTGCGGCAGGAAATGCATTTGGTGCGTGGTGGGCGGCTAAGTTGTCTATCAGGAAAGGAGAATCTTTTATAAAAGCTTTTCTTATTGTCGCTGTTTTTATAATGGCGTTAAAACTTTTAAATGTTTTTTAAGTGATGACTATGCAAGTAGATATTAATAGTAAATTAAAACTTAATAACGGAATTGAAATTCCTCGTCTCGGTTTAGGAACTTATAATATTACACGTAAAAAAGATGTGGACAGAGCTATACATTCCGCACTTGAGGCTGGCTATAGATTAATAGATACAGCAGCTGCTTACTACAACGAAAGAGAAATAGGCGAAGCAATTAAAAGCAGCACTGTTACGCGTGAAGAAATTTTTATTACTACTAAACTGGATAATTCTGATCACGGATATAAATCAACATTCAGAGCCTTTGAGCAAAGCCTTTCAAGATTAGACACAGATTATGTTGATCTTTACTTAATCCACTGGCCAATAAGCAGGAGGAGAAACGAATCGTGGAAAGCAATGGAAGAATTATTAGAAAAAGGAAAATGTAAAGCTATCGGGGTCAGCAATTATATGATCAATCACCTTGAAGATTTAAAGAAAAACTCTTCTGTTTTGCCTGCTGTTAACCAGATAGAATTTAATCCATTCGTTTTTGAGAGAGAAGTTAAAGAATACTGTCAGAATCTTGGTGTCGCTGTTGAAGCGTATACTCCTATTGCAAGGGGAAGAAAATTCAAACACCAGGATATTAAAAGGTTATCTGATAAATATGGAAAAACTGAAGCGCAGGTAATGCTGAGATGGGGCATTCAGCATAATGTTATTGTCATTCCTAAATCTTCCAGCCCGGAAAGAATAAAAGAGAATGCGGATATTTTTAATTTTAATATTAGTGATGAAGATATGGGAGTTATGAATTCGTTGGACGAGGATCTGAGGTATTCGCCGGACCCGCATAATTATGATTAAGGATTTTTGTTAATCCTCTACGAGGATTATAAGTTTTTGAGAGCTTGCTTTGTTACAATAATAAAACATCTACGATGTTTTCAGAATCATATTTACAGATTAATAAAAACCTGCTTTAAAGCCCTTCGTCAAAATCTAATAGCTTCGAAGCTAAATCTTAATACATATATAAGTAAAACAATATTTCTCTTGTGGTATGATTGAGAAGGCAGCGTGTTGTTAACCTCGTAGAGCCTGCCTGCCGGCAAGGCAGGGTTAAATTATTGTAAAAAAAATAAATAATAGGAACTCAGATCCTCGTAGAGGATCAACAATATCCGCACAATTGGCTATTCAAAAAACTCAAACAAAAATTTTTCATCATATTGAATTTCATATTTATTTAATAATGCTGTATACTCTTCTCTAAATGTTCTTTACTTATGATGAATTTCCTGATTCAATATATAACTATAAACATTGTTTAATTGTGATTTACCATAAGAGAAAGCTCCATAACCATCCTGCCAGTGAAATGTTCCATGAAATAATTTCTTTTCATTTATATATACTGATGAGTTCTTTTTTATACTCCCTACTAAGTCGGATATTTTATCATCCGGGTTTAATCCCACAAGGATGTGAATATGATCCGGCATCCCGTTTATTATTATTGATTTATGTCTCCTGTTTATAATTATTCCGCTTATATATCTAAAAACCTCGTCACGAATATTCTTCGTTAATAATCGTTCCCTGTATTTTACGGCAAAGATTAGATGTGTATATAGTTGAGTAAATGCCCCCGGTTTCATTATCCCTCCTTTTTTGTTAATCCTCTACGAGGATTATAAGTGTTTTGTGGATTATTCTTTTGTTACAATAATAAAACATCTACGATGTTTTTGCAACAAAGTGATTGGTAATCCTGAACACTATAATTAGAAACTTTGAGAAATAATAACCTCGTAGAGCCTGCCTGCCGGACAGGCAGGGTTACATTATTGTAAGATAAGTGGAAAAAGAAAAATTTGGATCCTCGTAGAGGATCAATATTTACACAAATATTATCTGATATTAATAATATAAAAGTTTTCTATAACAGTTGGTTTCTTTTGATTTGAACCGAAATTTTTACTCAACAATAAATCCATTTCTTAAAGAAAGTGAAAAAGTTACGCCATAAGTCTTTTTCACAATTATTATTCTTGAAACAAGAAAAAATCGTTGTATGCGCCGACGACAATTTTTAGAAATTGTCTTTACCTAATTCCAACAAGAAACAGAAAAGAATTTTGTATGAAAGAGATTATAAAAGCAATGAAGCAAATACAGCCTTTCGTGTCAAGAAAAAGAATTTCTAAAGAACTCCGAAGTCTAAAAATTCCAACGCCAGAAGAATTAGATCCTTACGAGAGAATATCACCCGGATTAGCCAAACAGATAATAAAACTTCGTTCAGAAAAAATAACTGCCCAATCTAAGAATTTTATGACATTAAAATCTTTTTTAGAATTTCTTTTAAGATTTATCAGAAGCTCAATTATGTTTTACTTTATTATCAGAACTCTATTTTATTTCCTTCTTCAAAAACTTTCCCGTTACGCTTTTCTTATTCTTAACAATTTCTTCAGGAGTGCCTTCAGCGATTATTCTGCCTCCTCTTTCACCGCCTTCGGGACCAAGATCAATTATCCAGTCCGCTGTTTTAATTACATCGAGATTATGCTCTACAACTACAACAGTGTTGCCTTTATCCACAAGCTTGTTAAGAACTTTCAGAAGAATATTCACATCTTCAAAGTGAAGTCCGGTAGTTGGTTCATCGAGAATGTAAAGAGTCTTACCGGTGCTTACTTTACTTAACTCTGTAGCAAGCTTGACTCTTTGTGCCTCACCGCCTGATAATGTTGTTGCCTGCTGACCGAGTTTAATGTATCCAAGCCCGACATCATTTATAGCTTTAAGTTTCCTTTTGATTCTCGGCAACTCCTCAAAGAATTCAAGAGCTTCTTCAATTGTCATTTCAAGAACATCTGAAATTGATTTTGTTTTATACAATACTTCCATAGTTTCTCTGTTATACCGCTTTCCCCGACAAACATCACATTGCACATAAACGTCGGGCAAAAAATTCATTTCTATTTTCTTCAGACCGTCTCCGCCGCATTCCTCACATCTTCCACCTTCAACATTAAAACTAAACCTTCCAGTGCTGTATCCTCGGATCTTTGATTCCGGAAGCTGTGAATAAAGATCGCGAATAAAAGTAAACAGCCCGGTATATGTAGCAGGATTCGATCTCGGTGTCCGCCCAATTGGTGTTTGATCAATCTCAATTACCTTATCAATATTCTTCAAGCCTTCTATAGATTTATACGGAAGCGGAACCATTTTAGATTTATAAATCTCTCTCATCAAAATTTTAACAAGAGTTTCATTCAGCAATGTTGATTTGCCCGACCCGCTTACTCCGGTAATTAATGTTAAAGTTCCGAGTGGAATTTTTAGATCAACATTTTTAAGATTATAACCTGATGCACCTTTTAGTATTATATGTTTCCCGTTCCCTTTTCTTCTTTCGGATGGAATCTTAATCTCCTTCTTATTTTTCAGGTAGGAAAGTGTTATAGAATCCAGACCGTTTTTAGAATCAATAAGATCTTTTGTTAAACCTGCTATACAAACTTTGCCGCCGTGTTCTCCGGCAGCAGGACCGAGGTCAATCATAAAGTCGGAGCTTTCAATCGTTTCGCGGTCGTGTTCAACAACAATAACAGTATTTCCAAGGTCTCTGAGATTTTTGAGAGAATTAATAAGCTTAATATTATCGCTTTGATGAAGCCCGATGCTTGGTTCATCCAGCACATATAAAACTCCCGCAAGCTGCGACCCAATCTGGGTAGCAAGTCTTATTCTCTGTGATTCTCCTCCGGATAATGTCCTTGCAGAACGGTTAAGAGTTAAATAATCTAAACCAACATCAAGAAGAAACCGGAGTCTTGTTGATATCTCCTTAAGAATAGGTTTTGCAATTATTCCTTCCCTTCCCGGAAGTTTTACCTTATCAAAAAAATCTTTTGCTTTTACAATTGAAAGCTCGGTAACTTCAGCTATGTTTTTTCCCTGGAATTTAACCGAAAGAGATTCTTTTTTTAGCCTGCCTCCGTTACAAGTTGAACAGGCAATGGTATTCATATATGATTCTACCCATTCACGAATGTTGTTGGAGCTTGTGCTTTCATAATAATTTTTCAGGTAACTAATTAAACCTGAAAACTTATGCATATATGTAACAGGTTTGGTATTTCCATAAGAATAACTAAACGGAATTTTTTCCTTAGTACCATGCAGAATAACATCTTTGGCTTCATTACTAAGATTTTTTAACGGAGTGTCGAAATCAAAGTTATATTTTTCAGCAACAACCTTTAACTGGTTAAAGAACCAGATCTGTCTCGGTTTACCAACAGGCGAGAGTCCTTCTTCATTTATTGATTTGTTCCAATCGGGAATTACCAGATTAATATCTATTTCTTTTTTCTCTCCCAAACCTTCACAATCGGAACAGGAGCCGTAAGGAGAATTAAATGAAAAGGAGTTGGGCGCCAATTCCCTATAGCTTATTCCGCAATCAAGACAAGCGATATGCCTGCTGTACAGAAAATCTTTCTTGCCGTTATTTACTGTAACAATGCCGTCCCCGTAATTCAAAGCCACTTCTACGGATTCAGTCAACCTGTTCCTTGATGCTTCATTAACTGTTAGTTTATCGATTTGAATTTCAATATTGTGAATCTTGTACCTGTCAACACTAAAGCCTTTTACAATTTCGTGATCTTCATTATCTACTCTTACTTTAAGAAAGCCATCGGAAGCAATCTCTTCGAACAATTCCCTGTAATGCCCTTTTCTTCCTCTAATAACAGGAGCCAGGATAGTAATTTTATCTCCTTTCTGAGAAGTAATAATCGAATCAATTATCTGGCTGGAAGTTTGTTTTGTAACAGGTTTTCCACAATTATAACAATGCAGAGTTCCTAATCTTGCATAAAGCAGTCGAAGATAGTCGTATATTTCCGTTACGGTGCCGACAGTCGAACGAGGATTTCCCGAAGTAGATTTCTGTTCAATTGAGATTGCCGGGCTTAAACCTTCTATTAAATCTACATCAGGTTTCTCAAGCATATCCAGGAACTGCCGCGCATAAGCAGAAAGAGATTCTATATATCTCCTTTGACCTTCGGCATAGATAGTATCAAAAGCGAGAGAGGATTTTCCCGACCCGGATAAACCGGTAATTACTGTTAATGATTCCCTGGGGATTTCAACATCGATATTCTTGAGATTATGTTCCCGCGCACCTTTTATTATTATCGTTTCTTTTTCCAAATCGCAAAATGGGTTAAATTTAAAATAGTATTTTAGTCATAGAGGCTTTGATAAGCAACTAAATAATCACTGCATTGTGTCACTTTTCTATGAATAAGCTAAAAGAAATAAAAGTTATCGATAAGAAATATGAAACAGAGTTAAAGGAAAAGAACTCTCGTTTTATCGGTTTTGCTTTTCCTGTTGAGAATGAAGAGGAAGTTTTATCTCGCTTAAAGGACTTAAAGAAAAAATACTACGATGCAACACATCATTGTTTTGCATATAAAACTTTAAACTCGCAAAAATACTCAGATGCCGGTGAACCGGCTGGGACGGCTGGAATAAGAATCTATAATGCTATAGAACATTTCAATTTAACAAACACTCTGGTAGTTGTAGTTCGTTATTTTGGAGGAACAAAACTCGGTGTCGGCGGGCTGGGCAAAGCTTATTATGAAGCTGCATTTTCGGTTCTAGAAAAAGCCGGGAAAGTAGATAAAAAACTTTATCAAAAGATATTTATAAAAGTTGATTTTCAGTATGTACAGAAAATTTACCAGGCTTTTAACGAATCCGGTAATAAAATAATAAATACTAATTATTCCGATAAAGTTGAATTAGAATGCTTGATAACATTTGATGATCTTCAGCAAATTATTTCAATATTGAAAGAAGCAACAAACGGAAGGGTTAAACTTACCTTGGCAGAAATGCTTTATTTTTGATATAAAATGAGAACTTTATAAAGTTTCTTGACTTAAATATAAATAATGTTGATTTTTGCGTGTAGCAAATAATTGATTGTGTAAAAATATGAACGAAATAACAAACACACCAGCTGAAGCAGCACAACTTGCCGATCTAACATTTAAGTTACTTGCAAACTGCCAGGAAAAAGAAGCCCGACTTGCAGAACAACACGGACTAACTCAAGCCGAATTCAGATGCCTGAGATTATTCGGAACCGAGGAAAGTTCAAACAACAAGCAAATTGCCAAAAGAATGAACCTCAGTCCCAGCAGATTAACCAGAATTATTGATGGACTGGTAAGAAAAGATTATTTAATAAGAGAGATAGATTCCAATGATCGTAGAAACATGAAGGTAACTCTCTCTAAACAGGGAGTCTTGATTGTTCAACAACTAAATAATGCTTATATCAATATACACAGAGAGATCCTTACGGATATTGATGAGGTACAGCATAAGCCGCTAATTACAGCTATGACTCATCTTCTTTCTGCTCTTGAAAAGTGGATTGCAAAAGATATAAGTTAACCAGTTGTCGCTTGTAGAAAAAGATTACTCGTTTAATTACCGATGCCGGTTTAAAGAATTCTATTAGGATATTTTTAGTTGGTGGTCCGCCTTTTCTGCCGATTAAAATACATTTTAGTCCATTCCAGATCTTCGAGTAATTCACTTAAGCTTTGAAAACCTTCCTGAGTTAATTTGAAATACTTTTCTTCAAAATAGCTATTTACTTCCGTATCAGCGAAGCTTATTAGTTCCTTAATTTGGTCAATCGATTTTTTAATGTTATTTGTATAGTCCTGTTTTATTTGTTCAATATTACTAATCTCAGGGTTCATACTTCCTTTCTTAAGGACCCTCTCCAAACCCCTGATATATTTTGCCGTAAATGAGAGGTTTTCCAGAAGCACTGACTTTTCATTTTTAAAAGACATCTCCAAAAGAATTTTTAAATCATTCTTTCTTTTCAGCTTTTGTTCCGAAAAGACATTAATCTCTTCTACAAGATTTGCAGTATTCATAAAATCACCTCTTAACCCCCAAACCTATTCCATCACCTATGGGAAGTATTGTCGCAATCAGGTTTGGCTGATTCATAAACACTGTGTTGAATTCCCTTATATATTTTGTAGAAATTCTGTATTCTCCCGGAATTTTCCGTGCGGCTGCAAATCCATGCCACAGAAGATTATCAATAAAAATTACTCCTCCACTTTTCAGGAGTATCATAGAGTAGTCAAACAATCTTTTATAGTCTTCCTTATCCGCATCCAGGAAAATCAAATCATACTTTTTTTGAAGTTGAGGCATTATTGTAAGAGCATTACCTATTTTCAGGTCAATTTTATTTCCAAGTCCTGCTTTCTCTATATTCTCCCTTGCAATTGCTGCATTATCTTCGCTCATTTCAATTGAATGAATTACCGATTTCTTCTTCAGGATTTTTGCAATTCTGATAGTAGAATATGCAATAGCCGCTCCTATTTCAAGAACTCTTCTGGGGTTTATCAACAGCACAATTTGCTCAAGAAAATCGGCTGCCTGCCTTGAAAGGATGGGAACTTTATGTTCTTTCGCATATTGCTCCATCTCAGCAATTAAAGGATCATCTTCCTTTTTAAACTGCTTTAGATATTTATCCTGTGCAGGAAAAAGAATACCAGCCATAATAACTAACCTGTTTTTGAATCTATGACAAAAATTTAAGAATTTTTTAGGAAAGAATGGTTACAAAAAGTTGTGTTAAATGAAGAAATATCCAACGAAATACGTTGCAGGCTTATGTTTATTAAAACTTTTTTCTATTCGTTAAATTTCATTACTTCAGTAGTATCATCTTCTTGGAATAATTGTTTTCCCCGATTTTTAAAACATAATAATAAACACCACTCGAAACATCCAATCCATTTTCATTTTTGCCGTTCCACGTAACTGTATTTAGTCCAATCTTTGTAACTTCATTGAAAAGTGCTTTAACTTTTTGACCAAGAATATCGTAAACAATTAATTCTCCCTGTTCCTGGCTGGAAGATATAAAATTTATTTTTGTCTGCCCATTAAAAGGATTAGGATAATTCTGGCTTAACACGTAATCGCTTGGAATATTATTTATTTCAGGACCAAGGGAAACAATCGTTCCTCCGTAAGTAAGTATATAATTTTTATCCGAAGGCTCGCGGTAATTTGCAGCAGAATTGTCATCATAAGTGAAATAAAATTCTACGAACTGATCATTATTTAAGACCGGTAAAAGAAAATTATACCTAAACGTACCGTCAGAAGACATATTTTCCTGTGTAAAGTCTGATTGATCAATAGAATAATTAATCTTCACAGTTGAAGGATTGATTGCAAGATCATTTATAAAAATCTTATGAATTATATAACTTGAATTATCTACCTGCAGGTTAGGATAATTGATTGCATTTGCAGCGGAAACTAAGCCATAACCTCTTTCATTATCCGGGTTTGAAAAATTATCCGCAGTCTCTAATAAAATGTTTCTAACCTGTACATTGGTTAAATGAGGATGAGCGGATAGCAATAGCCCCGCAATTCCACAGGCTAAAGGAGTAGCTGCGGAAGTACCTGAAAAAACGGCAGTGTACGAACTAAATCCTGAAGCAGATGCCGCATATACACCGCTTCCCTGTGCGACCACATCCGGTTTTATTCTACCATCGTATGTAGGTCCGTGCGAGCTAAAGCTTGTAACCTGGTTAGAACTTGTTACTGCACCAACTGCAATTGTGTTAAATCCGTCAGCAGGAGAAATAATATAATACCAGGGATAATTCCCCTCATTCCCGGCTGCTGTTATAGTAACAACTCCTTTACTGAAAGCCAACTCACATGCTTTTACTACAATTGTTGTTTGACCATCCATATCTTCATAAGTGTAAGAATAGGTTGTTGTATCAAACAGACTGTAGCCAAGAGAACTGCTTGTTATTTCAACTCCGTAATTTTCCATCCAGATAAGCGCAGCAGCATAATTATCTTCTTCAATATGCTTTTCGCTTCTAATGTCTTCCGACTTTGCAAGAACGAATGACGAACCAAAAGAAGCCCCGACCAATGTGCTATCCTTGAATCCTCCAACTTCCGAAAAAACGCTGGTTCCATGATTGTGTTGAGAAGGAGTATCCTCCGGCTGGTTAGCAGTTATAGAATCATTAAAAACAAAATCCCATTCGGCAATTACATTAGAATTAACGAGCGCCTCGTGATCCCGCCAATCGAAACCGCTATCGAGAAGTCCTATTATAACGCCTTCGCCGGTAATTCCTTTTGAATGAACAATTGGCACATCCATAAGATTAAGCTGGGTAAATGAAGAACCGTAGTTAAGGTCGGCAGTAGTATTGCTTTTTTCTAAATCGGTTTGCTCTACCTCG